>CAZQAO010000086.1:0-1667 GCA_964591225.1 uncultured Muribaculaceae bacterium | reverse complement strand
CTACGGATAAACTAATATGTAAAAAAGGATATTATAAAGAAAAGAGAGATTAACTCTTTTTTTTATGTAATTAGTTTGATTTTAACCCATAAAATTATTATAGAGGTGTTGTTATGAAAAAATTTATCGTGGAAAATTTTGATAGTAATAATAACCTAATTAATCCGTCAGCAATTGTTTTAAATTATCCCCTTATTTATACCTTATTAAAAAAATATTTAAATAACGATTAGAGGTTTTATGAAAAAAGCTCTTTATGTCCGAGTTTCGACGGATACCCAAGTAGATGGTTATTCCATTGAAGCCCAAATTGAATTTTTAGAAAGTTATTTAAAAAGTAAAGAATGGTATGATTATGAAGTTTATACCGATCCAGGATTTAGTGGTAAGAATTTAGAACGACCAGCTATGCAAAGATTAATTAAAGATTGTGAAGATGGTAAAATAGATACTGTATTAGTTTTTAAATTAGATCGTTTATCCAGAAGTCAAAAGGATACGTTATATTTAATTGAAGAAGTATTTAATCCTCATAATGTGGGTTTTATTTCGATTCGAGAAAATTTTGATACTACTTCTCCCTTTGGTAAAGCCATGATTGGAATACTTTCCGTATTTGCCCAATTAGAAAGAGAAACCATATTAGAAAGAACGCGAATAGGTCTTAAAAAACGAGCTGAAGATGGTTATTGGAAAGGGGGCGGAAAGACGCCATTTGTTTATAATTATGATAAAGCCACCGGTACGCTTGTCATAAATCCGGAAAGAAAAGTAATCTTTGATTTAATGAAAACATTAAGAATCCAAGGTTATAGTTATAAAGAGTTAGAAAAAATTACTGGATATGATGAATCCTGGATTCAAGGAATATTAAATTCCAAAACTAATTTAGGGAAAATTCCTTATAAGGGCGAATTATATGAAGGTAGACATGAAGCAGTAATTACCGAAGAAGAATATCAAGAATTACAACAAGTAGAACGTATGCGAAGTCAAAGTCGCCATGCTAGTAATTACTTATTATCGGGGAAGATTTATTGTGGGTATTGTGGTGCTAAGTATCGTTATCAAAAATGGGGACAGAGAACGGTTTGTTATTGTTATTCGAAACAAAAAAGTAAACCAAAATTAGTGAAAGATGCTAATTGTCCAAGTAGTCGTTATGATAGTTACGAGATAGAAGATTGTTTTTTAGAGCAATTATTTGCTATGTCTTTAGATGAAACCTTATTTAAAAATAATATAGTTACCACTAATAAAATAGATTTTTATTATAATAGATTAGATAAAATTAAGAAGAAAATTAATAATTTAATTACGTTATTAATAGAAGATATAGAAATCACTGAAATTAAAAAAGAATTAACTAAATTATTAGAAGAAAAATCGGATATCTTAAAAGCTATCGAAGAGTTAAAAGAACAAGAAAAGAAAGCTCAAACTTTTAAACACCTAAAAAATTTAAGTTTAGTTTGGAATAACTTAGAATTTGGGGAAAAAAGAAATATTGTTAATATGCTTTTAAATAAAATTGTCGTTACTAGTAATCAGCTGCAAATTTATTGGAATGTTAATTAAAAATCGGTAATTTTTTCGCCATATGTCTTAAAGCCCAATTAAAGACATCGAAATATTTATTTTTAATGATGAAATGATGGTGGGATAAG
>CAZQAO010000085.1:0-1735 GCA_964591225.1 uncultured Muribaculaceae bacterium | reverse complement strand
TTTTCTGTTTTAAATTTTTGAATTCCAATTCCTATGGAAGATATATCTGATTCATCTAACATTTCTTTGAGAGTAGAAATAACTTCATAATTTTCTTGACTATAATTGATTTCACCACTTAAGAAATCAACTTGAAAAGTATAATCTCCATCTGTTATTGAATTGTCATAATATAATTTAATTCCTTCTTCAGAATTGACTAAATCATATTTTTCTAAATCTACTTGAAATGTGTTATTAGCATTTTTAATTTGTACATAAGAGTTTTCGTATTTAACAATATCTTCTAGCATTTCTTCAGTTATCTTACTATCTTGATTTGTACATTCTAAATATGAATTATAAGCATCAAGAGATTTTTTAGTTTCATCTATTTTATTATAGGCATCTATTAAATCATTGACATTATAAATAATGGTTGGATAACCTATAGTTTGAAAACATTTTAAAACATCTTCACCATAGAAAGATAAAATAACATCGTCTTGCTCTTGAGGATATTTAACATTTTTTAAAATAGCATAATCAGTTTCTGGTACTTGGTTTTCTAATACAAATTCTCCTAGAGTAATTATTGGATAAGTGTTGATATTTTCTAATTTATCAACATTAATTTTATTTTGATCAAATTCGACAAAGTCATATAAACTAGTTTTTTGTTCTTGATTAGTGTTAGGATCATATAATAGACAATTTCCTAAGATATTATTAACAATAGCTTTGATATCATCTTCAGTTAAATGATTATGACTATTGATTTGACTTAGATATTCATTATATTTATTAACAGTTTCTTTTAATAATGTTTGTTCGTTATTTATTTGATAAGAAACTGGTTCAGCTTCTTTTTCTTCATTATTTTTAGTGCCACAACTAGATAAAAGTAAACTACTAGCTATTCCTAGTAAAGCAATTTTTAGTGCTTTTATTTTTTGATTCTTTTTCATTCTAATTAACCCCCTTAAAAAGCAAAAAATATCTTAGCACAATTATAAATTATTGTCAAATTAACAATTTTTAGACATATGCCTTATCAGGAATAAAACCTAAGAATACTATATCCTAGGAGGAGGAAGAAAAAATGTTATTTGATGATAATAACTATGATTTTGATGTTTTATCTTTAGCTGGTTTTTCATTTGATCCTAAAAACCAATATAATATGGAAGATAAGACTAATAAGGATATTTTAGTAGATTCTAATGAAGGTTTTTTAAGAGGAAATATGTTTTGCAAAGAATATGAGCCTTATAAAAATATGAAGTATAAGAATTTAAAACCTACTACCGAAAGAGAAGCATTACTTTATAAAATAATGGAAATGGAATTTGCTGTTAATGATTTAAATTTATATTTAGATTTACATCCAGAAGATATGATGATTTATGAAAAATTTAAAATGTATGTTAAAGAATGTATGCATTTAAAAGAAGAATATGCTCGTATTTATGGACCACTTACTTTAGATGAAGTAAATAAAAATACTTATGAATGGTTGAAAAATCCTTGGCCATGGGATAAAACCGGAGGTAGTATGTATGTATAAATATGTAAAAACTTTAAATTATCCTGTTAATATTCGCAAAAAAGATTTAAAAATGGCTAAATATATTTATACTCAATTTGGTGGTGCTAATTCAGAACTAGCTGCCGCTTTAAGATATTTTAGTCAAAAATTTGCGATGCCTGATGAAAAAGGTAAATCTTTACTTAACGATATTGCTACCGAAGAATT
>CAZQAO010000084.1:0-1935 GCA_964591225.1 uncultured Muribaculaceae bacterium | reverse complement strand
AGTTTAAAAAGTAGACATTTTTTTTCCACTTTTTTACTACCAAATTTTACCAATTTTAAAAATTTGCAATTAGTAAAAAAATGCTTGCTATCGACGTTTTTTGACAAGATTGGCGCCATTTTAATTTTATAATGAGATCACTAATTGGAGAGTTTATTCCAAATTATTAGCAGTATTAACAATTAATCGTTAAAAGTTTTTTACTATTAATTGGTACACTTTATATATAAAGGTGGTTAATATGAAATTATCTAGTGCGGTATCACAAAAAATAATGAAGATATGTGATGAAAAAAATGTTTCCGTAAATAAATTAGCTTTAATGTGCTGTTTAACACAAAGTACAGTGCAAAGTTTAATTGCTGGGCAATCAAAAAATCCTAAGCTTTTAACTATTGCTCGTATTTGTGAAGGATTAGGTATTAAGCTAAAAGACTTTTTCGATGATGAAGTCTTTGATAATATTGAAAGAGAAGATTAGGATGAAATTAATAGAATCCGCAAATAATGAGGTTCAAATTATTGTCCAAGATGGGGATAGTATCAAAATAATAAATGAACAAAACCCCCATGAGTTTATTGTGGTTAAAAATAGTAATAAAAAAATAGATATAGATGGTCTTACTATAAAAGAGCTAAAAGAAAGATCAATCGAAAAAAAAGAAATTCAAAATCTCGACCAAATCCTAGAGCAAAGAAAAGAACGTTAAACTACTAGGGGCTTTTTCGGGAATAAACTTGATTTTTTAAAAAGCATATACTATAATGATATTGCGTTTGCACCCATAGCTCAATTGGATAGAGCGTTAGACTACGGATCTAAAGGTTGGGGGTTCGACTCCCTCTGGGTGCACCATATTTATAGTAGCAATTTAAAAAAAATATGCTATACTATTAATGGGTATCGGGAAGTGGCTCAACTTGGTAGAGCACTTGGTTTGGGACCAAGGGGTTGCAGGTTCAAATCCTGTCTTCCCGACCATTTATATCTATTAAAGTCCTTTAGAGGGCTTTTTTCTATGCCCAAAAAATAACTTGTGCATATGCAAATACCAAAAAAATGTTCTTTCATATTTTATAGTAGAAAGAGGGGATACTTATTTGAGTAGAGTTTTAAAAAATGCTACCAATCAAATTATTCAAAAATATAAATCATTAAATCATAAAGGAGTAGATTTAGTAAAAGAAAAAAATAAAACTGCTGACGTTATAGCTCACAGTGATGGGGTAGTAGTAGCTATGAGTACAGGACATGGTACTGAAAAAGGAGCTACTGGCCTAGCTTCTTATGGTAATTATGTTAAACTTAAACATGATAATGGTATGTATACTTTATATGCGCATTTAAAAAGTGTTTACGTTAAGAAAAATGCTCGGGTTAAAAGAGGAGATGTCTTAGGACCAATGGGACAAAGTGGAAACGCCTATGGTAGTCATTTACACTTTGAAGTAAGAAATACAAACGATATTCGTATTAATCCCACTCCTTATTTAGATAATGATTTACCCAATATGAAAGAGAAAGTAGATGTTATTTATCAAACTTATGATTTAGTTAAAAACAAATGGCTTCCCAACGTTAAAAATAATGAAAAATATGCTGGTAATTTTGGTAATCCCATTAGTGGTATTTATATAAATTTAACAAGTGGTTCCGTAAAATATCGAGTACATGAATTTAATAAAAATTGGTTACCAGCAGTTGTTGATCGCGATGATTATGCTGGCAATTTAAAAAAAGCAATAGATGGTATTCAAATAATAAGTGAACAATATAAGATAGCTTATAGAGTTCATTTAATAGATTTAGGATGGCTTCCATGGATTGAAAAATATAATAATGCAAATGATGGTTATGCCGGTATCTTTGGTCATAAAATAGATGGAATTCAAATAAAAATTCTTAATGAATAGGAGTTATCTCCTTTTTGTTTG
>CAZQAO010000083.1:0-1977 GCA_964591225.1 uncultured Muribaculaceae bacterium | reverse complement strand
GGTAGAAATAGCCAATTAAAGCTCACTGTAAAGTGAGTTTTTTACTTGTAATTTTATGTATACTAGATTATAATTAAAAAGAATAGAGAGGGCTAAGAATATGAAATCATCGGGTAATACAAATGGGTTTAAGGGAATTGGCAAGATTATTTCTAAAGCAGTATCAATAACAATTCTCGTGATTTTAATTATAACAGCTCTTTTCTTAGCTTATTATGCAATTGGTAGTAAATTAAGTGATTCTAAAGGGGAAAAATTTGAACCAGTTATATCTTTATATACAATTATAAGTCCTAGTATGGAACATAGTATTAATCCTATGGATGTTGTTGTTACTATGAAAGTAACCAATCCTGATCAAATTAAAAAAGGGGATGTTATTACTTTTATCTCAACTGGTTCTCTTACTAGAGGTATGACTATTACACACCGGGTTGTTGGTATTGGTAGTGATGAAAATGGGGTTGCTTATACTACTAAAGGAGATGCTAATTCAAGCCCTGATAGTTCTCCCGCTAAGTTTGATAATGTTATTGGTAAGGTTTTATTTAAAATACCCCAATTAGGTCGAGTTCAAAACTTTTTAGCTAATAAAGGTGGTTGGTTAATTGCTATAGTTATACCAGCAGTCATAATAATTATTAGTGATCTTATTAAGATATTTAAAATGGTTGGAGTAAAGGGTAAATTAGATAAGATAGAAACTACTGAACAAGAGTTAAAAGTAGAACAAAAAATCAAAGAAGAAACTCGTAAAGAAGATATTAGAAAACGTTTAAAATTGGATAAAAATATTTATGAACCTGATCCCATTAAGGTTAATAAAAATACCCGAATTGTCGTCGCTGAAAAACACCATAGATAGGTGTTTTTTTAGTGAAAATTTGCTTTATTTTAATCTTTATGCTATAATCAAAACAATTTTCTAGGGGGTATTACATGAAATTAAAAAAGGATATAAATCGTCTTATAATAGCCAAAGTAATTGAAATTATCTTTATTTGTGTTTTTTTAGTAGTTATAGCACCTCTTCGTAAGAATATGGAAAATATTGCTTCTATGGCTTTATTATCACCAACACCAGAAGATAAATTATCTTATACTACTTTAGCAATCGGTGATATTCCTACTAATAGTATAATTCCAATAGATGATAATAAAGCTTTAACTGATATAAAAGATACTATATTAACTGTTAAAAATGATAGTTTAATAAAGGAAAATTATATTTTATTATTATCGATATCTAAAAAATCTTCTTTAGATTATAATGTCTTAAATATTGCTATTGATAATAAAGTTAAGAAATTAAATCAATTAGTAATGGAAGAAGATAATAATAATTACCATTTTATTCTTGATGAAAATGCCCTCGAAGGAGATTCTAAAGAATATAAAGTAAAATTATGGCTAGATAATAGTGTTGGCAATGAAATGCATGGTAAGAGTTTAATTTTAGATTATGAAATTGCAAAAAGTGTTACAGAATTATAACACTTTTTGTATGCGAAAATTTCTAGTTTTTACGGGGATTATTTATTGTAAAACAGGGGTATTTTTGGTATGATATAAGTATGGTGATACTATGAACAATACGAGTGAGACAAGCAATAACAACAATACCAATTATAAAAAGATATTTAAAAGGGAAACAAAAGTTATTGCTTTGGTAGTTATTTGTTTAACGCTAGCAGCTTTAGGGACTAGCTATGCAGTATTTTTACAAGTAAATAATAATAATGAGAATCAAGTTGTTCAAGCGGGGAGTTTAGTGGTAACTTATACGAATAAAAAAGCTTCAGAATATGGAGAAAAAGGTTATTTAACTCAAGAGAGTGATGATGATGACAAGAATTGTTTAGCACCGAAAACGGATGAAGAGGGGAATGAAAGCGGTTGTGAAATTAATTTTAGTATTATGAATGATGGAACATTACCGGCTAGGTATGATTTATTAATTTATAATGATGTAGCTAC
>CAZQAO010000082.1:0-2303 GCA_964591225.1 uncultured Muribaculaceae bacterium | reverse complement strand
GTTTACCTTTTTCACTTCTTAACCATTTCCATACTGATTTAATTGTTATATTACCATTTTCATCTCTCATACTCTACTCCTTCATTTAAAATAATTCCTATTAAGTCTTCTTTATTGCCATTTAGAAAACTAGCTGTAGTCATTCTTTTTTTACCAGCTACTTGTAATTCCATTATCTTAATTAACCCATCTTTAACTTTAATATAAATACCTTTTTTATCAATTTTTACAATTTCCCCATTAGTTTTATTTTGATAAGTATTATCATCAATTTTTATAGCTTCATATACTTTAACCTCTTTATTTTTCATTAAAAAATAAGCACCAGGCTCAGGATTTAAACCACGAATTTGATTGTAGATATCTTTAGAATCTTTATTAAAATCAATTAGTTCTTCTTCCCTTTTAATGTTATAACCATAAGTAACTTCATCAGAATTTTGTTTAATTCTCTTAATATCACCTTTAATAATTCTAGGCAAAGTTGCCATCAATAAATCTCTTCCCATTTCACTTAATCTATCATGAAGGCTTTGATAAGTATCATTATCCTCTATCTTAGTTTTCTGATAACTTATAATATCCCCTGTATCCATTCCTTTATCCATATACATAATAGTAATTCCTGTTTCTTTATATCCATCAATTATAGCATGATGAATAGGTGCTCCTCCCCTAAGTTTGGGAAGAAGGGATGCATGAACATTAATACAACCATATTTAGGAAAATTTAAAATAGCATCTGGTATTATCTGCCCATAAGCACAAGTTACAATAATATCTGGTTTTAAATCTAAAATAGAGTTATAATCTTCTTTAATTTTAATAGGCTGAAAAACTTTAATTTGATGTTCTAAAGCCACTTCTTTAATTCTTGGATAAACTAATTGATTATGTCTACCCTGTACTTTATCTGGTTGGGTTACTACTAAAATTACATCAGTTTCCTTAATTAAACTTTCTAAAATTTTCACACTAAATTCAGGTGTACCCATAAATACTACTTTTAATTTTTCTAACATAATATCACTCTCTTTTTAATTTTAACATAGATTAAAAAAAAATAATAGAAAATATTAGAAAGTCAGATAAATTTCTAAATTTAATGTTAAATTACTGATTAAATAAACTTTTAAATTAAGAATTAAAGATTTAAATAAATTATCGTTCTAAATGAACTTATTTTGAAATATTTACATATTAAAAAATAATTTAATAGTTATTTTACAAAATGTTTTGTTATATTTTAGAGTTTAATTGAAAAAAAATCTGGTTTTTAAACTATATAAATTACAATAATAACTTAAAATACTTTAAATTTAGTTAGTTATAAAATTTATAAGTCTTATATTTAATACTACTTTACAAAATTAAATTTTCTATAATAAGAAAAATAAGTGCCAAGAACACTTATTTTTAACTTTTACTAATAGTTGAAGTTACAATCTTCTTTGTATTATTGAAAACATCATAAACTCCACCAGCTGTAATTCCAGATAATAAAATAGCTACATCTAAATCTTTAGTGATTATCCATTCAATAACTGCAACAATAATACCAATAGCTAGATTTTGAAGTGGTATTAATTCATCTTTTATGAATTTGCTTTTCTTAGCAAAAAATCCCAAAATCATTGTAACTAAGAAAGTAACTAAGGTAATTATTTCCGTAGAACCCATCCTTCACCTCTTGCTAAATTATATTCAATTAAATTTATTTTATTATTAATTATTATTTAATAATAGAACATATTTTAACGACTAGGCTTTTTTATTTTTTTTTAATATCATCTTTTCAAAAAAAGAAATATATAGTATAATATAAAAAGAATAGAAAGAGGTGAATATTGTGGTTGAGTATGATTTTAAAAATGATGAAATTGCTAATATAGCCAACAATATTATCATTTATGCTGTTAGTAAAAGAGCCAGTGATATTCACTTTGATCCTTGTGAGAAAGGGTTGAAAGTAAGACTTCGAATTGATGGAGTTTTACAGGACCATACTATTGTACCAATTGCTTATCAAAAAAACTTAACTACAAGATTAAAATTGATTTCTAATATGAATATAACTGAGTCAAGACTACCTCAAGATGGTGCTATTAAAGATACTATTAACGGTATTGATTTAGATATGCGTGTATCTTCTTTAAATACCAATTTAGGTGAAAAAATCGTTATTCGTATCTTAGACTATTCTAAAAGTACAGAAGGCTTAGAATCTCTTGGATTTACACCAAAAAATCTTGTTAAAATTAAAAAAATGATTGAAGTACCTAATGGAATTATTTTAGTAACTG
>CAZQAO010000081.1:0-2344 GCA_964591225.1 uncultured Muribaculaceae bacterium | reverse complement strand
TCTCCAGTATAACTACAATTTGGAGCTTTTGTATCTCTTTTAACTACTACACTACATGTACTTTCATTTCCTGCTCTATCTCTTACTTTTCCTGTTACTTCATAACTCTTATTATCTTCTGTTAGTTTCTTACTACTTATTTCTTTATTTCTGACTCCACTTTCTTGATCTTCCCCTTTTAGTTCAAAGCTGACATCACTAGTATACCAATCATTATTTCCTTTCGTTCCTTGAACTACTATTTCACAAGTTGGTTTTGTTCGATCAACATTTTTGATTTCAAAACTGATTGTCTCACTTAAATTCCCAACATTATCTAAGGCACAGGCATAATAGGTTCCATTATCAAAGTCATCTGCTATTTCTTCTTTACTACTCTCTTTAAAACTATTTTGGGTACAATTGCTATTGGTTCCAACATAGTATCCTTTTAACCCACTTCCTCTTTGGTCACTAGCTATTACTTTGACATTCTTATTCTCTCTTGTATAACTGGATTCATTTTCAATCCGAACATCTTCTTTATATAATATCGGTTTTTGTTTATCTATTTTAACTGTTCTTCGGGCTTCATATTTAGTTCCCCCTTCAAACTCTACTTCTACTCGATATCCTGTATTCATTAATTGTTCCACTTGAATAGGATAGGTGTTCTCTGCATCAAAATTAGTTATATCTTTTTCATCGGCGGCAATATTGCTATACCATCTTATTTTTCTAATAGTACTTTTATCTATATTATCATTTTTTAATTTGGCTGTTAGGGTGACATTTTCTATTGTCCATTCTTCTGGTTCTAGTGTCTTTCCACTATCTGCTGTTACTACTATCTCTAAGTTCTCATTGGTCATATCGATATTATCTAAGTTGCCTTCTTCTTCCTCCGTATAATGACCATAATAGATTTCATTTTCTTTAGATATAGTAACCACATGATCATTTAGTTTTGTTCCATCCACCGGATTTAATATTTCCCCTTTATCATTATCGGCTTGAAGGTATCCTGTTTCCACTAAATAATTTACATTGGTACTCAAGTATCCCGTTTCACTAGCGAATGTAGCAGCTTGGGTTTCGATATATGTTACTTTATTTTGTAATTCTCTTTCTTTTATTTTTCTGTTTATTCCTCTATATCCCGTTACTGCTACCATACTTATTATAGCTAGTATTACGATACTCGCCATTATCTCTACTATGGTAAAGCCTTTTTTGTTTTGTTTATTTTTTCCTTTTACTATCTTCATTTACACCACTCTAACATTATTTTATTATCTCTATCTTAATTTGATTATATCTATTTTTTACTCTTTAGTAAATAATTTTTAAAAAAAATATCACTAAACTTTTGTTTTTAGTGATATTTATTGTTTATTTATTAATAATATTAAGCATTACTTTCATTAACTTGATTCATTACTTCTTGGGCAAAATCTTCGTTGCGTTTTTCCATACCTTCGCCAACTTCATAACGAACCATTGCTATTAACTCTCCACCAGCATTTTTAACATAAGTGGCAACATTAACATCATTATCTTTAATAAAATCTTGTTCAGCCAAACAAACTTCTTTATAAAATTTCTTTAATCTTCCTTCAACCATTTTCTCAGCAATATCGGCAGATTTTCCTTCATTTATAGATTGTTCTTTTAATACTTCTCGTTCTCTTGCGACAACATCTTCAGGGACATCTTCAATAAATACATATTCTGGATGCATAGCGGCTGCTTGCATTGCTACTTCTTTAGCTACCGAAGCATCAGCTCCTTTTAAAACCGTTAAAACCGCAATTTTACCACCCATATGTAAGTAAGTACCAAAAACTTCATCATCTTTTTTAGAAACAACTTCCATTCTTCTTAAAGATAATTTTTCCCCAATTTTAGCAGTTTTGGCAATAATTAAATCTTGAATAGTTCCATCTTCTAAAGGAATTTGTAAAGCTTCTTCTAAAGAAGTAACATTGCTATTTAAAATAGATTCACCAATAATATCAATCATACTAGTAAATTCTTCATTTTTACTAACAAAATCAGTTTCACTATTTACTTCTAAAATAACTGCTTTATTTTCTTTAACATAAATATTAGCAAGTCCCTCAGCAGCAATCCGACTTTCTTTTTTCGTCGCTTTAGCTATACCTTTTTCTCTTAAATAATCGATAGCGGCATCAATATCTCCATTACATTCAGAAAGAGCTTTTTTACAATCCATCATTCCCGCGCCGCTTCTTTCCCGTAAATCTTTTACTAAACTCGCAGTAATTTCCATAAATATCCTCTTTTCTTTTTATTTTAAATTAGCAATAAGTTCATCTTTTTTCATTGTTGAATAACCTTTTAT
>CAZQAO010000080.1:0-2401 GCA_964591225.1 uncultured Muribaculaceae bacterium | reverse complement strand
GATTTAACATTTAAACAATTAAAAATTTACTATGAAGGACAAGGAAATGCTATTACAAATAATTTTGAAAGAAATTTAGAATTAGTGATGGAAAATGGAAAGTATAACTATAATGGATATTTACTTGCAGATGAAAATGGAATATCTATAAAAGTTGCAAGATATGCAGGAACTAACAAAGTGGATTTATTAGAAAATTATGAATTTGGATATTGCTCTTTGATAAAAGCGACTAAAAGTGTTATAGATAAAATGACAGTTGAAAATAAACGTTCTGCTAAAATAACACCTAAAGAAAGAATAGAAAAAACATTAGTGGATGCTACAGCTCTAAAAGAAGCAATAATAAATGCTATGGTTCATAATGACTATTCAAGTGGTGTTCCACCTGTTTTTGAAATATTCTCAGATCGATTCACAATAACTTCTTATGGTGGTTTGCCACAAGAAATAACTAAAGAAGATTTTTTTAATGCAGTATCAGCACCAAGAAATAAAGAATTAATGAGAGTATTTAAAGATGTAGATTTAGTAGAACAATTAGGATCTGGTATGGAAAGAATAATGAGTGTCTATAATAAATCAATTTTTGAATTTTTACCAAATTTTTTAAGAATTAATTTTTATTTTGATAAAGAAGTTTTGAAATATTTAGGTCAAACCGAACAAGATAAAGCGAACAAGATAACCGAACAAGATAAAGCGAACAAGAAAGAAGATAAAATAGAATTAATATTAGAATTTTGTCAAACACCTAAAAGTGTAAAAGAAATAATGGAATATATTGGATTAAAACATAGACCAACATTTATATACAATTATTTAAATCCATTATTAGAACAACAAAAAATTCAAATGACAATACCAGATAAACCCAAAAGTAGAAACCAAAAGTATATAGTAAAATAAAAATTGTAGCAGAATGTTGCAATTTTCAAAATAATGATACAATACGATATAAAATTTATAAAAAAGAGGAATAAAGTGAGTAAGAAAAAAGTAGCAAGTCAAATATTAGTATTTTTAATATTTTTCGTAATAATTGTAATTGCAATATTAGTACAAAAAAATAATAATTCTGAATATGAAAATCTTAATATAAATAAAGAAGAATTAAATATATTTTATTTAGATGTTGGACAAGCAGACAGCACATTTATTACAATAAATGGTTATAATATGTTGATTGATAGCGGAAATGAGCAAGATGGATATTATATTGTACAATTTTTAAAAGCACAAAACATAAATAAAATTGATTACTTTATATTAACACATTGCGATGAGGATCATATAGGTGGTGCATATAAAGTGATAGAAGAATTGGAAATAGAAAATTTATATATGCCAAATAAAGAAAATGAAACAAAGACTTATCAAAATTTATTAGATGTAATAGAAAGTAATAATATAGAAGTTAATAGGAGTTTAAAAGCATCAAAAGAGAGCCAATATTCTATTGGAAGTGCTTATTGGAAAGTTTTAAGTGTTGATGCAAGAAATGATTTAAATGATTCTTCTATAGTAGTTGAATTAGACTATAAAGATACTAAATACTTATTTATGGGTGATGCAACAACAATCGTAGAAAATATGATAGATTGGGATGAAGTAGATGTATTAAAGGTAGCTCATCATGGTTCTAATAGTAGCACTAGTCAACAGTTTTTAGATGCAGTTAAGCCTCAATATGCAATAATTTCTGTTGGTTCTAATAATTCACACCATTTACCAGATAAGGAAATAATAGATAGATTAGATGACAATAACATAAACATATATAGAACAGATGAAAGTGGAACAATTTGGCTTACGAGTGATGGAACGACAATACATATTAAATGTTTAGAATACAGTATAGATGGAACTGGAAGAAAGCAAGCAATATTTTTCAGAAGAAAGTATTTGTATGCTTTCTTTTTTGTCAATTTGAAACTATAGGTTTGCCATTTTCAAATCTAATGACATGATACAAATTATCTTCTTGTAATTGTAATTTTATGTGACCATCGTTTTCTAAACCTTTTAAGTCATTAGAATAAATCATTTCTTTTGGAACATTATATTCTTCATGATTAACATAGCATTGAACATATTTTTTCTCAATTTCGTTAATATCCAAAAAAGTGTCTTTGGGTAGTTTTGATAATCTATAAGTAACATCAGATTTAACTAAATAATCACGTAATTCATGTATAAAATCATCTATAAAGGAATCTTTTAGTTTTGAATGATGGAGTGATAAATCAAGTTCACATAGACCATCATACAAAGAGTTTCCTAAAGAATTTAAAAAATCATTCATGAATAAAAACCTCCATTTGAAACAAAATCTTTTAAAATTAAAGTAAAACAATTATACTATGTTTTTGATGTAAATTCAAGTGCAAAGATAAAATTT
>CAZQAO010000079.1:0-2668 GCA_964591225.1 uncultured Muribaculaceae bacterium | reverse complement strand
TGGTGTTCGTCCCCGCTTCCTGATTGGCTAGTCTTCAATCTAGCCCCTATATGGGGCGAATTGAAGGAGTGAGTGAAAGAACAAGAATATGACGGTAGTAAAAAGCAAACGAAGTGTTTCCTCAATGGAATTCTTTCATACTGCGTTGGAATTAAGAAAGAAAATAACCGAATTATTGATGCGGGATTTTGGTTTGAAACAATTCAAAAGGGATATAAAATATGTTGGAGAGATGGAAGAGTTCAATGGTGAAGAACGGGAAATTATCCAAGAAATATTCGCCAAGTATGATCTGGATAAAGAATTCACCGATGAATATCCACGATGGTTGCTAGAAAAAGAAAGAAATTATTTCATGGATATCCTGCGTGATTTAATAAAAAATCTTGTTCATGCAAACTCCATATATCCAGTAAATATGAATGAATACTATGTAAGAAGAAACTATCAAAATAAAGCTATTGGCAATTGTGAAGATTTGCTGCAAGAAATGCAATATATAATTGCTCTTTTTCCGGTTAATGTTGAAAAATATATGCCCTATGTTGAAACTATTGAAAGAGAAATAGCCCTGGTAAAAGGGTGGCGGAAAAGTGATAATAAAATAGCTAAGAGAATTATGGAAGAAAGTAATAATAATAATAATAAGGATAATAAAAATTAAATATCCTTTGGGTGAAATTTGAAATAGATTGCGGCTCGTCGACCAATTTCGCGAATGTCAACAACAATGGCAATTCGAACACCAACAACGCGAGCAACTCGAATGGTGTTCGTCCCCTTGATTCGATGTATCCATACTATGGGTAGACCAAGTGTCGATATGGAATACATGGAAGGAAGTTTCATCCATCCGAAAGGTAAATAAAAATCTTGATGTCGTCAGATACGTCTGTTACGACTATAAACGAGGTATAACTATAATTATGGAAAATGAAATCGAAATAATTAGTAATGCTAATAATTTAGTAGAAGCATTTCGATTAACAAAAAAAGGTAGTATTTGGAAAGAATCAGTCCAAAAATATGAAATTAATTTATTACGTAATACTTATTATTTACGAAAAGAAATTAGAGATGGAACCTATCAACAAAAAGATTTTTTTGAGTTTGTGTTAAATGAACGAGGTAAAACTAGATATATTAAATCAATGCATATTTCGGATCGGGTAGTCCAACGTTCCTTATGCGACAATATTCTAATTCCTAAATTAAGACAATATTTAATTTATGATAATGGAGCTAGTTTAAAAAATAAAGGTGTCGATTTTACTAGAAAAAGATTAGAATGTCATCTACATAAATTTTATCGTACTCATCATAGTAATGATGGTTATATATTATTAATTGATTATAGTAAATTTTTTGATAATATTCGTCATGATATTTTATTTGAGTTTTTAGAAACTAAATTTCAATCGAAAGAATTTTTAGATTTTGTAAAAAAATTAATATCTTCTTTTTCAATTGATGTATCTTATTTATCAGATAAAGAATATGAAAGTTGCCTTCATACTTTATTTAATTCTTTAGAATATATGAAATTAGATCGTAAAAATTTAAATAAAGAAAAAATGATGGATAAATCTTTAGGTATTGGTAGTCAGATATCACAAATATTTGGTATCTTTTTTCCTACTAAGATTGATAATTATTGTAAGATTGTTAAAGGTATGAAATATTATGGTAGATATATGGATGATGCTTATATTATTCATGAAAGTAAAGATGTTTTAAAAGAATTATTAAAAGAAATCGATTCATTATCACAAGAGTTAGGTTTATTTATTAACTATAAAAAAACTCAGATTGTAAAATTATCTCATGGTTTTACTTTTTTAAAGACTAAATATAATTTAACAGCAACCGGAAAAATTATTAAAAGAATGTCTCCTAAATCAATTACCAAAGAAAGACAAAGATTAAAAAAATATAAACATTTATTATTAGAAGGTAAAATGACCTATGATGATATTGCTTCAGCCTATCGTTCATGGCGAGGAAATGCTATGCACTTTTTTTCTTATCGTTCTATTAAGAATTTAGATCAGTTGTATAACCAATTATTTATTGACTATTTTTAACTAATTACTTTATTATATATATAAGCAGTGTCATGCAAAATGCATTGCTTTCTTCTTTTTGGAGGGTTAATATGAGTCAGTTATATGATCAATATAAAAAATTAAAAGAGAAGGATAGTAATACATTATATTTATTTCGGGCTGGTTCGTTTTATATATTTTTAGGAGAAGATGTTGATCGGGTAAATGAGTATATTAATTTAAAGAAAACTCAGTTTTGTAATGAGAGTTTAAAGTGTGGTTTTCCAGTAAGTAGATTAGAGCATTATTTGAAAATATTTGATTATTATAAGTTACCTGTTTCAGTAGTTGATTCGCCAGTTAGTTCTAAAGCTTCATCGTCAAATCATTTAAAGGAAACAGAAAGTTTAGTAATTAATAAAATTAGAAATTTATCTATTTTAAATATGACTCCGATTGAAGCTTTAGAATTTTTAAAAGATATGCAAGATTTATTAAATAAATAAATTTTAATTTCTTAGAATTAGTTTAGCTTTAGTTTTTATATGATACGGGAATAGATAATAGACAATATGCTATATTTAGATTAAAACCTGAATTAATTAATTCATATGATGGAGAAC
>CAZQAO010000078.1:0-2692 GCA_964591225.1 uncultured Muribaculaceae bacterium | reverse complement strand
ATTAAAGGACTTTAGACACTACTAATTTCATGTTTCTTACGAATCCAAATTTTTCGGATTAAATCAACAGGAATAACAGATAAAGCTAAAATAATAACTAATAATAATTCTTTCAAAGTTAAACCATATGTTCTAAATAAATCTCCACCATGATAAATTAAATATATTTGAACACTAGCAATAAATAACATTGTAATTATAAATACTTTATTTTGTTTTATATTAGCAAATAAATTTAAACGTTCTGTACGAGCATTAAAAGCATTACATATACCAATAAAAATAAATAAAGCAAAGTAAGCTGTCATTTTATATTCTGAATTATTACTACTGCGAATTAATTGATCAAAAATAGGAAGTCGTAAAAATAAAATACATAGTAAAGCTGAATAGAATCCAGTAAATAAAATTTGTTTATACATATAACTATTCATAATGGCTTCATTTTTCTTCTTTGGTGGTTCATACATATATCTTTCTAATGGTGGTTCAAAAGAGAAAGCAAAACCAGCAAAAGTATCCATAATCATATTAATCCATAACATTTGAATAATCGTAATTGGGGTATCAACACCAATAAATGGTCCAATAATAGATATTAATAGAGCACACATATTACAAGTTAATTGATAAATAATAAATTTACGTATACTTTTAAAAATAGTACGACCATATAAAATAGCTTTACTAATTGATAAAATATT
Source organism: uncultured Muribaculaceae bacterium (assembly GCA_964591225.1). Classification (GTDB taxonomy): domain Bacteria; phylum Bacillota_I; class Bacilli_A; order RF39; family UBA660; genus MGBC108787. The sequence goes on along the minus strand of CAZQAO010000078.1, from coordinate 1,988 downwards.
ATCATCTAATATTACAATATCACTGGCTTCTTTACAAACTTCTGTTCCACTTCCCATTGCAAAACCAACATTAGCTTTTTTTAAAGCTGGAGCATCATTTACTCCATCTCCTGTCATTCCTACTACTAAATCCATTTCTTCTAAGATACGTACTAATCTACTTTTATCTTTAGGTAAAGCTCTAGCAATCACTTTAATATTTTGAAATTCTTTTTTGATTTCTTCATCACTCATTAAATTAAATTCTTCACTGGTTAATACTAAATCATGAGAACTTTTAATTAAACCAGCTTCTTTAGCAATACAAAAAGCTGTATCTTTATGATCTCCAGTAATCATAATAATATCAATACCAGCATTTTTAATGAGTTCGATGCCTGTCTTGGTTTCTTCTCGTAATTCATCTTTTATGGAGATTATACCTAGTAACACTAGATCATTTATTTCTTCATGAAATATATTTTTTTTAGTGTACGCTGTAACTAAGACTCGAGCCCCATTTTTAGTTAATTCATGAACTTTAGCTTCTAAGCTAGCACGATTAATAATAGTTCGTTCTCGGTTCTCTTCATCTAAATACTTAGTACACTTGGAAAGGAGTTTTTCAGAGGCCCCTTTAATATAAATAGTTTTATCAAAGTCATCTATTTGTACAATAGAATATTTATTTTGACTATCAAAGGGGACTTTATTAATTGTTTTATAAGATGTATTTTCTTTCATCTTAATAAAATTTAATAAGGCACGATCAGTTGTGTTACCACTTACAGCTTTCATATTTTCATCAAAAATACTTTCATTATTATAATAAAAAGATTCATAAATTTTAGAATAAAATTTTTTATTTTGGATAGCTTCTATAGTTTTATAAGATTTTAAACTACCACTAATAAATTCTGAGACTTCTAACTTACCTTTAGTTAAGGTACCAGTTTTATCAGTTAATAAAACATTTAGACTACCAGCGGTTTCAATACCAACTAACCTTCTAACCAAAACATTATTTTTTAACATTCTTTTCATATTACTTGATAATACTAAAGTGATCATCATAGGAAGACCTTCTGGAACTGCTACAATAATTACTGTAACAGAAAGGGTTAAAGCATATAATATGGCATCACACATAAATTCAAAATTAGTAATAGTTGCTAGAATAGCAGTTTTATCAAAATGATTGGCAATAAAAATAACAGAAAATAAATAGGAAAGTGTAACTAATATAGCACCAACATAACCAATTCTACTGATGGTTTTAGCAAATCCTCGTAATCTTAATTTTAATGGACTTATTGGTTCACTTTCTTGTAATTCACTAGCTAATTTACCATAAATCGTTGCATTGCCTACTTCTGTTACTTTTAATATGGCATTACCATTGTAGACAATAGTTCCTCGATATACTTTATTTTGTTCTTCAGGTTTATTTAAGAATTGACTATTTTTTTCTACTTCATGAGCTTCACCATTAATACTGGATTCATCAACAAAAAGTTTTCCTTCTATTAAATAACCATCAGCAGGTATTTTATCTCCTGTATTTAAAATAACCAAATCATTTTTAACTACATCTTTAATTTCTATTTCTTGAACTTTACCATTTCTCTTTACTTTTACTTTAATCTGGCTCGCTTCTTCTTGTAATCTTTCAAATGCCTTTTCACTACCATATTCCGAGATGGAAGAAATAAAAGATGCTAGAAAAATAGCAATTAAAATACCTATTGTTTCAAACCAATCAAAGCTTTTAAATAAGATAACTACTTTGACTGCTAAAGCAATTAAGAGAATTTTAATTATAGGATCTCCTAAAGATTCAATTAATAAGGAGAAAAAACTATTTTTTTTATTTTTAGTTAATTCATTAGTTCCATACTCTTTTCTATTTTTAGCTACTTCTTCTTCTGTTAACCCTTTTAGATTCATGATATGCTTGTCCTCCTAAAAAACTATATGTAGCTTTTTAGAAATTTAACACAAAAAAACAA
>CAZQAO010000077.1:0-2707 GCA_964591225.1 uncultured Muribaculaceae bacterium | reverse complement strand
CAACAATCACAATCAACTGACATATTACACATAACATTTATATAAAGAATATTATCTCCAAAATATTCGGTAATCGAAGAAGCAGCATCAGCCATAGCTTCTAAAAATTTAATTTGATCAGTTCGAAACATATCCTCATAAGTACCTTTTTCATCACCAGCACAATGAATATATCTTTTACCATGACTAGAGGCAATTCCAATTGATAATTGCTTTAAAGCTCCACCATAACCTCCCATTGGATGTCCTTTAAAATGTGATAATACAAGCATAGAATCATAGTTAGCTAAATGCTTACCAACATAATTTTTTTTAATTACTTTACCATTTGGAATATCTAAAACCATATCTCCTTCACTATCCATAATATCAACTGTAAAATATTCACTCCATTTATGATCTTTCATTAATTTAATATGCTTTTCTGTAGTATCTCTTGCACCATCGTAAGCCGTATTACATTCAACAACCGTCCCTTTTAAATATTCAACTATAGGTTTTACAAACTCTGGTTTTAAATAATTTTGATTACCTTCTTCACCAGAATGAAGTTTCACAGCAACTTTCCCTTTTAATTCATGATTTAATTTTTTAAACATTACAACAATCTTCTCAGGTGTAATTTCTTTTGTAAAATAAACTTTAGCTTTCTCCATATCTTTTCCTCCTATAATTAATATAACACACTTTTAAACTTTTATCTACTATTTTACCATATAACACAATAATAATTACTATACAAAATATATATTAAATAAAAAATACCTTTTTATTAAGGAAAAGATTTAACTTTCTTTTAATAGCTTATTAAAGTTATTCTTCGACCATTAGTTCTAATAAAACCATCTTCCTTTAAATTCTTGATTTCACGCATCATAGCACTTCTATCAACAGATAAATAATCAGCTAAATCTGTATAAGTAAAAGGTAAAACAAAAGTTCTTTTTGGACTAGAACTTGCTAAAAGTTCAAAATAAGAAAGTAACTTATCACGAATTGTTCTTTTAGATAATACCTCTAATCTCTCATTAAGTTCCACTATTTTTTGAGATAACAGTTTTAAAACATTATTTGTTAAAGTATTATGATAACTACAGCCTTTTTTACATCTTTTTACTAAATGCTCATATTCAATAAATAAAACTTCACAATCGCTTGTTGCAACAACTGAAATATCATTTCCAAGTCTTGAAAAAACTTCTCCAAATACTGAATTTGTTTCAAGTTTTTCAATAATTGATCTATTTCCATTATAATCATATCGTATCATATTAGCTGTTCCACTTAAAATAATTCCAATCATTTTAACATTGATTATATTTGTAACAATTGTTCTATCTTTTTTAAATGTCATTTTTCTTGCCTCAAAACATTTTAACATCTTGTTTACTTCTTCTGCGGTAATACCTTCAAAAATTGATTTAACTTCCATTTTATCTTTTCCTTCTTAGTAATTCAATTATATTGTATTTTTGTTGCAAATGCAACAGGTTTTTTTGAATTTTATTTGTTATAATTTTATAGAGAGTTATTAAAGAAAGAGATGTGATAAATTAATGAAAATCGTCAAAAGAAATGGAAAAATTGTTGATTATGATGCTGATAAAATTCGTATTGCGATAAAAAAAGCCAACAATGACGTTTCAGAAGATGATATGGTTAGTGATACAGAAATTAATAAAATTATTAAATATATTGAAAATACGAATAAAAATAAAAAACGATTATTAGTTGAAGATATCCAAGATATAATTGAAAAAAAATTAGTTGAATTAAATAAATATGAGTTATCAAAAGCTTATATGCTCTATCGTTATGAAAGACAATTAATAAGAAAAGCTAATACAACAGATGAATCTATTTTAACTTTAATTAAAAATAGTAATAAAGAAGTAATCGAAGAAAATTCCAATAAAAATGCCATGATTGCCTCAGCCCAAAGAGATTTAATTGCTGGAGAAGTATCAAAAGATTTAACAAAACGAATTCTTTTACCTGAAAAGATAAGTCAAGCTCATGAAGATGGGGTTTTACATTTCCATGATGCTGATTATTTTGTCCAACCAATCTTTAATTGTTGTTTACTTAATATAGAAGATATGTTAGATAATGGAACTGTTATGAATGGAAAATTAATTGAAACACCAAAAAGTTTTCAAGTTGCTTGTACCGTTTTAACTCAAATTATTGTTACAGTTGCTTCTAGTCAATATGGTGAACAGTCTATAAACATTCAACATTTAAGTAAATATTTAAAAAAAAGTGAAGATAAATTTAAAAGAAATTTTACTAAAAAATTAAAAGATAAATTCACAAAAGAAGAAATTACTAAGCTAGTTAAAGATAGATTAGAAGAAGAATTAAAAGCAGGTGTTCAGACACTAGAATATCAAATTAATACTTTAATGACAACAAAAGGAAAATCTCCTTTAGTAACTCTATTTATGTATTTAGATAAAGATGATCCATATTTAAAATATACGGCTATGATTATTGAAGAAATTTTAAAACAAAGATATCAAGGAATAAAAAATGAAAATGGTATTTATATAACACCTAATTCTCCAAAATTAATTTATGTTTTAGACGAAAATAATTCTCTAAAAGGAGGAAAATATGATTATATAACTCATCTAGCTATTAAATGTTCTAGTAAAAGAATATATCCTGACTATATAAGTGCTAAAAAAATGCGAGAAAATTATGA
>CAZQAO010000076.1:0-2761 GCA_964591225.1 uncultured Muribaculaceae bacterium | reverse complement strand
TTATTGATCCAACAAAAAGAAATTTTCCCAAGGATCTTTTCTTTTTAACCTTTTTATAGCATCTTCCATAGTAATTTCATCAGGTCTTACTTTATCTAATTCACTCCATTTTATTGGCATTGATACAGCGGCTTTCTTTTTAATTCGTAAAGAATAAGGAGCAACACTAGTAGCACCTTTAGTATTTCTAATCCAATCTATAAAAATTTTCCCATCTCGTTTATTTTTCCGAACATTAGCTACATAACGATCCGGCCATTTTTCCACCATTAATTGTGCAATATTCTTGGCTACTTCTCGAAATTTTGTCCAAGTTTTAATTTGATGAATCGGCACAACTACATGGTAGCCCTTACCACCACTAGTTTTTAAAAAAGACGTCAAATGTAATTCATCTAAAATACTTTTTAAATCTTTTACTCCCTGACGTATTTTACGGATATCCATACCCTCATCAGGATCTAAATCAAAAACTAACATATCGGGATGATTCAAATGATTAACAAGACTCCCCCAAACGTGAAATTCATAACCATTCATTTGAACTTCTTCTAAAATACCAGTTTGATCCTTTATATAGTAATAATCTGTTTTTACTTCATTTTGGCTAGGTATCTTGATTCTACCTAAACTTTTATTACTCTCAAAATGTTTTTTAAAAAAACATTCTCCCGATTTTCCTTGAGGACATCTAATTGTACTCAAAATCCGTCGTTCTACAAAAGGAAGCATACGTTCACTTACTTTTTCATAATAGTTAAAAATATCTTGTTTAGTTATTTTAGGATGCTGATAAATTATTTTTCCAGGATTAGTAAGCTTTATTTTTCCTTGTTTAGAAATTCCCTTACCAATTTCGGCCATCGTTCTTCCCGTTTTAATACTCGTATCATATTCATTAATATCTTTAAAACCTTTAATATTATCTTTTTCTTTAATTAACAACCAATTATCTTCTTTAAAATAAACTAAAGTCCAACGCCCTTTTAATCTTTTTCCATATAAGATAAATTTAATAGCACCATTTTTAAAACCATGCGTTGTATCTTCTATAATTTCATAATAGCCACAATCCCAAAGCATAACTGTTCCGCCCCCATACTCACCTTGAGGAATAACTCCCTCAAAATTCCGATAGGAATAAGGATGATCTTCTACTTGAACAGCTAATCTTTTATCTTTATGATTATAAGATGGCCCTTTAGGTATCGCAAAACTTTTTAAAACTCCATCATATTCTAAACGAAAATCATAATGATCTTTCCGAGCTTTATGGTGTTGCACGACAAAAGAAAGTTTTTTACTATTTTTTCTTCTTTCTTTACCAATTGGTTCTTTAGTATTATTAAAATTACGTTTATGATTATACTCACTTAACTTCTTCATCAGAATACCTCTACTTTATTGTGGATTATTCATAAGAAGTTATACCTATACTACTCGAAAATAAATTTATCTTGCGATATCCCACATAACCAATCTAAAGAAATATGATACATTTGACAAAGTTGAATAGCAAAGGCAGTCAAAATTAAAGTTTTACCCTTTTCATAAGCATATATAGTAGAACCGGTAGTATTTAAATTAGTAGCTAAATTACGTAAAGATATATGGTTATCTTGTCTAATTTCATAGATTCTTTTCCCAATATCTTCTTTATTAAAAGTTACTTCTAAACAAGGATTTTTAATTTTTAATTCATTTATTAATCCGGTAATATAATTTAAACTAACTTGATATATTTTAGATAATTCATATAAATATTTTAAAGGTATAATACGATTATTTATTTCATAAGAAGCATATGTCGAACGGCTAATATGAAGTTTATCAGCAATATATTTTTGGGAAAATTCATTATCTCGTCTTAATTCACTTAGCCTGTTCAAATTCATAATTCTCACCAATAATATTTTTACATTAAAAGACAACAAAAAAATAAATTGTTTACAAATACGAACACAAGTTATATAATTTTAATAGAAAGTAGGGAATTATGAAACTAGAAAAATTTATCAAAAACAAAAAGAGTAAAGGATTAGTAATAGGAATGTCTTTAGGGGCATTAGTAGCATTAAGTGGTGTAGCTATATACAAGAGCTATGCTATATATAAAGAAGAGAAGAATTACAACGTTATTCAAGGAATCATTCCAGATTTTGGATATGATGTAAAAGTTGCTTTAACTGTTGATGGAAACGAAGCTGAAGAAGTACCAGATAGATCTAATGGAAGTGATAAATACTACAAAGTTACAGTAAATTGCCATGATGGGGATAAAGAAGTAGATGGAGAATGGGACTATAATGCATGGCAGTTAAAGGTAGATGGTGTATCTTCTGGTACTAAATGTAATTTAGCTTTTGCGCCTGAATTAAATAAAGATGAATATCAAAAGCTTATTGAGGCTGGAATAGAGTATAGAAGAAATACATACAGAGGTAAAGATTTATCAAGTTATTTTAGTGGTGAAAGTAAAGGAGCAGATTTCTATAAGCAAATAAGTGATGGTACGTTTGGAGACATATTTGTTGGAGACTACATAAAAAGTACAGTTGATAATAAAGATATAACATGGTTAATTGCTGATATTGATAATTATCTTCATTCTGGGCAAAATAATGTATTAAAAAAGCACCATATTACTGTAATACCAGCCGAGACATTAATAGAAAACGCTCAAATGAATACAGATGGTACAACCCAATGTGGTTATGCAGGAAGTGATATGGCTAAAGTTGTTAACAAAGCTGAAGCCACA
>CAZQAO010000075.1:0-2909 GCA_964591225.1 uncultured Muribaculaceae bacterium | reverse complement strand
AAAAAGAATACAAAGGGAAGGTGTCTTAGATGAATAATGATGCAATATTTTCACAACTAGATTTTGGTCCACTTGATGAATTTTTAAAACTAGATGATGTAACCGATATTTCATATAGTAATGGTGGACAAATTTATTTAAAGACCCTTTCCAAAGGTGTATTCCCTGTTCAAAGACCAGATATTAATAATGCGTTGATGGAAAAATTAGCATTCCAATGTTCTAATGTTATGGGTAAAACCTTTAATATGGCTCATCCTTTTTTGGATGCTGAATCTACAGAACTTCGTTTAAATTTCGTTCATGAGTCTATTGCTACTAATGGTATTGCTTGTTTAATTCGGAAAACACCAGCTAAAATAAGATTAAATAAAGAAAAATTAATTAACGAAAAATATGTTCGAGAAGATTTATTAGATTTTCTCTTAGCTTGTGTTCAAGGACATGCCAATATTATTGTTAGTGGTGAAACTGGTTCAGGTAAAACCGAGCTGGTTAAATATTTAGCTAGTACGACAAAAGAAAATGAAAAAATTATTACCATTGAGGATACATTGGAACTGCATTTAGATCGAATATTCCCTCATCGTGATATTGTGGCGATGAAAACCAATAATATTGCTTCTTATTCAGATGTGTTGGTTACTTGTATGCGGCAAAATCCAATTTGGATTTTATTGTCCGAAGTACGTAGTGCAGAAGCTGTTCTAGCAGTTCGTAACTCAATTTCTTCTGGACACCATATTTTGTCAACTATCCATGCTGATAAAGCAAGTAGTATTCCTATGCGGATGTATAGTTTACTAGAATCTAATTTGGATGTTGATCAATTCTTATCAACTATTCACCGCTATGTTCAAATAGGTATTTATGTTAAAGGTTATATGAGTGCTGAATTAGGTCGTTTTCAACGGGAGATTATGGAAATTTGTGAATTCTATGTCGATGAAAATAATAAACCTAAATCAAATACCATTTTTCAAAAAACTATGGATGGTAAATATACTTTGAATAATCCAACGAAGAACTTAAGAGATTATTTATCTATTCAAGGTGTTATCTTACCGGAAAATATCTTCCGAACCGATGAAGGTGGTACTAATCCAACGCCAAACCCTAATGTTGGAGTTCCTCCTAGTGTAACTCCAGGGGTTAATGGTCAATCGGCAATGCCAAACATAAATGGAGGGGTTACTCCTTCCTTAAATGCAACACAGCCAAATGCTGCTATGTAAAAAGAATGAGAGTAGGTGCTTAAGTGGAACTAATTATATTAATTTTAATTGCTATATATGTTGTATCTTATCGTTTAAATAATGGCAAAGACGTTTATAAATTCTTTGTAACCCAAGTACGTGATGTCTACGATAAATATGCTCCATATAGTTATAAAGAAGTACGCGAAAAAGTAAAAGCTTTAGGGCAAGATTTTACGACTCGTGAATATATCTCTCAAGTAGTTATTTTTGGTGTAGTTGCTGGTGGTATCGCTTATTTATATTTTTATAATATTATTATTGCTTTAATTTATGCAGGTATAGCTATTGCTTTTATTCCCTATTTAACATATTTAAGATATCAAAAAATTTATAGTGAATTTATTTTTGAACAAATTCAAGTTTATACTACCAACGTTATTATGGAATTTACGACTACTCAAAGTTTTGTTAAAGCTTTAGAGGGAGTACGAGATTCGGGTATTTTGGAAGATCCGGTACTGCAAGATGTTAAAACCATGATTGATATGTCTTATCAAAATGGTACTATTGATGAATCTATTCAATTCTTTAATGAAAAGTATCCTTTCTACATGGTTAAGAATATGAATCAATTGTTTTTACAAATTACTAAAGAAGGTGCTAAAGACTCTGGAGAAGCTTTGGAAAATATGTCTCAAGATATCGATGCTTTAGTTGAAGGAGTATATCGAGATCAAGTAGACCGGAAAAATTTCCACAAGCGGTTTATTACCTTTGGTTTAGCTTTGTTTTTACTAGTTATGGCTATGCAGTTCTTGCTAGGTACCGATAGTTATATTGAATTATTAGATATTTGGTATGTTCAGCTTATTCTCCACTTGATTTTAATTATAAATAGTTATTTCTTATTATCTGGAGAGAAATATTATAATGAAGATGTGGGGGTAGAATAATGGCTATAGAAATATTAATTATTGGATGTATTATCTTATTTGTAATGAATTATACGGGTAGAATTAGTGCTAATAAATTTATTGCTGATAATGAAGTCTACTTTAAAAAGCTAAAAGAAGATGATTGGGATTTTTATGTTAAAGCTAAATATGGCGATGGCGTAAATGCTGATCAATTATTTAACAAAAGAATTCGTAATGGTTTAATTGTCATTGTGGTCTTAATTTTCTGTTTCATTTCTAAATTAAATTATATAACTATTTTATTTGCTATTTTAGGGGGATTCTTAGTTTTTAAATTAGATTATATGAATATTAAAAAATATTATAAAGCTCATTTACATGAAATAGATGCCATGTTACCTCACTATTTAAAAAGCTTAGAAATTTTAATTCAACACTATACTGTCCCTGTTGCTATTGGTAAATCTATTGACGATGCTCCACCTATTTTTAAAGATGGACTACAAGAATTAATTAATGAAATTAATTCTGGTAATGATAAAATTGATCCTTATGTTAATTTTGCTAAAGAATATCCGGTTAGAGATTCGATGAGAATGATGCGTTTGTTATATCGTTTAAGTTTAGGGCGACAAGAACATAAACAAGAACAATTATTAGCATTTTCAAAAACGATTTCTAATTTGCAACAAAAAGCTCGTGATAATAAATACAAAGAGCGACTAGATAAAATGGAATCTAAAACAATGAGTATGTTAGTTACAACTGGCTTAGGAGTTATGATTCTATTAGT
>CAZQAO010000074.1:0-3082 GCA_964591225.1 uncultured Muribaculaceae bacterium | reverse complement strand
CATATATGGTCCGGATATTGAAAGAGATTATCGAGAAGTAATATTAAAGGATGTTTTATTTCAAAGTTTATTTAAAATAAATAGTGGAATGAACAATGAAATAGCAGAAGAAGTCTATAAAAGGATAAAAGATTTTACTAATGTCGAATTAGTACAAGCAAATAAAGAATTTAATAAGTTACTTTATGGTGGAGTAGAAATACCTTTATTAGGAGATAAAACTTATACTGCTAATTTAATTGATAAAGAAAATCCGGAAAACAATACATTTATGGTCATCAATCAATATACTATTGAAGAATATAAAACTAAAAGACCAGATGTAATAATATTTATAAATGGTATTCCAATGGTAGTATTTGAACTAAAAAATGCAATGAAAGAAGATACAACAATAGAAAACGCATATAATCAAATAAAGAATTATCAACAAGATATAAGAAGTTTATTCTATTATAATGCTTTTAATGTTATAAGTGATGGAATCAATGCAAGGGTTGGTACCATTACTGCTGATTTTACTAGATATATGACTTGGAAATCAAAAGATGGTGAAAGACCAGAAGAGATTTTTGACCAATTTGATACATTATTAAATGGTGTTTTTAGAAAAGATAGACTAATTGATTTAATAACAAATTTTATTGTATTTCAAAATACAGAAACATCTACTAAAAAAATCCTTGCAGGTTATCATCAATACTTTGCTGTAAGAAAAGCAATAGATAGTACGAAAAATGCTCTATTAACTAAGAGTAGAAAAGCAGGAGTTGTTTGGCATACGCAAGGATCTGGAAAAAGTTTTGCGATGGTGTTTTATACAGGAATACTTTTAAAAGATAAAGAATTAGATAACCCAACTATTGTTGTATTAACAGATAGAAATGATTTAGATGAACAATTATTTACAACTTTTTCAACTTGTAATAGAGAAATATTACCTCAAAGAAGTGTAAATGCTAAAAGTCGCGAAGAATTAAAACAATTATTGCAAGTTAATGCCGGAGGAATAGTATTTACTACTATCCAAAAATTTGAAGAAGGAACAGATGTATTAAGTGAAAGAGAAAATATTATATTTATTGCAGATGAAGCCCATAGAAGTCAGTATGGTTTAACCGCAAAATTCAATTCTAAAACAGGGGATTTTAAATATGGTTATGCTAGAAATATGAGAAATGCACTTCCTAATGCAACTTTTATTGGATTTACAGGTACACCTGTTGAATTAGCCGATAGAAGTACAAGAGAAATATTTGGGGACTATATTGATATTTATGATATGACGCAAGCAGTAGAAGATGGTGCAACTGTTCCTATATATTATGAAAATAGAGTTGCTAAATTAAGCCTAGATGAGGAATTATTAAAACAAGTCGATGAAGAATATAATAATCTTATGGAATCAGGAGAGGCAACAGATGAAGTTATCAAAAAATCTCAAAAAGAATTGTCAAAACTAGAAACTATTATAGGTTCAAAAGAAAGATTAAGTATGCTTGCTCAAGATATTATTGCTCATTATGAAAAAAGAAGTGATATCTTAACAGGTAAAGCAATGATAGTAACGATGACAAGAAAGATTGCTATTGATTTGTATAGAGAAATAATCGCAAAAAGACCAAATTGGGAAAATAAAGTTAAAGTTGTTTTAACAGATAACAATAATGATCCTGAAGATTGGCATGAAATAGTTGGTAATAAACAACATAGAGATAAAATGGCAATAGAGTTTAAGAAAAAAGATAGTGAATTTAAGATTGCTATTGTTGTAGATATGTGGCTAACAGGATTTGATGTTCCATCACTAAATACAATGTATATTGATAAACCGATGAAAGGACATACTTTAATGCAAGCCATTGCTCGTGTTAATAGAGTTTATGAAGATAAAGAGGCAGGGTTAATTGTTGACTATATTGGAATAGGAAGTGAACTTAAAGAAGCATTAAATGTATATACTAACCGAGATAAAGATAAAATTCCTGATTTATCAAAAGCGTATGAACTATTGATGGAAAAATTAGAAGTAATGCGAGATATTTTTTATGGATTTGATTATTCAAAATTTCTAAATGGTACAAATCAAGAAAGATTAAAAACTCTTTCTGATGGTATAAATTTTGTTTTAGGATTAAGTGAAGAAGAACAGAAAGATTTTATGAAAGAAGCAACTGCTTTATCACAAGCAGATACTTTAGCTAGAACTTTATTAGATGATAAAACAAAAATTGAAGTAGAATATTTTAAAGGCATTAAAGTAGGAATAAACAAAATTTCTGGAATGGGTAAATTAACAACCTCAGAAGTAAATGCAAAAATAAGTAATATTATAGATCAGGCTATACAACAAGAGGGAATAATAGATTTATTTCAAAAAGCAAATATGAATAGACCTGAAATTGCTATTTTATCAGAAGAATATATGAATAATATAAGAAATATGGAGCAAAAAAATATTGCTGCCAATATACTTAAAAGATTGCTTGACGGAAATATAAAAATATTTCAACGAACTAATGTAGTAAAATCCGAATTATTTTCTGAAAAATTAGAGAATATAATGAAAATGTATAATAATAGACTTATTGATAGTGCAGAAGTCATAGAACAATTACTATTATTATCAAAAGAAATAGTAGAAACAAATCAAGAGGGTGCAAATAAAGGCTTAACAGAAGATGAATATGCTTTTTACACAGCATTAGTTAAAAATCCTATTGTATTACAGGAAATGAAAGATGAAACATTAATCCAATTAGCACATGAATTGACTGAAACAGTAAGAAAAAGTAGAACAGTTGATTGGGATAAAAAAGAGTCAACAAGAGCATATATGAGGAAAGTAGTAAAAAGACTTTTAAGAAAATATGAATATCCCCCAAAAGAAGCAGATGGAGCAGTTGCTACTGTTGTAAAACAAGCAGAGTTAATGAGTGCTAACTTAATTTATTAATAGTTTTAAAAAAAATGGAAAGAATTGTTTAATTAAAATAACGCTAAAATACCAGTTTCAGCGTTTTTTATATCCAAACCAAAAATGAGATTTTTTAGAATTTAAAATCATTATAAATATCATCAT
>CAZQAO010000073.1:0-3257 GCA_964591225.1 uncultured Muribaculaceae bacterium | reverse complement strand
TCTATATCAGTATTTCCTCATCTCATATAATAATATTAAACTTATTCATTGTAGTATTAAGTTTACTTATAAATTAAGCATTTCCTGCTTTTATATTGCTTTAACATACTTTTCTTTTTTATTTACTTTTTAATATTCAATAGCTATTTTTGCTACTTTTATTGCATCTTCTAAAGTTCCAGTTGCACATATAAACCGACCATTATGACAAAAACTTAAACTTTCTACTCCCGAAATTTTTTTTAATTCATCATTCTTTAGACCAGCCCAAGACTCTGGAAAAAGTTTTCTAGCTTCAAAACTACCTACTTCTTTAGGGACAGCATAAATATTATATCCGCCTCTATTTGAAGGAAAAATCACATATAAAATTGTACTTGCCTTGGAATTTTTAGATTCTAATAAAAATTCCTTCCAAGGCATAAATTTATCTAATATTAACATTTGATTTTCAGATTTTTCAATTATTTTTTCAATTGTTTCTTTAGCTTTAAATTTAGAATTTACTTCCACTATAATTTTATATAATATTTCTTGAGCAAAATCTACAGCTTGAATAAAGTAATTATCCTGATTATCTTCTTCATCCCATTTAGAATTGAACATTGATATTAAACTTGGAATTGTTAGAATTTCAAAATCAAATTGGGAATTTTTTTTAAGTTGCCCATTATCAACAGCATCTATAGTTTGAACTACTTTCCTATCAATCTCTTTCCAAACATCATCAATATTTTCTGCATTGATATTTTTTAAATAATCTTTTCCAAAATCTTTCCAAATTAACCCAAATGAAGAATACTTTATACCATTTTCTCTTTCTCCATTTCCACCATACTGATGATGATCATATTTTCCACCTCCTACATCATAAACAATGCCTTTTATATCACCATTTACATTACTTGTTCTAGCTATTTTTATTTCCTCTTTATCTATTATATTTTTTAAAATAACTGTACTAAATACTTCATCAGAATGAAAAACACCATTATGTGTTATTAAATCAGCCTCATTAATATCATTCACAATCGTTAATTTTTTATTATTTATCTTTATCATTATACCTCCAAAATTAAAGATTTTATAATATTTTAAATCTTTTATATTTTATCATAAAAATTGTTTTTTGTCTTCACATTATCCATTTTTTTTGATAAACTATAGAAAAAAGGAGGAAATTATAATGGTAGGAATATTTTTTGTAGTAAACAAACAACTTTTATTACATAGCTGTAATTTATCTGAGGCAGAAAAATATGGATATTTTTTAAATTATCCTAAAAGTCATATGGAAATTTGGAATAAATATTATCACCAAAAATATCATGTTGATTTTGATTACTATCCAAGAGGTAGAATTATCTATAATACTAAAGAAAAAATATATTACATTTATTATGATAAATGTTTAGAAAATGATATTAAAAATTTAGACATAATACCAACTGATCACGATGTAAAGCTACTAAAAGATTTTCACTATCAATGTCATAAATGTAATAAAAATTATGTTATGTAAATAACACAAGAGATAGCTCTTTAAAAAGTCAAACAAAATTTTTTAGAACTATTAGGTATAAACTTTCCAATATATTTATTATGCTTATTAAATATATTTACAATAATATTATTATCATTAAAAATTTGCACTAGAATTTATATATTTAGACAATTGATTGTTTTAACTGGTATATGGGTTTTACCTTACTCATTAGAGTATAAAAAAACATCTAACTGAATTTTAATTAATAGTGTTGGTGAGAAAAAAACGACACTATTTTTAGTTAATAAAAGAGTCATATCAGAAACTATGATACAATGTAATTCTCTTAAAACATTGAAAGGATCTAATTAAATGACTCATAATGATTATACTAAAAAAATTTACACTTTTTATTGATTTCTTGATACTTATTTTATATAATTAAATTGGTGATTTAAATGACTATTACAGTAAAAGTTACAGATAAAACAAAAAAACAAATGATTGATTTTTATGATGATTTAAAAAGAGAAAAAACTCCTCAATATTCTATATTTCAAGCTGATGATGGGGATACTGTTGTAACTTTATATACATCAGGTAAAGCTGTTTTTCAAGGGCGTGATGCTGACCTTGCAAGTGAATATTGGATTGAAACTGAAAAAATAAATGCTGGACAAGTAGAATTTACTAATTCAGATAATAAAGTTAAAGAAAAGAAAGTTGTAACTACTGACAAAAAGCCTTATGAAAAAGATTATATCCATTGTAATTCAGTTGGAAGTGATGAAGTTGGAACAGGTGATTATTTTGGTCCTATTGTCGTAACTGCTTCTTATGTTAAACTTGAAGATGTTGAATACTTACAAAGTTTAGGAGTTTGTGATAGTAAAAAGTTAACTGATGAAAAGATACTAGAAATTGCTCCTTTAATTGCTAAAAGAATAAAATATAAAAGTTTAGTTTTAAATAATCTTGATTATAATAAATACCATAAAAACTTTAATATGAATAAAGTTAAAGCTATCATGCACAATAAAGTATTATATGAAATAATGCAAGAAAAACCTAAAGTTGATTATATTATTGTTGATGAGTTTGCTAAACCTTTTACTTACTATAAATATTTAGAAGATAATAAATTAGTTCAAAAAGGAATTACTTTTATGACCAAAGCTGAAGATAAAAATTTAGCTGTTGCTTCAAGTAGTATTATTAGTCGATATTTATTCTTAAAAGAATTTAAAAAATTAGAAAATAATCTTGGTCTTAAAATACCTAAAGGTGCAAGTGATGAAGTTGATAAAGTTGGAAAAGAAATTGTTCAAAAATTTGGTAAAGATAAATTAACCGAAGTTGCTAAACTTAGTTTTAAAAATACTGACAGAATCATTAATGACTAATGATTCTTTTTTAAATATTGCCGATATATTATTAAAATGTTCAATCATTTCCTTATCATTATTAACTAAAATTAATAACCAGTGCTTAGTTGTATAATACTTTAGCATACCACCTTTAAAATTTCCTTGATCAAATATAAATCATTCTCTCATAGTAGAGTCAAAAACGGAATTAACTCCGTTTTGTTGATTATTTTATTTCTTTATAAGTACCATCAATGATAGAATATAAATACAAATTAACAATCTTTTTAGTTTTAGTTTTAATATAACTTCTATATCCTTCTAATTGTTTTATATAAGCATCTTCTAAAATATTCTTTAATTTATAATCAATTATATCAATTCGCTCAGGATATTCAAGCATT
>CAZQAO010000072.1:0-3464 GCA_964591225.1 uncultured Muribaculaceae bacterium | reverse complement strand
GTGTGTCTTTTTAATGTCCTAATATATATTATGATAATAACATCATAATATATACTTAAGAAAGATATAACAATTTCTTTCTATCTATAATTATAATTTTTATTTATAAATTGTCAACTTTATTTTAGAAGTTTTAAAATTTTCTATAAAGACCAATTGCTTTTCCTAGAATTGTGCAATTTGGTAAAATAATAGGGGCCATGGTATCATTTTCGGGTTGGAGTCTAATATGATCTTCTTCTTTATAAAATGTTTTTAAGGTAACTTCATTTTCGTCAGTCATAGCTACTACAATATCTCCGTTGCGAGCTACTTTTTGTTTTTGAACAATAACATAATCACCATCGTAAATTCCTTTATTAATCATCGATTTACCACTAACATGTAAAGTAAATACTGTTTCTTTGCGAGGAACTAAAGAAGCTGGTAGATCAAAAAATTGATTGGGTTGCTCAATAGCTTCAATCGGATTTCCAGCTGTTATTTTTCCTAATAATGGAACTTTAATAACATCTTCATTTTTATCTAAATATTCATTTTCTACTAAAACTTCTATAGTTCTAAATTTATTATTAGAAGTTTTAATAGCTCCTGCTTCTTCTAATTTTTTAACATGGGCATGAACAGTGGCAGGACTAGAAAGACCTAATCCACTACATATTTCTCGAATAGCAGGAGGGTACCCATGAGTAGCGGTATATTTCTTTATAAAATTTAATACTTCTGTTTGTTTGTGTGTGAGTTCCTTCATTCAAACTTACCTCCATGATTATCTTAACATATGAACTGTCAAAAGTCAAACAAATGTTCTTAATGTTATTGACACGAACAAATATACGTGTTAACTTGAATATAGAAAGAAGGAATGTAGAATGAAAAAAATTATTAAAAACTATTGTGGAGTAATACTTTTGTATTCGGTCATTATATTTGGGGCCATTATCCTAAATACTAGATTTCAATATTTAAACGAAATAAATGAGAAAGGAGATAACAGTTCTTTAGTAGCTGTTAAAGAAAAATAACATGAAAGAACAATTAATAAAAAATATAACTAAAGAAAATAGTTTAGATTTAATTCAAGAATATGTAGAAAAAAATATGAGTGCAGAATCCAAAGATGTTTCTGGAGAAATGTTTCAATTATTTTTTAAAGTTATTGAACTAGGAAAAGAAATTCGTATTTCTTTAAAATCAAACAATAGTGAAAATTCTGAATCGAAAATTGTCGATATATTCCTCGCTTTAATTTCCATCTGTAATAGTATGCAGATTAATCTATCTAATGCATTACTTGATAAAAAAGTAATATTACAAACTAATCCGTCATAATTTGACAAAAACTGATAGTCTGCTTTTTATATACTAAGTAGGGTGAATAGAATATGCGAACATTTTATATCTTTAAAATAAAAAAAGAATATGCAGTATTAACTAAAAATAATCCTTATTACTTATTTAAAATGTTATCGTACATCTATCATTTAGATCGAGAAGATTTAACTAGGGGAGTAGAACTATTTAATAAAATGACAGATGCTTTTAATATCAAAGATTTAGATGATCATATCTATCAAAATTATCAAGATAATATTTTTTATACTAAATTTAAAAATATTCATCAATTTCATAACATATATATAAAAGAAGAATCGAAATTAATTATTCGTAAAAAATTTTTGTTATTACAAAGTAATGTTATTCATCCTACTTTTTTAGATTATCTGCAAAATTATGAAGATTTATTCTTTTGTGATTTTGCTAATAAAGATTATTTTTGGATAGAAAAGTTATATATTTAATGCCTTGTCGAAATATAAAATATTTAGTAAAATAAAATGTGTGAGGAGGGAAGCAAAATGCTACATGATATTTTATTAATAGTTATAGGTCTTGTTATTGGAGCCCTAATAGGATTTTTTATAGCTCGATTCGTTACCAAAAAATATATGCAAAAAAATCCTCCTATAAATGAAAAAATGATTGAAGCCATGATGAGTAGTATGGGAAGAAAACCTAGTCAAAAGCAGGTAAATCAAGTGATGAAACAAATGACCAAATATATGTAAATGGTCTTTTTTTGTCGAATTTTTTTTCTTGATTTGTCATATATTATATGATATTCTAGTTATAGAATACGAAGAATACAAAAGGTGGTGAAACAATGGAATTTCTATACAGACTTTATAGTAATGATTATTTTGGAATTGGTTTGTTTATAGTAATTACCATTTTAGCGTTTTCATTTTTAGTTATTTTATTTTTTGGTAAAAAAGACGAAAAAGCTAGCAATCAAGAACAACAAGATAATATGATTAATAATATAGAAAATAATGAAACTGCTACTCCGATTGAACCAGTAAATCAAAATATGGAATCAACATCACTAGGGACTATGTCTTTAAATAGTCAAAATCAACCTAATGAAACTGTAGCTCCAACTATGGAAGTTCCTCCCGTTGTAGAACCAGTAGCTAATATGGAACCACCAACACCTGTCGATAATGTTATGACTTCAAATCCACAAGCTTCTAATAATATTCCTAATAATAATGTAGAAGTTAATAATATGCCTGAAAATATTAATAATATGAATATGAATTCTAATATTGAAACTCCTGTTAATCCAGTTAATAAAGCCCCTGAAGAAAATAACTTTGATCCTTTTACCGAGATTCCAAAGGATATTCAAGATATAAAAATGCCAGAGTCTATTGAGGTTTCTGAAATAAAACCCGAAGAACCAACATCAACTTTTGGTCAACCAGTTTTTGATTCACCAACAGAATCTAAAGATTGGAGCAATGATTTATTTCAATCACCTTTATTTGATGAACCTAAAAATGAAACTAATCCCACTCCAACCGATATACCTCGTCCAAAAGTAGAAGAGCCAACTCCGGTAACTCCAATTATGGAAGAAGAAAGTATCCCTAATGATATTTTTGCTACTCCTATAGATAATTCAATGAAAAAGCCACCACTTTCTAATCAATTTAGTTCTGTTTATTTATCTAATGAAAATCCAGAACCAATTAAGGAAGAAGTATCACCAATTCCTAAAAAACCTGACTTTGAATTACCAAAAACTTTAGATATGCCTAAACTAAATCAAGCTGGTGAGAAGAAAGATAATCATAGTAATATCATTAGTCCTAATTTAGAAGCTCCAAATAATGAAAATTTAGATAATATATTTGGAAATTTAGAAGATGATTCATATATCATAGATAATCACTAAAAAATAGTTAAAAAGGCTATTTTTTTCTTTTCAATATCTCTTTTTTATTTTATAATGTTTATATAGATGGTGAATAATAATGGAAAATAATATGGAAGATAATAAAATTTATAAAAATAAAAAATTATTTGTAGCTTTATTAATGGTAATAGCATCATTGACTGTTGTTATTGGTTCTTCATATGCTTTTTGGAAATCTACTGCTAGCCAAGCAAGCGAAAAT
>CAZQAO010000071.1:0-3518 GCA_964591225.1 uncultured Muribaculaceae bacterium | reverse complement strand
TTTTCTTCTTTAACCCCAATTAAAAAAAGCTATTTCAGCTTTTGACATTTAGGGCAATAATAAGTACTTCGACCATTTACTTTTATTCTTTCTATCGGAGTCTTACAAACAACACATGGTTCATTTTCTCTTTTATGTACTTTTAATTCCTCTTGGAATCGACCGGTTACCCCTAAACTAGAAGTATAACTTTTAATAGTTGTTCCACCTAATTCTATTGCTCTATTAATAATTTCGTTAGCATTGGTAATAATACTTGTAGCTTCTTTTTTAGTAATTTCATTTCCTGGTTTTAAAGGATTAATTTGGGATGCAAAAAGAACTTCATTAGCATAAATATTTCCTAAACCACTAATAATTGTTTGATCTAATAAAATAGTTTTAATTGGTATCTTTTTCTTTTCTAATTTTTCTAATAAATATTTTTCGGTAAGTAATGGATTTCCCGGTTCATAACCTTGTTTTTTTATTTCTTCCGTATTTTCTAATTCTTCTTTTTTAACTAATTTCATTCTCCCAAATTTACGAGTATCATGATATCTTAAATCTATGTCATCCTGAAACGTAAAAATAATATGTTCATGTTTTAAGATCTCCTCATCATGATTTTTTATAAAAAATTTACCTTCCATTCGTAAATGAGATAATAAATAATAATCATGTAATTCAAATAATAACCATTTCCCTACTCTTTTTATATCTATAAATTCATTACCAACAAGTTTTTGAGTAAATTCCTTAATATCAGAACTTATCATTTTAGGATATAAAATTTTAACTTCTTTGATCTTTTTATGTAATATTTGTTTTTGTAAAGTTCTTCTTACTGTTTCTACTTCAGCAATTTCTGGCATAGTAAATCACTTCCTTACTTAGTTTCATACCAATCACTACCATAATCACTACTTACTTTTAAAGGAACACTTAATTTAATAACATTAGTCATTTTTTCAGTAACAATATTAGTTACTATTTCTTTTTCTTCATCTACTAAATCAATAATTAATTCATCATGGACCTGTAAAACCATTTTACTTTTAATATTCTTTTCTTGAAATTCTTTATAAATTTCAATCATAGCTTTTTTAATAATATCAGCACTAGTTCCTTGAATAGGAGTATTAAGAGCAATTCTTTCTCCAGCTTGGCGAACCATATAATTACTAGAATTTAATTCTTCAATATTTCTTTTACGATGAAATAAAGTTCTGACACATCCTTCCCTATAAGCCTCTTTAACAATTTCATCCATATAACGTTTAACTCCTGGATATAATTCATAATATTTATTAATAAATTGTTTAGCTTCTTTTTGACTAATTTCTAGATTTTCTCCTAAACCAAAACCACTAATTCCATACACTATTCCAAAGATAACTGCTTTAGCAGTAGAACGCATTTTTTTACTAACAGCTATTTCTGGAACTCCATAAATATCACTAGCTACTTTGGTATGAATATCAGCATCTTTATTAAAAGCATCTATTAATTCTTCACATTCGGAAATATGTGCCAAAATCCGTAGTTCAATTTGAGAATAATCAGCGCTTAAAAAACAATCATTAGTAGGAAGAAAAGCTTTTCTTATTTTTCGTCCTCCTTCATCGCGAACCGGAATATTTTGTAAATTTGGTTCAACTGAAGAAAGTCTTCCTGTTCTGGTTAAAGTTTGTTTAAAAATTGTATGAATTTTACCATCTTCATATATATAATTTTCTAACCCCTCTAAGTAAGTAGAATAAATTTTCGTTAAGTTGCGATATTCTAATATTTTAGCAATTACGGGATGACTACCTAGTAATTTATGCATTACTTTAACATCAGTTTTATAGCCTTTTTGTGTTTTTACTCCTCCCGGTAAGCCTAATTTAATAAAAAGAATTTCTCCTAATTGTTTAGTACTAGCAATATTAAATTTTTCTCCTACTAGATTATATATTTCATTAGCAACCATATCTATTTTAACTTTAATTTCATCTTTCATTGCATCTAAAATGGTTCGATCTACTTTCATTCCGGTAATTTCCATATCAGCTAAAACTTGGACTAAAGGCATTTCAATATTCATAAATAAATCAAACATATCTTCTCGTTTTAATAATAAAACAAATTGATCTCTAGTATCGAAAATATACTTACTTTTTAAACAAATCTCTTTTTCCATTTGACTTTGACTAATTTTATTTTTTAAAATACCTTCTTCATAAAAGGATATGGCATAACCATCAGTATTCATAAGATAAGCTATATCATCTTTAATATTTTTATTTAATAAATAAGAAGCTAACATTAAATCATAATTTACTTCATTTAAAGTAACACCTAATTTATGTAAAGAAACAATATTCTTTTTCCAATCAAAAGTATAAATAATTTTATCTTTTAATAATGGGATAACATCTTTTATTAAATCTTTAGCAATATAATAAGTATGATTTTTATCCGTAATTGCCATTCCTAAAATATTAGCTAAATGATAATTAGTACCATCTAATTCTATATAACAAGATATAATATTTTCTAAAACCAAATCTTCTTTTTTTTGAATATATATTATATTTTCTAAATCACAATTTACTTCTGGTTTTTCAAATTTTTTAAGTAAAGAAAAGAATTCTAATTCTTCATAAATTTCATATAACTCTTGAGATTCTTGAGGAGTATATTTTAAATCTTCTAAATCATTAATTTCTAAAGGAACATCACAATAAATAGTAGCTAATTCTTTACTAACAAAAGCCATATCTTTATCAGCAATTAATTTTTCTTTCATTTTTCCTTTAATTTCATCAATATGATCATAAATATTTTCAATAGATTTATATTCTGCTAATAAATTTAAGGCTGTTTTTTCCCCTATTCCTTTAATTCCCGGAATATTATCAGAAGCATCTCCCGCTAAAGCTTTTAAATCAATAACATGGATTGGTTCGATTTTATATTCTGCATAAAAAGATATCGGATTATAACGAATATGTCCTTTTTGTTTTAAAAGTTTCATATCTACTTGATCATTAATTAATTGTAATAAATCTTTATCACTAGAAATTATAGTGGCAATAAAATCATCATCTTCCAACACTTTCTTAGATAGAGTACCAATAATATCATCGGCTTCATAGGGAGCTAACTCAAAATAAGGAATACCCATTCCCTTTAAAATACGTCTAGCATAAGGCATTTGTAAAATTAACTCTTGCGGAGTTTCTTTTCTTCCTTCTTTATAAAATTTATATTTTTCGGCTCTAAAATTTTTACCAACATCAAAAGCAACTGCTATATATTCAGGTTGTTCTTCTTGTATTATTTTTTGAATCATAGAAACAAAACCATATAAGGCATTGGTCGGAAATCCTTTAGAATTTTTCATTAATGCTCCTGAATATGCGGTTGCATAATAACTTCTAAATAATAGATTATTACCATCAACTAATATTAACTTTTTCATACTTCCTCCACATATGTATACATTATAGCATAAATCATAATATTTAGTTTGCTAATCGCTATTTTTTTAA
>CAZQAO010000070.1:0-3692 GCA_964591225.1 uncultured Muribaculaceae bacterium | reverse complement strand
TATAAAAAATTGATTGCCAAGTATGGGTGGTTATATGATTAAAGTAGAAAACTTACAGCAAGACATCTGATGAGCGAATAGAATTAATATTGAAAGATGAATTTAAAATGAAACAAGTTATTTATGATAGTTGTGTTTCAGCTTTTACTAAAGATGGAAAAGTAATTAATCCCTTAAAATTTATTGAATCAATGGAAAATGAAGATTGTAATAAATCCTTGTTAAAAATATTCCCTAAAATAGACTTAACAAAAATAAAAGAATTGTTTGATAGTGTTCCATTAGAATATAATAATTTACCTGTATTTAGTGAACAACAAAGAAAACTATATTATAAAAGTTTGGAATATAAATATAAAAAAGTATTTGAACCTATATACAATCATTTGTTAGATAAATTTAAAGGAAATGATTTAGAGATATGAAAAAGCAATTAGATTAAATATCTAGTTGTTTTTTATATGAAAGCGAATGAACAATAAATGGATTCTAAAGTTGTATTTATAGACCATCCATATTATGGAGTGAATAATCCTTCAAACAATTTAAAAATTTATAAAAGACATAAAAACGGGGATTGGTATTATATTAAATGTAAAGATAAGGAGCATTATAGAAAAGAATTAAAAAAATAGATGTGGAAGTTTTAAGAAGAATTTCTGAAGAATTAGATATAAGTTATGAAACATTACTTCAAGCTGCAGGCTATAATCAAGTTGTTGATGTATTTGAAAATAAAAATAAGCCAAGAAAAAAGACTACCAAAGATCTATTACAAGAATATAAACAATCTCAGTTAGATTTACTAGAAGATGCTTATGAAAAAAGGACAAATGTTGCAAATTGTAGCGCCAAATTACATCAAATGATGATGATGTTACAGAATTATGATTATTATAAAGAAATATACCCTCCTGAAAAGATTCTTGCTGATGTAAAAGAATTATATGATGATTTAGCAATGAGTGGTGATAAATATGATTATAGTAAATTACCTCATGATTAAAAAAAGATAAATTTTACCTTTCGTAAGATTAGTATTAACTTATCTTTTTTGTTTTAGAGTTTCCAAAGAGATATTCCTTTGGCACACTCGTTATTGGCTTGCCAATATTGCAGTGTGTTTACCTACTTGTCTAAAAGTAGGTTCATAGAAATTCATTAGTTATAAAGTTTCTTTTGGATTTCGTCATCCATTATCTTCTAAAGCTGTCATAATATTATTTGCTATTCTCTCAACAACAGGAACTGCTACGCTATTACCAGCTTGCTTATATAATTTAGCATCACTCATGTGTTCAGGTAATTTGTATTTTTTGGGATATCCTTGAGCATAAAAGCATTCAATAGGTGTTAATTTTCTAATTCCATATTTTGTTTTTATTAATGGTACATTGTGTCCTCCTTCGCCCATATTAGCAGTTAAAGTTGGAACTAGTTTACTCTGATTCTTTCTAACATATTTTCTTCGCCATTGATAAACAGTTGAATCGTCATCCATTGCTTCAATTAACATATTATACATCTCATCTTTATATTTACCTTTTGTATAATAATATTTATTTTCTACCTTATTCTCAAAATCAAATATATCTTTTATTTTTTTCTTTAAAGGTATTGGCAATGGCATTCTAAATTTATTAAAATCTTTTTCATCTCTAAATGCTACAATATAAACTCTTTCTCTATTTTGAGGAATATTACCATATTCACAAGCATTTAAAACTTGTGAATTTATTTTTCCCTTATATCCAGCATTTTCAAGACACTCTATAACTGTCCTAAAAGTATTCCCATTATCATGTCCAACTAGGTTTTTAACATTTTCCAAAAAAATTACTCTAGGTTTTTTTTCTTTAAATATTCGTTCCATTTCAAAAAATAAATCGCCTGTTTTAGCATCTTTAAAACCTCTTCTGTGCCCAGCTACAGAAAATGAAGTACAAGGAAATCCACCAATCATAATATCAAAATCTGGTATTTCTTCAATTTTAACATTATGAATATCTCTACAATCTATTTTATTTTTGAAATTTAATTCATAGGTTTCTTTTGCAAATTTATCGAATTCGTTTGCATATACAATTTCGCATTTTTTAGTATTTAAAAATCCTAAATCTATTCCTCCAACACCTGCAAATAAACTACATATTTTATACATACTTCCTCCTCTGCGGCGTGCCGCAAAATAAATACTTATTATAAAAGAGTAAATTCAACTCTTCCTTTCGTATTTATTTTTTAAATATTTTTCTTTTCAATTATTCCTCTACGAATATTGAAAATTACTGTGGGTTCAATTTCTAAGTTGTTAATAATTTTATCAATTATACTAAAATGTGGCCTTTTACCTTGTTTTTGATAAGATTCAACAGTACCAAATGATGATATTTTAATTTGTTTTAACTGATCTGAATTTATCCCTGTATCATATACATATAGCATATTGGTATCAAGATTAAATCTAAGGAAAACCAAATCATCAAATTCACATTTTGGTCCAAAACTACTTAAGTCGCCATCATAATTACTCGTAGCTTTGAATTCAACCTTTTTACCATCTCTTGTTTGTGCATCACCACCAGATTGCTTATTCCACAGCAAATCTAAGCAATAACATCCCATAGGTTCGCTAATTGCATCTGGCATATTGATACCCCTAGATACTAAACTTTTAATATACGTATTTAAATCTTTCCATTTAAAATATGCATCACAAGTTTCTTGAATTCTAGGTTCGTCAATTTCAACTAAATAACTACTTTTCATTAAATACTACCCAAGTGAATTTACTCACATTTAAATTATAACATTTTTTAATGTTTTTGCCAATTTTAATTTATCATTTTTTATAAAAAAATATTAACTTATAAATATATTATAAACTTATATCAAAACTATCTCTATCATCATAAGATTTCTCACTAATTTTTAAATAACTTGGTATTTTTGCATAATCAAATAATTCATCTTCTTTAGCAGTGCCTTTGGAAATATCATATATATCATTAGAATTAAAATCTTTATTGATTAAAGTATTTTTAGTAGTTTTCATTTTTCCTGCACAAGAAATATCTTGACATGGAAATCCACCAATCCATAAATCACAATAAGATAAATCTTTTCCTTTAATATCTATTATATTACCAAGATTTAAACTTTCATCAACATTGTGAACAGCACAATAACTCTTAATTGCATTTTTATCTATTTCTGAAAAAAATTCTAAACTATAATCTTTTATAATTCCTTCTGATTTCAATTTCTCTAGTGCTTTCTCTGGACTACCAATTCCACTAAAGAAAGTGCCTACCTTTACCACTTTATCTTTATAATTATTATTTTTCATTTACATTCCTCCTTCATCTAAAAATAATAAAAAAGAACTTCATTTGAAGTTCTTAAGTAATATACAAGTAATTTATACACTAATTTATTATTTGAATGCTAGAAAGAAAAAATGCAAATTCCTTAACAAACCTATGAGTTATAAGACATTAATGCCATATTAGTATTATTGGTGACTTTGGAACTCTCCCCCCCCCAGGTTGACATTATGTTAACTTTTGTATTTAAATTATTTATCATAGTCCAACTGCTCCTCTCTACTATAATTTAATATTATCATATATTTTGAAAATTACAAGTCTCTATTTTTTTACTATTTACATATTTTGACAACATTAATACTT
>CAZQAO010000069.1:0-3742 GCA_964591225.1 uncultured Muribaculaceae bacterium | reverse complement strand
TCTAACTAAATTATATCATGTTTAGAAAAATAAAGTGCAAGAGGTAAACATATGGTATAATACATATGTAATATTTGATTAGAGGAGGATTTAATGAAAAAGAAAAATATTATCATTATTAGTGTGGTGATTTTGGTTTTAGTTCTCGCAATTGGGTTATTTTTTGCCTTTAGAGGTAGAATTAATGAGAAAGAAGCCTTAGAAATATCATATGATTATTTAGATAAAGAACAAAGTGATTTTGTATCTACTCATGTTAATAATGATTTTGATGATAATTCGTATGAAATAGAATTAAATGATGGAACTTATGAGTATGAATTTGATATTAGTAAATCTAGTGGTAAAATTAAGAAATTTAGTAAAGAACCAATAAGTAATGTTCCTAATAGTAATAATTCAGAAAATAATACTGCTACTGATAATACTACTAATGAGGATTCTAAAAATAATCAATCAACAGATAATACCTCAACTAATAATAAAGAAACAACTAATAATAAGGAAACGTCTAATAATAAAGAGACGACTAACAATACTCCTGCCAATAATACTCCTACTAAAAATGAAAATTATATTTCAGCCGAAGAAGCTAAAAAGTTTATCTTAAATTATACGAAGTTTAAAGAAAGTGATGTGGTTTTTAGTAAAGTAAATCGGGAAATGGATGATGGCATTATGATTTATGATATTGAATTTCGTTATCAAAATAGAAAATATGAATATGAGATTAATGCTAAAACTAAAGAGATTATCAAATATGATATAGATGATGATTAATAATAGAAAAGAGGAAATTTTATGAATATTTATGATTTTGAAGTAGAAAAGAGAAATGGCGAAAAGCTAGATTTAAAAGACCTTAAAGGGAAAGTATTACTTATTGTGAATACAGCGACAGGTTGTGGATTTACACCCCAATATGAAGCTTTAGAAAGTATGTATCAAAAGTATCATGAAAGTGGTTTGGAAATTTTAGATTTTCCTTGTGATCAATTTGGACATCAAGCTCCAGGAACTGATGAAGAAATTCATACGTTTTGTACCACTAAATATCAAACGACTTTTGATCAATTGAAAAAAATTGAAGTAAATGGAACCAATGCCAGTCCTTTATGGAAGTATTTAAGAGAAAATTCTCCAGAAGAAACTATTAATGGTTTTGCCCATAAAACTAGTATGAAAGCAATTCAAAAAATGAGTAGCAGTTGTGTAGAACCCAACGATATTAAATGGAATTTTACGAAGTTCTTAGTTGATCAAAATGGTACTATTGTCAAACGTTATTCTCCGATTGAAAATCCTAAAGTTATGGAAGAAGAGATTCAAAAATTGTTGAAGTAGGTGGATTCTGTGTATGATCTTATTGTTGTCGGAGCTGGTCCGGCGGGATTAACTTGTGCTTTGTATGCGGCTAGAGCTAGTAAAAAAGTATTAGTTTTAGAAGCAAAGGCTTATGGCGGCCAAATAGTAAATGCTAGTCAAATTGAAAACTATCCAGGGATTGCTAATATTTCTGGATTTGACTTTGCTACCGCATTATATTCTCAAGTGGAAAACTTAGGAGTTACTATTAAATATGAAGATGTTAAAAAAGTATTAAAAGATAAAACTGTCATTACTGATAAAAACCAATATCAAGCTAAAGCCGTCGTTTTAGCTACGGGAGTTACGAGACGTAAACTAGAACTTGCGGGTGAAGATGAATTTTTAGGCAAAGGTATTTCTTACTGTGCTACTTGTGATGGCAATTTTTATAAAAATAAAGTAGTAGCAGTATATGGTGGAGGTAATACGGCTTTAGAAGATGCTATTTATTTAGCTAATTTAGCTAAGAAAGTATATTTAATTCATCGCCGCGATACTTTTCGGGGTGAAAATACTTATCTTTTAGAATTAGAGCAAAAAGCTAATGTCGAGATTTTGACTAATTGTACTATTGCCAAGTTAATAGGAACGGATTGTTTAGAAAAAATTGTTTTAAACACTAGTGAAAAAGGAAAGAAAGAGATTCCTTTAGATGGCTTATTTATAGCTATTGGTCAAACTCCTGATAATGATAGATTTAAAAATGTCGTTGATTTAGATAAGCAAGGTTATATTAAAACTTTAGATGGTGTGCGAACAAAAACTAAAGGCATTTATGTGGCAGGAGATACTAGACAAAAAGATTTACGCCAGTTAACGACCTCTGTTAGTGATGGTAGCATAGCAGCTACCGTAGCTATCCAAGAAATGCTATAGAATTGTAAAATTTTTGGAAAATAATGTCAATTTAGAATTGAAATTGTATAATTTCTCTTTATTCATTGTATAATAAATGTATATAAAGAGGGATTTAGTATGAAAGATACACGAAAATTACTATTCATGGGGTTACTTTGTACTTTACTTATTTTTTCTAACATTGTTGGTTTAAAAATAATTTTATTATTTAAATTACCTGTTTCTTGTAGTGTTTTTATGTATCCCATTACTTTTTTAATTGTCGCTGCTATAACTGAATTATATGGGTATAAAACGGCATTTAAAAGTGTCTTGGTGGCTTTTTTGTGCCAACTAGTTTGTTTTGGTTTAAGTACGTTAATTTGTAATTTACCTATGGGAGCTACTAGTTTAACTATTGATCAAGCTTTGCAAACTTTATTAGCTAATGAAGTAACTGGTTCAATTTATCATCCCGCTTTTTCTTTAATAATAGGAACAAGTGTCGCTTTTGTGGTATCACAAACAATAAATATCTGTCTTTATTCTTATTTTCATAAACATATCTTTTCTTGGCTAGCTGCGGCTTTATCCATGTTAATTGCTTTAGTTATTGATGCTATTATCTTTATTGCTATTTCTAAAGTAGGAGTTATACCAGGAGGTACTGTAGCTGAAGCCTTTATGAATCAATTTATTATTCGGGTAGCTTTAACTTTGGTTTTAACTATTGTCTTTCCATTTATTACAGCGAAAAAAGATAATTAAATCTGTTAATCATTTCCTTTGACTATTTTGAAAAAAGTGTTATAATCTAAACGAATTATGTAGGAAGAGGGAATTGAAGTAATGAAACGTAAATTTGTAACTTTATTAATAATGATAGGTATAATGTTATTTCCAATGCAAACTAAAGCTTTTGAGAACTTAGATGATTATAATACTCAAAATTTAGAAGAAACTTTAAAAGCCAAAGAAATAGAAATCAGTGATAAAAATTATAAAGAAACTGATGATCAAGTAATTATTTATTTGTTCTGGGGAAAAGGCTGCGGCTATTGTCAAAATTTTTTAACTTATCTTAATAGTATTTTAGATGAATATGGTAAATATTTTAAATTAGTTTCTTTTGAAACTTGGAATGATGCTAAAAATGGTGAATTATTAAATGAAGTATCTACATTTTTAAACGAACCAGCTGGAGGAGTTCCTTATATTGTTATTGGTGATAAAGTATTTGCTGGATATGCTGAAGATTATAATGAAGGAATAGAACAACAAATTAAGGATATGTATGATACTAAGGTAGAAGATCGTTACGATGTTTTAGAAGAATTAAAAAATGCTCCTCAAGAAACATCAACTGCCGAAAAAAGTTCTACTACTGATAGTTCATTAATATTCTGGAATGGATTCTTTGTTGCTGTAGCTACAATTATTATCCTAGTATTTATTCATACGAAAGATGTTCATATGACCGAGAGAATTACAGAATTAGAAAAATTAGTTAAAAAACAAAAATAAATAAGGCATGATG
>CAZQAO010000068.1:0-3836 GCA_964591225.1 uncultured Muribaculaceae bacterium | reverse complement strand
AAATAGAAATACCCATTAAAAAAATGCCTTCTAAGCATTTCTTTTTTCTAAAACTTCCATAACATTAGGAACAACTTGTTTCTTACGAGAAAGTAGATCTTGAATATAAGTTCCTTCAGTGAAATTTTGATCATTAAAAATATCTTTAACAATCTCTTCTGAAGCTCTATTATAGAAAACATAAGATCCATTTCGCACAATATCAGTAACTAAAGTAATAACCATATCAAATTTAGAAACTACTAAATCATCAATTTTATCAATAAAGTTATCAATATCTTTGGCAATATCATCATAATCCATAGTAAATATTTGATTAATACCAATCATCTTTTCACCCACTCTAAAGGTCTTAATATCTTCTTCTAATAATTCTTCGATTTTCTTACCCTTAATAGAGAATCCTTCTTTAATCATGTCATGACCATATTTTTCTACATCGACACCTGCTATTTTACCTAGTTCTTCGACAGCTTTACGATCCAAATCAGTTGTAGTTACAGAACGAAGTAATAAAGTATCCGAAAGAATGGCTGATAACATAACACCTGCCATATCTTTAGGAATTTTAACATGATGTTCTATATACATATTATAAATAATAGTACAAGTACTACCTACGGGCATACTTCTAAAATTAATAGGATCAGGAGTACCAATATTTAATAAATTATGGTGATCGACAACTTCTTCAATCACAGCTTCTTCAATACCCTCTACACTTTGATTAAAACCATTGTGATCAACTAAAATAACCTTTAATTTCTCAAATTGATTCACATCATTAATACGAATAACTCCTAAACATTTATTATTCTTATCAACAACCGCATAATTAGTATGACCATATTTATCAATAATATCTAATAATTGAGTTCGATAGTCAGTATCTAAAATAGAAATCGAAGTTCGGTTTTCAACTACTGTTTCAATATAATTAGCTAGTAATATATTATTAATCGTATGATAAGTATCTAGTTTAGTTTTAATAATATTAATATGATTCTTTTTAGCACGTTCTAATAACTCTTTATCTAAATCATAATTACCTACTAAAATTAATAATTTTATTTTACTATTAATTGCATAATCTAAGATTTTAAATCGATCTCCAACAATTAATATATCGTCACTAGTTAAATCTATTTCATTAGCAAAAGTACTACTTTGATAACTTCCAACTAAGATTCTTCCTTTTACTTCTTGATCAAATCCTAAAACAATTTCTCCTTGTAAAGCTTCCTTAATATTATCTAAATTAGTATATAAATTATCTTTATTGCCATCAATTAAAGTTTTAGCAATCTCTTTTAAAGTAGCTAAAGATTTTAATTTTTTATTTTCATCGACAACAGCTACTCCCGTTACCTCATATTTTTGCATTAAATTATAAACAGTATATATTGAAGTTTTTTCATGAACAATTACATCTTTATTATAATGCATATTCTTAATTTGAATCTTAACATCATTTAAAAAAGCTGGTTCTTTTACACCAAAGTAATCTAAAGCATACTTAGTTTCATTATTAACGTGTCCTAGTACTTTAGGAACAGTTTTAAATCCTAATTGATTTTTTAAATAAGATAAACTAATACTAGCACAAACACTATCTGTATCAGGTTTTTGATGTCCAAAAATATAAATTGTTTCCATTATCTCACTTTCCTTTTTAATGTTTATAGTATAGCATATTTTTTTAAATAAAAATAATTTTATGACTCACTTTTCATTTCAAATAAAAGATTACGAAGTTCCATAGCTCTTTCAAAATCTAAATTTTTAGCAGCTAACTTCATTTCTTCTTCAATATGAGCCATTAAGCTTTCTTTTTCTTTTTTACTCATTTTTTGAGTATCTTCATTTTTCATTTTAATTTCATTACTTATTACTTCTTTGATTTCTTTTTCGATCGTTTTCGGAATAATACCATGTTCTTGATTATATTTTTCTTGAATTTCCCGTCTTCTAGCAGTTTCTTTTATAGCTATATCCATGGCTTCACTAATAGTATCAGCATACATAATAACATGACCATTACTATTACGAGCACATCTCCCAATAGTTTGGATTAAACTTCTACTACTTCGTAAGAAACCTTGTTTATCAGCATCTAATATACATATTAAACTAACTTCGGGAATATCTAATCCTTCTCTTAATAAATTAATACCAACAACTACATCATATATTCCTTGACGTAATTCTTGAATAATTTTTAATCGTTCTAAAGTCTTTATTTCATTATGTAAATAAGCTACTTTAATATTCATTTCTTTTAAATAATTAGTTAATTCTTCACTCATTCGAATAGTTAGAGTAGTAATTAAAACCCGTTCATTATTTTCTTTCCGTTTATTTATTTCGTTAATAATATCATCTATTTGACCAAAAGTAGGTTTTACTTCAATTGTAGGATCTAAAAGACCGGTAGGACGAATAATTTGTTCTACATATTCCCCATTAGTTTGTTCTAATTCATATTCTCCGGGAGTAGCAGATACATATATTGCTTGATTAATTTTACTTTCAAATTCTTCAAATCTTAAGGGGCGATTATCTAAAGCACTAGGAAGCCGAAAACCATAATCGACCAGAGTCTGTTTACGCATCCGATCCCCATTATACATACCTCTTACTTGAGGCAAGGTCACATGAGATTCATCTACTACTAATAAAAAATCCTTGGGAAAGAAATCAATTAAACAAGTAGGTGTTTCCCCTTCACCACGCAAAGCTAGGTGTCGCGAATAATTCTCAACTCCACTACAAAAACCCGTTTCTTTTAACATTTCAATATCATACAAAGTTCTTTCTCTTAATCGTTGTTCTTCTAATAACTTATTTTGACTCTTTAATTCTTCTAGACGAACTGCTAATTCCTCTTCAATCCGTCGGATAGCTTCTTTTAACTTTTCATCACTAGTTACAAAGTGACTAGCAGGAGATATAGTAATGGTTTTTTTATTTTGAATCATCGCCCCTGTTACGGGATCAAAACTATATATTTTTTCAATTTCATCGCCGAATAATTCAATTCTAATACCATTTTGATGTTCATTAACGGGAATAATATCAATACTATCTCCCCGAACTCTAAAAGTTCCCCG
Organism: uncultured Muribaculaceae bacterium; assembly: GCA_964591225.1. Lineage (GTDB taxonomy): Bacteria > Bacillota_I > Bacilli_A > RF39 > UBA660 > MGBC108787. The sequence goes on along the minus strand of CAZQAO010000068.1, from coordinate 726 downwards.
ATGAAAATCAATATCACTTCGTTCATAAGTCATATCAATTAATTTATTAATAATCGTATTTCTTTTAACCGTATCACCGACATTTAATATTAACATTTTATTAATATATTCTTCTTTTTCACCAATACCATATATACAAGATACACTAGATACTACAATAGTATTGGGATTATTAATTAAAGAAGAGGTAGCAGCATGTCTTAATTCATCAATTTCATCATTTATCGAAGAATCTTTTTCAATATACGTATCACTGGCCGGAACATAAGCTTCTGGTTGATAATAATCATAATAAGAGACAAAATACTCTACATGGTCCTCAGGGAATAATTCTTTAAGTTCACTATATAATTGGCCAGCTAAAGTTTTATTATGAGCTAAGACGAGAGTTGGTTTATTAACACTAGCAATTACGTTAGCAATCGTAAAAGTTTTACCGGTTCCAGTTGCTCCTAGTAAAACTTGATGTTTTTTACCACTTTTAATTCCTTCTACCAATTCTTTTATAGCTTCTGGTTGATCCCCACTAGGTTTATACTTTGATACTAATTTAAACATTTTTACCTCCTTAAACGATATTATATTCTAGCACTATTTTAGGAACAAAACAAGGAAACAACTGGGTTCCCTTGCTATTAGTTTTACTATTTTTTTCTAATTTATGTCTTATTATTATAAGTTATCTATGACGAAATTCTTTGCAAATGCATAAAAATTCGGCATAGA
>CAZQAO010000067.1:0-4023 GCA_964591225.1 uncultured Muribaculaceae bacterium | reverse complement strand
CCATTTTTAGAAAAAGATAATTGTGATATACTCACATTAGTAAATGGAGATGAAATCATGTATAAAAGTAATGTTAATTTTAATTTATATAAAAGTTTTTATGATGTCGCTAAATATGGAAGTATTTCTAAAGCGGCAGAATATACATATACATCTCAACCAGCTATAAGTAAAGCCATAAAAAAATTAGAAAGTGAACTAGGAGTTTCATTATTTTATCGTAATAGTAATGGGGTTGAATTAACTGCCAAAGGTGAAGAATTATTATACTTTGTAGAAAAATCTTATAATAATCTAGTTTTTGCAGAAAGAACAATGTTAGAAACTGAAAACTTAGAACGAGGTAAATTAGCAATAGGTATGCCTTCTAATATTGGTTCATTCTTTTTATTTGATAAGATTATTGATTTTCATCAAAATTATCCCCAAATAGAAATTACGATAATTACTGGTTCGACATCTAAATTAATTAGTCTTTTAGATTCTCATAAAGTTGATTTTGTAATTGATACTTCTCCTATAGATACAAAGCTAAGTAAAGGGATGAAAGTAATTAAACTTGATGAAGTTAATTATTGTTTTGCTATTAAAAAAGATACCTCTCATCCCGAATTAAAAAAGATAACTAAACTTAAAGATTTAAAAGATAAACCTTTAATTTTACCAATACCAGGTACTGCTAATCGTAATGATTTAGATAATTTAATGGTTCAAAATAAAATCGAAATAGAAAATGTTATTAATATTCATACTAGTGAAATGATTCTTTCGGCCATTAAAAAAGATTTAGGAATAGGTTATATAATTTATGATTTAATTAAAGAAGATGTTTTAAATAAACAGATAGAAGTTTTAAATATTAAAGAAAAACTACCTACGGTGGTTATTAATATAATTTATGATAAAGATTTTTTAACTACTGCTCCTAAAAAATTTATTGAAAAATATATTGATCCTAAACTTTTACAATAGTTATAATTTTTAATTATAAATGGTATGAAAAAAAACTATATTTTCTATCTTTTTTAACCTTGTATAATTATAGGTGGAGGTAGAATTAATATGCAATCCTTAGGAACATTTAAAGATAACCAAGATGGAACATTAAAATCTGTCTACGAAGGAGAAGATAAAAAAATTATTGAAATGTCTTTACTCTTTAATAAAGAAGATAAAGATGTTATTTGTGTACCAACTCATCATTTTTGTAATTTAGGTTGTAAGATGTGTCATTTAACTAATAATCATTTAAATAAACAAATGGTACCTATTAAATCAGATGATTTTTTAGAATGTCTTTATAAAACTTTGACTTATAATGGCAAAAGAATTACTGATAAGAAAAAATTACTTATTTCTTTTATGGGAGTCGGAGAACCATTACTTAATCTAAATTTAATAAAAGAGGTTTATGAAAATGAAGAATTAATTAAAAAAGCCCTTAATTATGAAGAAGTAGGATATGCTTTAGCAACGATGATGCCCAATGATAATTTAGTAGAATTAACTACTAAAGTTTACGAATTAAATATGCCACTGAAAGTTCATTTTTCTCTGCATACGCCTATTGATGAAAAAAGATATGATTTAATTCCTAGTACGAATGTGACTGTAGAACAAGCTTTAGCTTATTTAGTAAATTATCGTGATAAAGTAAAAGCTAACAATACGATAATGTCTAAATATCTCGAACTTCATCAAACTGCTGATCCAATAGAAATTCATTATACGTTGATAAATGGAGTTAATGATAGCCAAAATGAATTAGATTTATTAATTGATTTATTAAAAAAATATCAAATACCCATTAAATTTATTCGTTTTAATCCCATTAATGAATTAAAAGTTAGTGAAAATGAAAATATGTGGATCGAAAAAATAAAAAATACTCTTCCAGATTTAAAAATTGAATTATATTGTCCACCTGGTAAAGAAGTTGGTAGTTCTTGTGGGGAATTTACAAAACATTACTACCATGAAGAAATTGAATCTTTAGCTGAACAACAAGAGTTTGAAAATTGGTATAATAAACATTTAGTAAGAGTAAAAAAATAATAATTGGAAAAATGGCTAATTTATTAAGAACTATTCAAAAATAAATAATCAATTTTGAATAGTTTTTTAATTATATAAATTTATTTATTTTGTCCTAACTATCTAAAAAAGAAGAATTGGTTGCAAAAACCTCTGAATTATTGTAAAATCTATAAGATGCCAAAAAGAGGTGAGTTGGATGGATAAAATTGTGAATATTGCTGTCGTTGCCCATGTTGATGCTGGTAAAAGTACTTTAGTAGATGCTTTATTACAACAAAATGGTGTCTTTAATGAACATGATGAAATTATTGATTGTGTCATGGATAGTAATGATATCGAAAGAGAACGGGGAATTACTATTTATTCTAAAAATTGTGCCATACGTTATAAAGGAGTCAAAATAAATATAGTTGATACTCCTGGTCATGCTGATTTTTCTAGTGAAGTAGAAAGAGTTATCAAAACTGTCGATACAGTTATATTACTAGTAGATTCTGCCGAAGGACCAATGCCTCAAACTCGCTTTGTCTTAAAAAAAGCTTTAGAACAAAATTTAAGACCGATTTTATTTATTAATAAGATAGATAAAAAAGATGCTCGTCCCTTAGAAGTAGTAGATATGACATTTAATTTATTTATGGAATTAAATGCTACTGATGAACAACTTGATTTTCCCATTATTTATGGTATTGCTAGAGAAGGTATAGCTAAACATAGTTTAGATGAAGAATCTAATTCTATCGCCCCTTTATTGGATACCATCTTAGAAGTAGTAGAACCATTTAAAGGTAATGAAAATGATCCCTTACAACTGCAAATTTCTAACTTAGATTATGATGATTATATTGGTAGATTAGGAATAGGGAGAATTACTAAGGGTTGTATTAAACAAGGAGAATTAGTAGCTTTATCTAAAAATAATGGTCAAATAGAGAATTTTAAAGTAACGAAATTGTTTGTGAATGAAGGATTAAATAAAGTTGAAAAAGAAGTAGCTTATTATGGAGATATTGTAACAATTGCGGGATGTAGTGATATATCAATTGGTGATACTATTTGTTCTAAAGATATAATTGATCCTTTACCACCTATTGAAATTGAAAAACCTACTTTATCGATGAATTTCTTAGTAAATAATTCTCCTTTTGTTGGACGTAGTGGTAAATTTTTAACAACCCGTCATATTAAAGAACGTTTAGAAAGAGAATTACAAACTAATGTAGGACTTGTTGTTGAAGAATTAGAAAATGCTGATGGTTTTAAAGTTAGTGGTCGGGGAGAATTACATTTATCTATCTTACTGGAAAATATGCGTAGAGAAGGTTATGAATTATCTGTTTCTAAACCAGAGGTTTTATATGAAGAACATGATGGTAAAAAATATGAACCTTTTGAAAGAGTAATTGTTAATTGTCCGGAAGAATATTCGGGAACAATTATTAATGATTTACAAGAAAGAAAAGGCCAATTATTAGTAGTTTCTAGTGAAAATGGTGAATCCCATTTAGAATTTTCTGCTCCCACACGGGGTTTAATTGGCTATCGAAGTTCTTTTATTACTAATACTCGTGGAGAAGGAATTATGGTTCGGAGTTTTGAAGAATATAAACCATACGTAGGGGAAATTACAAGACGTAAAAATGGTGTTTTAGTATCAATGGAAAATGGCAAAGCTTTAGGATACTCTTTATGGAATTTACAAGATCGAGGTACTTTAATTATTGAACCAGCAACTGATGTATATGTCGGTATGATTGTGGGAATACATAATCGTGATAATGATTTAGATGTTAATCCTTGTAAAAATAAAAATTTAACCAATACTAGAAGTAGTGGTGCTGATGAAGCAATTAATTTAACAACTCCTAAAACATTTACTTTAGAAGAAGCATTAGAATTTATAGAAGACGATGAATATGTTGAAATTACTCCTGATGCTATTCGTTTAAGAAAAAAATATTTAGATCCTAAAGAAAGATATCGTAA
>CAZQAO010000066.1:0-4218 GCA_964591225.1 uncultured Muribaculaceae bacterium | reverse complement strand
TTTTTTCTTTTGCATAAGAAAAAATAAAAATACCATACTACTTAATGGAGGAATCAGGATGAATAAAGATGAGTATAAAAAAATAGTTGAACAATTAACTCCTAAAGAAAATAAAGGTAAGAATGCATTTATCGCCTTTTTAGTTGGAGGTTTAGTGGGAACTATTGCCGAAGTAATAGTGACATTGTTGATTCATTGTTTTGCTTTATCAAGAATGGATGCTTATTTTTGGACCTGTTTAATTATTATCTTTTTGGCTTGTTTATTTACTGCTTTAGGTTTCTTTGATAATTGGGTATCTAAAGCTAAAGCTGGTTTGATTTTACCAACTACTGGTTTTGCTCATTCTGTTACTAGTGCGGCATTAGATTATAAAAGAGATGGTTTTATTACGGGAATAGGAGCTAATTTTTTTAAATTAGCGGGTAGTGTTATTTTATATGGAATTATTAGTGGCTTCTTTTTTGCAGTTTTAAAGGTGATTATTTATGGGTAGTTTTAAATTTAATAATGTTTATATTAAAGATGCTTTTTCCATTGCTGGTCCTTTAGAAAGTGAAGGACAAATACGGAAATATGATTTAACAATGGATGATTATTATTTTCAAGAAAAAACGTTTTTAGATGCAGAAATTAAAATGCAACGAATGGTAATTGATAATCTATTATTTAAAAATAAATTGACTGATAAAGTAGATTTATTAATTGGGGGAGATTTATCAAATCAAATAGCTATTACGAGTTTTAGTGCTAAACATTTTAATATTCCTTTTTTAGGAATTTATACCGCATGTGCTACTTTTGCTGAAGGTATAGTTATTGGCAGTAATATGATTGAAAGTAAAGCTATAAAAAATGCTATTGTCGTTACGAGTAGTCATAATTTAAATTCGGAAAGACAATTTCGGTTTCCCATTGAATATGGAGCTCCTAAGGCAAGTACTACTACTTTTACCGCTACTGGGGCAGTGGGAGCCATTCTTACATGCGAGAAAAGTAGAATTAAGGTAGAATCTGCTACTATTGGTAATGTCGTCGATTTTGATCAAAAAGATGCAACTCACATGGGAGCAGTAATGACTCCTGCAGCTGTACAAGTATTAGTTAAACATTTAAATGATTTTAATCGAACTCTTGATGATTACGATTTATTACTTACTGGAGATTTAGGAAAAGTAGGAATGAGTATATTTAAAGAATGTTTAAAGAAATATGGAATTAAACCTAAAAATTATATGGATGCCGGTTGTGAAATTTTTCTACCTAGTCAAGACGTCTATTCTGGTTCTAGTGGTCCAGTTACTTTACCACTCGTATTATTTAATAAAATTTTAAAAAATAATAAATATAAAAAAATTCTCTTTATTGCCACTGGTTCTTTGCATTCTAGAGATACTACTAATCAAAAAAAAGTAATACCAAGTATTGCTCATGCTGTTAGTTTGGAGGTTTTATCATGAATTTTTTAAAAGCTTTTCTTTTTTCTGGAGTGGCTTGTTTTCTAGCTCAAATTCTTTTAGATAATACTAAATTGACTCCTGGTCATGTTACTAGTATTTTTACTATTTTAGGAGCTTTTCTAGGTTTTTTAGGACTTTATGATAAATTTATAGATTTTGCGGGAGCAGGAGCTACCATAATTATTTCTAACTTCGGCTATAGTTTATATAAAGGAGCTTATTTAGGCTTTCAAGAACAGGGTATTATTGGTTTATTTTCTAATTTATTAAGTAAAAGTTCTTGTGCTATTTGTGGAGCTATTTTATTTTCTTTTATATTTGTCTTGATTTTCAAACCAAAGGATTAAAAGTCCTTTTTCTTTTTTCTTATTTTTGATATAATAACTTTTATAAGAATGAAGGGTTCAATATGGCAAAGAAAAAAAAGTTTGATTATAAAAATGTAAAAGTAAATGAAGAAGAATTGTCTATTACCAAAATAGGGGAAATGCCTAATGAAGATAAAAGTCCTATTTTTATATTTTTAGTATTTGGAATATTATTAGTATTCATTTTTTTCTTACCTAATATTGTTAATTATGTCACTAATAATGGTGTTCCTATATTAGAAAAAAATCCTCCTAAGGAGAGTACTTCGGGACAAGAAAATATTCCTCAAAAAGAAATTTCTTATTATCCTATTAGTGATACTTTAACTGTTAATATCGAAGAAGGTATTGTTGCTAATCAATTTAAAATTGAAGATTCAACTCTTACTTTTAAAGTTACTAATCACTTAAGTTCGCGCTATTATTTTTCTAAACATAATTATTTTATTGAATTATATGATGATAATAAAACGTTATTAGAACGACTAATTATGACTAAAAATGCTTTAGCAAGTAAAGAGACTGTTGATGAATCTTACTCTATTACCGCTAGTAATGCTACGCAAATTGTGTTTGTGGAAAAAACTATAGAAGATTATCCTAATGTGGAATTGACAACTGGTGAAAATCAAGATCAAATGATGGTTTGTAAAAAAGATTATACTACTCTTACTTATCATTTTAATGAGGAAAAATTGCAATCTATTACCGATGTCATGGATTATCCTAATAACGGAAGTACTACTTTCCAAGAAGATCTTTTATATTGGCAAAACCAAGTAGCTACTTATAATTCTATTACTGGTGTTACTTCTTCTTTTGGATCTAATGCTAATGGTTTTATTGTCAATACCGTGATTGATTTACAAAAAGCTTCTCTAAATAAAATGGAAAATGAAAATTATTATGCTTTAGATACTATGCCTAAAGTAGTACATTTTGAAATGTTAGCTAGAGGATACCAATGTAATTAAGGAAGTGATAAAGTGGACTATCTTATTAATATTAACAATTTTCATGGGCCACTTGATTTATTACTACATTTAGTAAAAAGTAAAGAACAAGATATCTATGAAATAAATATTAGTGCAATTATCGAAGAATATCTAGAATATATTAAAAAAATGCAAGATTTAAATATCGATATAGCTAGTGAATTTTTAGTTATGGCGGCAACTCTTCTGCATTTAAAAAGTAGAATGTTATTAGGATACGAAGAAGAACCAACTGAAACTACAGATGAATTTGCCATTACTAGTGAAGAAGATTTAAGAACCAAAATTATAGAATACGAAAAATATAAACAAATGACCGAAGTATTCCATGATTTAGAAGAAAAAAGAAATTCCTTTTATACGAAAGCTCCTGCGAATTTAAAAGAATATACCGATGAACCAATTAAAAATGATGGTAGTGTTACTATCGATGATTTAATTAATGCTTTTTTAGAATATCAAGAAAGAATAAATTATCAAAAACCAATAGAAACTAAAATTACTGAAAAAGAATTACATGTTGAAGATCAAATTGTAGCTATTAAAAAGAAATTACAAGTACAAGGTAAAATGAATTTTATCGAATTATTTGAAGAAATAACTCGTCCTCATATAATTGTTACTTTTTTAGCTATTTTACAAATGAGTAAAAATAATGAAATCAATATTTATCAAAGAAATAATTTTGAAAATATAATAGTGGAGAGTAGGTAAAGATATGGATTTGAAAGGTGTCTTAGAAGGATTATTATTTGTTGTTGGTGATGAAGGTATAACTTTAGATAAGATAGTAGAAATATTGGATATTTCGAAAGAAGAAGCTAAAAACTTATTAAAAGAATTAAAAAATTCTTATGAAAGTCAAGATCGGGGCTTACGAATTAGTTATTTAGGTAATGCTTTTAAGTTAACTACTAAACAAGAACATAAAGAATATTATCAAAAATTAGTTGAAAATGACGATACTAATTTATTAAGTCAATCAGCATTAGAAGTTCTAGCTATCGTTGCTTATAATCAACCCATTACACGAATCGAAATAGATGAAATGAGAGGAGTATCTTCTGCCCATATGATTCGAAGATTAGTAGCCAAAGGTTTATTAAAAGAAGCTGGTAAAAGTACGATGCCGGGAAGACCTAATTTATATAAAACCACCAGTGATTTTTTAGATTATTTTGGTTTAGCAACTATTGATGATTTACCTAGTATTGATTTAGAAAAGTATCAAAATGAAGAAGAAAAAGAATTATTTACCTCTATTTATAAAGAAGAATAAAGGTATTTTCCAAACTTATTTATTATGCTATAATCTAGGTATGCCTCTGTGGTGGAATTGGTAGACGCGCTGGACTCAAAATCCAGTAGTAGCAATACTGTGCCGGTTCAAGTCCG
>CAZQAO010000065.1:0-4275 GCA_964591225.1 uncultured Muribaculaceae bacterium | reverse complement strand
GGACAAGCATATGTTGATAGCTTTAAATTATAGGATAAATCAAAATTATCAATGGCTTTAATAAGACCAATAACTCCTACTTGAAACAAATCATCCATATTATATTTTTCTTTATTAAAACGTTTTAAAATACTTAACACCAGTTTTAAATTGCCATTAATTAACTCTTCTTTCGCTTGTAAATCACCCGCTTGATATTTCTTAAACAACTCAATCATTTCTTCTTGTTTTAATACTTTAATAGTACTTGTATTTAAATTGGTAATATCTACTTTATATTTACTCATTTAAAAAAACTCCTTTCAATCATGTTTTGATTAAAAATGAGTTTTTTTATTCATTATCTTTATGTTTTTAATAAACTTTTTAAATTTTTAATAACTTTTTTCTCTATTCTTGAAATATAAGACTGACTAATCCCTAATATCTCTGCTACTTCTTTTTGCGTAAATTCTTCCGTATTATTTAAGCCATAACGCAATATCATAATTTGTTTATCCCGGGGATCTAATTTATTAATTTCATCTGCTAATAACTTTTTATCCATAGAATTTTCAAATTCTTTTATGACAATATCTTCTTCCGTACCCAATATATCTTCTAAATGCAATTCATTGCCTTCGGCATCATAATTAAGGGCATCTTCAAAAGAAATTTCGGTTTTTCTTTTTTTATTCTTACGTAAAAACATTAATATTTCATTAGCAATACAACGGGAAGCATAAGTTGCTAGTTTAATATTCTTATCTATTTTATAAGTATTAATTCCTTTAATAAGTCCAATGGAACCAATACTAACTAAATCTTCAATTTCATACCCTGAATTTTCATATTTTTTAGCTAAAAATACTACTAACCGTAAATTATGTTCGATTAATTTATCCCGAGCTTCTTCATCGCCATTTTGAAAACGAATTAATAAAGATAACTCTTCTTCTTTCGAAAGTGGTGGGGGTAATTTATCAGTACTACCCACAAAGAAACAAGAAGAATATTTGGTCTTTAACCATAATAATATCTTTTTAATCATGTCAATTCCTCCATTAATTGATAATTCAAAATACATGATATACCTTCTAAATGAAATTTTTTGTCACTTATACCAATTAAATAAGAATTAAATTTTTTATTTTTAATTTCTACATACTGCGGTTTAATACATTTTAATAAATTATGATTATTTAAACTATGAAAAGGCACGTAATAAAAAGGTAAATCAGTTTCTGGTAAAACTCCCTTTTCTACTAAAATAATCGGTTTATTAGTTATGGGATCAATTAACCGATTACCAGTATCTAAAAAACTATTTAAAACATATTCTTGCTTATTTTTAAAAACAATTTTAATGGGATAAGATAATTGATATAAGGTCTTATTTTTTTTCTGTTGCTTAATATAAAGAACTAATATGAGAGGAGAAATTAATAACAAAAAAATTCCTGTACCATTTAGATGATGTTGAATAAATAAACGTCCAATCTTAGTAGCATTAAACTCTAAATTTAAATAATATAAAAATCCTCCTAAAATAATACTAATCATATAAAAATATAAGAGATTAGAGATGGTATATTTTAAATCTATATAACGAAAAGCAATAATATTCATAATTAAGGCTACTACGATTTTGAAAAGAAAAAGTAAACTGGAAGAAAGAGGTATAAATAAAAAAAGAATAGTAATACTGCCGCACAAAGAACTAAGTAAAATTCGTTTCCAAGAAGTATTTCTTTTAAGAACTAACGCTGTTGTTAATAATATCATCGTATCTAAATAAAAATTAAAAAGATAAACTAGATCTATATATACTTTCATACCATCACCATAGATAGTATAAAAAAGATTAAAACAAGAAAATGTCAGTTTACGTCATAAAAAAAGAACCTATTAATAGGTTACTTTTAAAAATCACCATTATTTCTTAAAAAAGGGGGGATATCATATTCGTTATCTAAATAATCATCGTCATTTTTTCTTTTTGGTAAAGTTTTATCATCAGGATACTTTGGTTCTTCTTCGTCGCTCGTTTCTTTACCATCGAACCCCGTTGCTATTACTGTAACAATTACTTCATCAGTTAAATTAGCATTTTGGATTGCTCCGAAAATAATATTTATATCACTATTGGCGGCTTCTCTTACCGTTTCCACTGCATCTTCTATTTCAAATAAGGTTAAGGAATTGCCACCTGTTACATTTATTATGGCATCTGTTGCTCCTTCAATTGGAGTTTCTAATAAAGAATTAGATATAGCTTGTTTAGCGGCTTCAACTGCTCGGTTTTCTCCTACTCCCATGCCGATTCCAATTAATGCGGTACCACTTTTTTCCATAACATTTCTAACATCGGCGAAATCCAAGTTAATTACTCCGGTAACTGCTATTAAATCTGAAATAGATTGAACTCCCCGATGTAATACATTATCTACTTCTTTAAAAGCATCTTGGAAACTAGTTTCTTTATCTATAATATCTCTCAAGCGATCATTAGGAATGATGATTAAAGTATCGACGTGTTTTTTTAATTCTTCTAAACCAACTAAGGCATGTTCCATTCTTCTTTTTCCTTCAAAACGGAAAGGTTTAGTTACAATACCTACGGTTAAAGCTCCTGCTTCTTGGGCTATCTCAGCAATAATTGGAGCGGCTCCAGTACCAGTTCCTCCACCTAGTCCACAAGCAATAAAGACCATATCAGCACCCTTGATAGCTTCTTCAATTTCACTTTTACTTTCTAAAGCAGCTTCTCTTCCGATTTCAGGGTTTGATCCTGCTCCGCGACCACCAGTAATAGTTTTTCCAATTTGGATTTTATTTTCGGCTTTGGAAGCATTTAATACTTGTAAATCAGTATTAACTACATAGAACTCGACTCCTTGTACGCCTTCTTCAATCATTCTATTGACAGCATTACATCCGCCGCCTCCAACACCAAATACTTTAATTTTAGCAACCGGATCCAACTTTAATCCATCCATATAATACACTCTCCTTAATTATCGAAAAAATATCCGAATAATTTACCTAGCATAGAATTATCTGATATATTGATTCCTCTTTTTCTTCCACCTAACTCTTCTTGTTCTTCTAAAGTGAAAATAGAAAATTCCTTATCTCTTAACTTCAATTTATTATTATAATATTTAATTAATCCTAAACAAGCGGTATATTTGTTATTTCTAACTCCTAATTCATGAACTCGAGCTAATTTAGCATTATGTCCAAAAACGCTTTCTAAGACTAATTCAAAATCAGGCATTTCGCTTACGCCACCCGTAACTATTATATAATGAATTTCTTTTTTTGTTAAGTAATTAATTTGTTTTTTGCACATATTTAGAATTTCTTCTAATCGACTCATTATAATTTCACTAAGTTCATATTGATTGACTGAAATTTTTTCACCTATTTTATTTGTAACAAGTTTAGTAGCACTAGTAGCAGCCAATCGATTATGGGCTAACCCTAATTCCTCTTTTAACTTCTTAGCGCCATCGCTCGTTACTTTATATATAAATGATATATCATTATCTATATTTTGTCCACCAATTTCTAATACTTTTGTGTTCGTTAGGACTCCTTTATTAAAGATAGATATAGTAGTTGTCTCTTCACCTAAGTTAATAATAGCACCAACTAAATTATTAATTTTATCATTATTTATAGCAGAATAATCTCCCATACAAGTTAAAGACATATCAATAACTTCTATTCCTAATTTTTCCAAACAATCTAATATTGGACGGACATTATTGCGTGGAACCATTGCTACTACGGTTTTAACTGATAACTTACTAGCAGTCATATGTAAAGGATTTTTAACCGGTTCATCATCGACATGAAAACTAGTAGGAATAATACTAACGATATCATATTCCTTAGGAATACGATTATATATAGAAGATTGCATAGCTCGAACAATATCGATACCTTTGATTTCTTTTTCTTCATTAGTGATTGTAGTAGTTCCTTCACCAATTAAAAACTCTGTATTAAAAGCTGGCACCGTAACAATAAGTTTTCTAATTTTTAAGCCAATCATTCCTTCACACTTTTTTATGACTTCCTTTAATGTTGGAAAAAAATCTTCTTTATTTACTATACAGCCTCTTTTAATACCTTTAGACTCAGACTCTGCTACAGCTAAAACATTCGTTTTATTCTTAATAATCTCCGCAACAATCATTTTAATTGTACTAGATCCTATATCTAAACTAGCAATTACCTTCCTCATAGCTCTCTCCTATTTTCCTAATAATCATTATATATAAAATA
>CAZQAO010000064.1:0-4334 GCA_964591225.1 uncultured Muribaculaceae bacterium | reverse complement strand
AAAAAGATATTCATTATTTAATCTTTAATATCAAATAAATAATAAACATCTTTAGTATTTAATGTAGTAGAAGAAATTTTATCACCATTATAAGCATATAGCTTACCTTCATAAATACCTAAATGATCATAAATATAAGCTAAAATTACTCGATTATCTTCTTTATTATTTCGATCTCGTGTCGCATCATATATTATTTTATATTTACCATCAGATAAATAAGCAACATCTGTTAAAACCAAATCTTGATTTTCAGTCACTGTAGCTATACGAAGTGTTGCTACTTCTTGACGTTCGACTTTTTCTAAAAATTCATCATAAGCAGCAGGATTATAAATAGAATCACCTTCAATTACATAGTTGCCATCTTTCTTAGCATCAGCAATAGTATAATTTTCTGGTAATAACTCTAAATTCCTGAGTGAAGTATCAATTTCACAAGAATTGCCATTACCATAATTAATATAAAAACTATTAATAAACCAGCCTCTTTCTATACCATATTCTGTAATAGTAAAATCATGTTCTTTATTATAATAATAGTTTTTGCCATCACAATTTAATTTTTCATAATTTTGGACAATTTTTTCTAATTCTTTTTTTAAAGTATAATAACTTCGAAGACTTTTAAATTTTATACTATAGTTACAACATTCTTCACTTAAATGAGAAAATTTGGGAATATCTAATATCTTACCTGAAGCATTAGATTGATAATTAGTAGTTCCATAAGGATACATAATTAATAAAGCTAAAATTAGACATATAATAGATAAGCAAATTAATCTTTTTCTAACTTTTGGAGATAATTTTTGAGGACTTTGGGAAGAAATTGGTGGTTTTTCCTCTTTTTTATTTTGAATATCTTTTTTCTTATTTGTTTGTTTTAAAGTAGGTTTTTGGGAACTCTTAGAAATAGTTTTTTTAGTAGTTTTAGTTTTCTTCTTAGAATTTTGGACTTTTTTCTTAGCTTTTTTGACGTTTTTCTTTTTTTGTGCCATGTTACCATCCACCCTTGATTTAACTATTATAGCTAAAATTATAGAAAAAAGATAGGTTATAAACTAAAAATTTAATTAAATTTACTATTTTTTTCATATTTGCTATAATAAGCCTAAAAAAATTTTAGGAGTATTTATATATGAGAGAATTATTTTTAAAAAGTGAAGACTTACAAACGTTAAAAGAAATTGGATCGGGAACGGAAGGAAAAGTCTACCAATATACTAATCAATTATTAATTAAACTTTATTATAACAAGATTTATAACATTGATTGTAAGGAATTTAAAAATTTTAAAACTAATGCTAGTGATACTAAAATTTATCAAAAAGGAACTAATTTTAATAATCCCTATACTGAAAATATAATTATTTATTATCAAGAAGAACAAAATGATAAAATGATTTTATATCCTTTAGATGGATTACAAATGGCAATTCAAAAAAATGAAAATATAAAATGGACAACTTTACCAATTGGGATCGTTTACATTGATAATCACTTTGCTGGTTCTTTATTACAAAAACAATTTGGAATCCAAATTCATAAATTGATTGGACTACCACTAAATATTAGAAAAAAAATCTATTACCATATTTTAAGAGCTGAATATGAACTTTTTAATAACTATATATATCATTGTGATTTATCTAATTCGCCCTTTGTGCAAAAAATAGTTAATATTAATGGAGAAGAACAATTAGTTTATGGTCACTCTCATGTATTAGTAAATCCTATTACTTTGCAAACTCATTTTATTGATTTAGATGGGAAATCTACTATTTATACCACAAAAGAAGATCAATTCTTTCTCCAAAAAAGTCTGGTCGAACTAACGAAATTAACAATTGAATTTTTATTACAAATTGATTGGGAAGAATACAAGGATAATTCTGAAGAAATGGTTTTTGAATTAGAACAAAAAGGAATAAATTCTCCGCTAATACAACAAAAAATTTATGAATGTAATATGAATATTGAAGAATTATATGAATTATGTCGTACCCTAAAAAAATAAGCTTTATCTTAAAATAAGGCTTATTTTATTGCATTTTTTATTCTTGATATAACTCGATCATTACCTAATATTTTTATAATATCATAGAGATTAGGAGTATTATCTAGAGAAGTTAAAGCAATTCGAATAATATTAGTAACATCAACAATACTACCTTTATAATTTTCAGGATGTTCTTTATATTCTTTCATATTGCTAGCATAATTAAGGTTATTACACATTTCTTTGATGGCTGCAAACCAATTTTCTTCATTAACATTTTCTTGATAATATTTTTCTAAATATGTATTTAATATTAACTGAATATCTTCTTTTTTATATATACTATCTTTAAAAACATCAGCTATATCTTTAAAATACTCATCATACATATACCATGTTTTTTCTTTAATCTCACTAAAATACGTATAATCTTTTCTGGGCTTTTTTTGTTCTCTTTCTATATTATATATTTGCATTGAATACTCTGGATATTTTTTTAAGATAGCATTAAATTCTTCATCATATTTTTCACTCCATTTTAGGACTTCATTATATACTTCTTCTTTAGTTAAGTGACTAATATAATTTTTAGAAATATTATCTAGTTTATCTAAATCAAATAAAGCTCCACTAGCACTCATTTTTTTGGGAGAAAATTCAAATTCTGTAAAGGGTGAATTAGGGTGTCCCTCTCGCCATGCTTCATAATTAGAATTAGCAATAGTCATAATAGCTTCGATAACAGCATATTGAGGATATCCTTTTTCTTCATAAAAACTCATTTTAGCTTCAGGATCTAATCTTTTAGAAATCTTACGAATCTTTTCCCCATCTTTTTTTAAAATTAAGGGAATATGAACATACTTAGGCATTTTAAAACCAAAAGCGGAAAATAATTCATAGTGAATAGGAATTGAACTAATCCATTCTTGACCTCTGACAACATGAGTAGTATGCATTAAATGATCATCTACAACGTGAGCAAAATGATAAGTAGGTAGACCATTAGAAGATTTCATAATTGGAATATCAATATCATTTTCAGGAAATTCCATTTCTCCATTTGCTAAATCATTAAATTTAAATTTCCTTTGAAAATTACCCGTACTTTTTAAACGAATAGTATATTTTTCCCCATTCTTAATTCTTTTAATTGCTTCTTCAATTGGATAATCTCGATATTTAGCATATCTACCATATATACCAATTCTTTTTTTATCTCGAGCTTGTGAAGCTCGAATTGAATCCATTTCTTCTTGCGTTAGAAAACAAGGATAAGCTTTCCCTTCTAGTAATAAATGTTTAATAAAAGTATGGTAAATTTCTATTCTTTCACTTTGAATATAAGGCCCATAATCACCTTTAGTTTGTTTAATATCTCGATATTCATATTCATCTGGATTTAAATCATAATAAGATAGTACTTGGCGAATATATTCTATGGCTCCTTCTACTTCTCGGGATTGATCCGTATCTTCATTTCTTAAGAAAAAAACGCCCCCACTTTTTTTAGCTAAAACATAATCAATAGTAGCACATAACATATGACCAATATGCATAAAACCAGTCGGACTCGGAGCAAAACGAGTAACTAAAGCATTCTCACTCAAATTTCTTGAAGGATATTTTTGTTCATAAAAAGCAATCGTTTTAGTAATATTAGGAAATATTAAATTAGCTAAATCTTCTCTATTCATTATTATTCACAACCTTTACAAAACTAATGGTATCAATAGTAATATCTTTTAAGGGTTTATCATTACTATCAGTAACGACACTAGCAATAGAATCAACAACATCCATACCAGATAAAACTCTTCCAAAAGCCGCATACTTACCATCTAAAAACGTAGAATCAGCTTGGACAATAAAGAATTGACTACTAGCAGAATTCATATCATCAGTTCTGGCCATCGAAACTACTCCTCTTTCATGAGATAAATCATTTTTAAAACCATTATCACTAAACTCCCCTTTTATATTTGGAGATGTTCTTCCTAAACTCGTACCATCACCAGTTTGAATCATAAAATCATTTATAACTCGATGAAATATTACATCATCATAAAAATCTTCTGCTACTAACTTTTTAAAATTAGCTACTGTTTTTGGAGCAATATCCGGATATAATTCAATTAAAATTTTACGATCGTCTTTTAATTCTATTAATACATTATTAGTTTTTTTATCTGTTTCATAATAAGAAATGTCTTCTAAGGTTTTAATATCTTTTTTATCATCTGAACAAGCTGGAATACTAAATAATAGACATAATAAAACAACTATTTTTAATTTTTTCATTTTTTTCTCCTTTTTAAATTTTGTAAATACT
>CAZQAO010000063.1:0-4342 GCA_964591225.1 uncultured Muribaculaceae bacterium | reverse complement strand
TTTTTCATAATATTTCCTCCGAATTCTAAAAACATAATAATATTAAAAAAAAAGCATTGCAAGATTGCTTGACATTTATTGTATCAAATATGATACAATATTGACGGTGATAATAATGGATTATGATACTAATTATATTGATAAGTCTTATGATGCTAACTATTTAAATGCTATATTTATTCAAGAATTTAAAAGATTTCGTAAAGAAAATAATTTAACTCAAGAGTTGTTATCTAAATTCGCCGGTGTTTCTAGAACTAAAATTGCTCGTATCGAAGCTGGTTTAACATCTCCCAGTATCCTTAGTTTATTAAAAATATTAGGTCCAATTGGTTATACGATAAAAATAGAAAAAGTTAAAAAAGATGCGCTATTTTAATTAAAAACTAAATCATATATTTACAAGCCCTACAATTGATAGTAAGATAATATTAATAGATATAGTAAGGTAGGGGGAGAAAGGTGCATTTTGTTATCAATAAAGAAAATAAAAAAGGTTTACATATTTTAGATTTATTTTATCAAGGAAAATTTGACCAAGCTTTACAAGAAGTTTGTGAATATTTGCAGTTCTATCCCCACGATTTAGAATTTTTATGTTTATATGGAAAAATTTTGCGCTTGTTAAATAAAACTAGGGAAGCTAAAACTTGTTTTTGTTATTTATATGAAATATTAAAAGATAAAGAAAATTATCGCAGTTATAAAATTCAAGTCTTAGTAGAACTTATTTACATTGCTATTTTTGAAAAAGACTATTTTAATGGTTATATATATTTAAAACGCTTAGAATTAATTGCACCTGCTAAAGAAATTAAAAATTTAAATCTTTCTTTAGCAAATATTTTTTTCCAAAAACAATTAGGAATGAAAATAATAACTCCTTCTTTAGATACTAATTATTTTAGTAGTCAAATTTGTCATTATGATGAAGCCAAAGCCAAATCTCGTCTTGTTCAAACTAATTATCAACAATATCCTAATTTAGAATCTCGTTACTATGAAGAAGATTTAGATTTAATTGGTTTATTTGAAGATTTAACGTATGTTTTAGATCTTGCTCAAAAAACTCCTTGCTACAATGTTTTAGATACTTATTTATTTACTTGTCCTGATGTCGGATATGATGACGAAGGGATATTAGATAATATTCAAGTCTTAGCTTATTCGTGGCAAGGAAAAAATTATATCTTAGAAATGTCTCCATATCGAGTAACAAGATATCATTTATTTATTAATGATATTAATGATTTATATTATCGTCAAAAATTAAAAGAAGAAACTAAATTACAAAGAAAAATAAATTAAATATTAGAGTTTGGAAAAAATAATTGCAACCCAAGTAGGTTTACGATACAATTTTGGTGGTGGTTTTTAAATGAAAGAGAAAGATAAAAAGTTTTTAATAGGTAGCTTGGTAATATTATTTGTAATTATGATTATTATTGGTTTTTTTACTTTTTATAATAAAAAAGAATCAAATAATCCTAAGAGTGATGCTCTTTTATTTCAAGAAGAATATGAGAGTTTAAATGGAGTTATAAATGAAGAAACTGGTAAAACTATGAAAACGATTGAAATAGATAACAATAATCCTGTTGATATTTTAACGGAAGAAGAAACGATTACTTTATTAGAAAATCAAACGGGTATATTATATTTAGGATTTCCTAATTGTCCATGGTGTCGTAATTTAGTTCCTGTTCTTTTACAAACTTTAAATAATATGGATATTAATAAATTATATTATCTAAATATTTTAGAAATGCGCGATGAATATATAGTTAATGAAGATAATAAGTTAACAAAAAGTAAAGAAGGTTCTGAGGCATATTATAAAATGTTAACGATTTTAGATGATTATTTAGAACCATATACAGTATTAAATAAAAAACAAAAAGAAGTTGATACTAAAGAAAAAAGAATTCTAGCTCCTACAGTTGTTGGTATCAAAGATGGTAAGGTTGTAGGAGTTCATGTTGGTACTGTAACAAATCAAAAAGATGCTTATACAGATTTAACGGTAGAACAACAAGAAGAACTAGCTAATGAATTAATAGAACTAATCAATAAAGTATATGATATTAATTGTGATGAAGCTTGCTAAATTCTCGCTAGCTACTTTTTTCTTGTTAGTTTTTTTAGATTAATTTATAATAAAAATACGAGGAGGAAAACTTATGAAAATAGATACGTTATTACCTGCCGATAAATATATTGTGGTTAATAAAACGATGTTGACAGATAAAGAACGTAAAAATTTAATAAGTTTATATGAACCCATAATTGGTTATGCAGCAGTTAGTTTATATTTTACTCTTTGGAGAGATTTAGATCGATTAGAATTTGTTAGTATGGATTATACTCATCATCATTTGATGACTATTTTAAAATGTGATTTAAATACAATTAAAAAAGCTAGAGAATCTTTAGAAAGTGTTGGTTTAATTAAAACCTATCTAAAAAGAGGTGATATTAATAGTTATGTTTATGAACTTTATTCACCCCTAACTCCCAAAGAATTTTTTTCTCATCCTATTTTTAGTGTCGTATTATATAATAACTTAGGTAAATACGAATATGATTTATTAAAACAAGAATTTCGAACTTATAAAATTGATTTAAAAGATTATGATGAAATTACCACTTCTTTAGATACTACTTATAAATCAAGTTCTTTAACTACTTTTGATGCAGTAGGAACTACTGAAAACTCTTATACTATGTCTGATCAAATAGATTTTGATTTACTAATTTCTTCCTTCCCTAAAGGTATTTTAAGCGA
This sequence comes from uncultured Muribaculaceae bacterium, assembly GCA_964591225.1. Lineage (GTDB taxonomy): Bacteria > Bacillota_I > Bacilli_A > RF39 > UBA660 > MGBC108787. The sequence continues at coordinate 1,557 of CAZQAO010000063.1, read as the reverse complement.
AAGAACATTTAATAAACAAACGAAAGAATTACTTAATAATTTAGCTTTTATCTATCAATTAGATACTTTTAAAATGACCGAATTAATTCGTTCGGTAATTAATGAAAAAGGTTGTCTTGATAAAGAAGAATTACGGAAAATGGCTCGTAAATATTATCAATATAATAATAGTGGCAATTTACCGACCTTAATTTATAGAACCCAACCTGAATATTTAAAAAATCCTTCTGGAGATAATTCTAAACGGGGCAAGATGATTGGAGTATTTGAAAATACTAGTCCTTATGATTTTTTAAAGAGTAAATATAACGGAAGTAATCCTACCGCCCGAGATTTAAAACTTTTAGAAACACTATTAATAGATTTAAATTTAAAACCAGCAGTAGTAAATGTTTTAATTGATTATGTTTTAAAGAAAAATAATAATAAATTAAATAGATCATTTGTAGAAACTATAGCTGGTCAGTGGAAGAGAATGAAGATTGAAACCGCTGAAGATGCTATGAATGTTGCGGAAAAAGAACATAAAAAATATAATAAAAAAATAGCTACTCCGAAGATGCAAAAAGCTCCTGAACCTGATTGGTTTAACGAAACATTAGAAAAAGAAAATATGAATGCTGAAGAAACAGAAGAATTAGAAAGTATTCTCGATAAATATAAATGATAGGTGAAGTAGATGCAAAATTTAAAAGAAATTACTAAAATAGATAGGATGAATATAGAATTAGAAAAAAACTTTAGTGAAGCCATGAAAGATTCTGATTTTTCTTCCTATATAAAAAATTTAAAACTAGATAAAGTAGAAGCAATGAAATATACTTCTAAAATTGAACTAGCTTGTGCAGAAAAGAAAAATTGCCACAATTGTAAAGGTATATTTATGTGTCAAAATGCTTATGAAGGTCATGTCTTAACTCCTGAAAAGATTGAAGATAATCTTTATTTTAACTATAGGCCTTGTAAATATCAAAAGATAATTAATAATAAAGAAACTAATGATTTACAATTAAAAAAAGTAACCATGAAAGATATTGATACTAAAGATAAAAAACAATTAAAAGTTATTAAATGGATGGATGATTTTTTTACTAATTTTGATCTTTCTAAATCAATGAAAGGTTTATATTTACATGGTAGTTTTGGATCAGGTAAAACATTTTTATTATCAGCTCTATTACATGAATTAGAACTTAAAAAACATGTTAAAATTAAAATTGTTTATGTAGCAGATATGTTAAGAGATTTAAAAGAAGATTGGGAAAACTTTTCTTTTAAAATGAAAGAATTAATGGAAGTAGACATTTTATTATTTGATGATATTGGAGCCGAGAAAGTAACAGAATGGGGTAGAGATGAAATTTTAGGAACTATTTTACAACATCGTATGAATCAAAATAAAACGACATTTTTTACTTCTAACTTAACTATTTTAGAATTAGAACAACATTTATCTTTAGCTAATAGTGGTGTTGATAAAGTAAAAGCAAGACGAATAACAGAACGCATAAAACAACTTACCACTGATATGGAACTTATTAGTGAAAATAGAAGAAG
>CAZQAO010000062.1:0-4368 GCA_964591225.1 uncultured Muribaculaceae bacterium | reverse complement strand
GATCCAAAACCACCTGTTCTTATACCTTCGGCTTGATCTTCATCTGCTAATAAATATTTTTGAAATATAACTTGACCAATTACATCGCCTTTTTTTATTTCTATATCATGATCTAATACATTATAGTATTGAAAGAAGAAATGACCATCATTGGTTTCGTTTTCATAGTAATCAGCATCTACAATACCAATACTATTAGCCATTACTAAACCTTTTTTAGGACCCGAACTTCTATTTACAAGCATAAAGAATTCATCTGGTTGACAATAAGCTTTTAAACCGGTAGGAATTAAAGTTGGTTTACCTCCTAACTTAAAAGCAGGAATAGTTATATCTTCGGCGGCTTCGACATCATAAGCAGCTGAATATTTAGTTTTGCGCACGGGCATATGAATATCTTTATCTTCATAACCTTTAGCTATTTCAAATCCTCTTTGTTTTTCTTTCATTATGCTTTAACAAACTCCTTTTCTGCACTCTTATTTTGATCAAAATTTAAGACTTCTACTTGACCAGTTTTCAAACTTTTAGCAACATCGATAATTCTTTGATTGCTACTGCCTCGAAAAGCTAGATTGGGATCTCTTAATTCATCTACAAACCGACCATCTACTAAGACATCTATATATTTCATAACTTCTTTATCTTTTAAATCTTGATCAAATAAATATCCACTCCATACCCAGATATTTTTGGTAGGAAACTTTTCTTTAAAAGCTTTAGCTAATTTAGTTGTTGCTTCGATATTTTTAGGATGCATAGGTTCACCCCCTAAAATAGATAACCCGACGATATAATCTTTTTCACACAATTCTAAAATGTGAGCAATTGTTTCATCAGTAAATTCTTTGCCACCATTAAAATCATGCGTTTCAGGATTAAAACAATTTTTACAATTAAAACTACATCCTTGCATAAAAATAGATACACGAACTCCGGTACCATTCGAAATATCCATTTTTCTTATTTTATTATATCTCATGCACATTCCTCATCGTCTTTATTATCAATGTGAATAACTCTCTCTTTAATTTCTTGAGTTCTTCCTCTATTCCAGAAGTTTTTACCAATATATCCACAAGTACGACGAGTAACATCTAATTTATCATGATCACGATTACCGCAATTTGGACAATACCATTCTAGATTATCATCAACTAAGATTTCTCCTGAATAACCACATTCTAAGCAATAATCAGATTTAGTATTTAATTCAGCATACATAATATTATCATAAATAAATTGAATAACTTCCAAAACTGCATCGACATTATTAGTTAAATTAGGAGTTTCAATATAAGATATAGCTCCTCCAGGACTTAATTTTTGGAATTCACTTTCTAATTTTAATTTAGTGAAAGCATCAATTTCTTCAAATACAGGAACATGATAAGAATTAGTAATATAATCCCGATCAGTAATTCCTTTAACAACTCCAAAACGTTCTCTTAAACATTTAGCAAATTTATAAGTTGTTGATTCAATTGGGGTACCATAAACACTATAATCAATATCTTCGGCTTCTTTCCATTCTTTACATTTATCATTTAATCTTTGCATAACTGCAAGACCAAAAGCTTTTCCTTTACCATTATCCGTATGAGAATGTCCAGTCATAAATTTAACACATTCATATAAACCAGCATAACCTAAAGAAATGGTAGAATAACCATGGTGCAATAACTCATGAATAGATTCTCCTTTTTTAAGTCGAGCCAAAGCCCCATATTGCCATAGTATTGGAGCAACATCACTTAAAGCTCTACTTAAACGTTTATGGCGAATTTGTAAAGCCCGATGGCATAATTCCAAACGTTCATCTAAGATATTCCAGAACAAATCCATATCTTTATCACTAGATAAAGCAACATCTACTAAATTAATAGTAACAACTCCTTGATTAAATCTGCCATAGTATTTAGGTTTACCATTTTCATCTAGATAAGGAGTTAAGAAACTACGACATCCCATACATGGATAACATTGACCATCACCATTTTTATCTACTTTTAATTGTTTCATAATCTTTTCAGAAATATAATCTGGTACTAATCTTTTAGCAGTACATTTAGCGGCTAATTCAGTCAAGTAATAATATTTACTATCTTTATGAATATTATCTTCTTCTAAAACGTATAAAAGCTTAGGGAAGGCAGGAGTTACATATACTCCAGCTTCATTTTTCATACCTTCTATTCTTTGTTTTAAAACTTCTTCAATTATCATAGCTAATTCTTCTTTGTATTCATCAGTTTCACCAAGATACATACAAACACTTAAGAAAGGAGCTTGACCATTTGTAGTTGTCATTGAATTAATTTGATATTGGAAAGTTTGAACTCCATCAGTAATTTCTTTAGCTAGATCTTCTTTAGCATATTTTTCACAATCTTCGGGAGAAAATTTTCTTTTCTTATACTTATCTAAAAAGCGATTATAACTATCTCTAACAAATGGAGCTAAGTGCGTAAGGGAAATAGTTACTCCTCCGTATTGACTCGAATTAACTGCGGTAATTAATTGGGTAGCGATTGTCATAGCAGTTAAGAAACGATGCGGACGTTCTATCATAACTCCATTTATATTAGTACCATTTTGTAACATATCTTCAAGATTCATTAAACAACAATTGTGCATAGCATTTTGGGCAAAGTAATCAGCATCATGGAAATGAATAATTCCATCATCATGAGCTTGAACGATATCTTCAGGAAGTAAAAATCTACGGGTAATATCTGTACTAGTAATACCAGCCAAATAATCTCTTTGGACAGTAATTATTTTAGCATTTTTATTAGAATTTTCAGTATTCCAATATTCACTTTCACCATCAATAAGTTCTTTGATAGCTAAATCTGTAGTATTGCTTTTTCTTACTAATTCTCTAGTATAACGATAAGTAATATATTTTTTAGCTAGAGCATATTTACCAATACTCATTAATTTCATTTCAATAATATCTTGAATATCTTCTACTAAAATTCTTTTCTTGCCTAAACCTTCGATATATTTAATAATATTTTTAATTTGCGTAGGAGAAGCTTGATCAGCCTCATCTACTTCTTTATTAGCTTTTTGAATGGCGATTTCAATTTTTTCAGGACAATAATCGACCATATGTCCATCACGTTTGATTATTTTCATAACTCTACTACCTTCCTTTTACTCTAACAAAATTTTAGCATGTTTTCTTTATGGTTTATGTTGCAATTGCAACATTTTTCAAAATTTGTTAAAATATTTTTAGAGGTGAGATTATGAACCCTTTATTTATCAATATCGAAGAAAAATACCAAGAAAAATTACTTTACACTTTTGAAGCCCACACTTTTACACTTCCCAAAAATACCCGTGTTTTAAATTTTATTAAAAACGAAGATTTTATCGGCTACGTAATTAGTGGTTATATGCAAATTATTAGAACTGACTACAATGGCAATACCACTATTATTGAAGAATTAGAAGAAAATTCTGTTTTTGGTACGGTTATATCTTCTTTAAATAATTCCGAGTATGAAATTATTACTAAAGAAGAAAGTAAAATTAGAATTATTGATTATAATAAAATTATCGAAGAAGATAATAATAAACTTCCCTATTTTCATCAATTCTTTAAAAATCTCATAGAAATTGCTAGTCAAAAAATTGCTTTACAAAATGAACATATTGAAATATTAACCAAGAAAACTATTCGGGATAAATTACTAGAATACTTTAAAATTATCTCAGAAAAAAATGGTTCTAAAAACATTTATTTAACCTTTACTTTGTCAGAACTAGCTAACTACTTAGCAGTTGATCGCTGTGCTATGTCAAGGGAATTAAAAAACTTAAAAGAAGAAGGTTTTATTAAACTAGAAAATAAAAAAATAACTTTACTTTATTAAGCGTTTAACATTTTCTATCGCATTTTTTTCAATCCGGGATACTTGCGCTTGACTGATTCCTAGGCTTTCGGCTATTTCCATTTGGGTTTTACCAATAATAAAGCGTTCAATTAAAATATTTCGTTCCCGCGTTTTAATTTTATTCATCGCTCTTCGAAGGGAAATTAACATATCTTTATCAATATTAGATTCTTTCTTATCAGCAATTTGATCTAATAAATAAATGGTATCGCCGCCATCATTATATATAGGTTCAAAAATACTCATTGGTTCTTTTAAACTATCTAAAGCAAATTGAATTTGATATTCATCGATACCTAAAGAAGATGATATTTCTGCATTAGTAGGATCAATACCATGTAATTTGACATATTCATCTTTAAATTTTAATATTTGGTAAGCCATATCTTTAATACTTCTACTTACTCTCAACGCATTATTGTCCCGAATATATCTTTTTATTTCCCCAATTATTAAAGGA
>CAZQAO010000061.1:0-4465 GCA_964591225.1 uncultured Muribaculaceae bacterium | reverse complement strand
TAATATTATAACAAGAAAAAAGAATTAGATTTATTTGTCTAATTCCTCAATAGCTTTTTCTAATTCTTCTCTGGTCATCTTAGTATAACCTTTTATTTTATTAGCTTTAGCAATTTCTCTTAGTTTTAATAAACTAGCTTCGCCTTCTTTTAAAGTTTCTAAATTATCATCTATTTTACCAGTTGTTACTAAAGATTCAATTTCTTCTTTAGTAATAGTTTCTCTTTCAATTAAAGTTTTACTTAAAAGCATAACTAAGTCTTCATTTTCACTTAGAATCTTTTTAGCATCAGCATAACAGTTTTCAATAATCTTACGAGCTTCTCTATCGATTTCTAAAGCTACTTGATCAGAATAATTTTTAGATTTGTTATAATCCCTACCTAAGAATACGCCTTCACTTTTTTGTTCGTATTGCATAGGTCCTAGTTCACTCATACCATACTCAGTTACCATACTTCTAGCAATATTAGTAGCTTTTCTAAAGTCATCACTAGCACCGGTAGTAATTTCTCCTAGGAATAGTTCTTCGGCAGCACGACCTCCTAGTAAACCAGTAATTGTCGCTAGTAATTCTTTTTCGGTCATTACAGATATTTTTTCTTCTTTAGGAAGCATCATCGTATAACCACCAGCCATACCACGAGGAATAATAGTAATTTTATGAACTTCGTTAGCATCTTCTAATTTTAAGCCAATGACAGCATGACCAGATTCGTGAATACTTACTAATTTCTTTTCTTTATCAGTTATCTTTCGACTAGTCTTAGCTGGACCCATTAGGACTCTATCAGTTGCTTCATCGATATCATCCATGGTAATGGCATCTTCATTTTTTCTTACCGCAAGTAAAGCCGCTTCGTTAAGTAAGTTCTCTAAGTCTGCACCACTAAATCCTGGTGTACGCGAACTAATATTTTCTAATTTAACAGAATCAGCTAATACTTTATTACGAGCATGAACTTTTAATATTTCTTCTCTTTCTCTAGTATCTGGTAAATTAACAGTTACTTGGCGATCAAATCTTCCTGGTCTTAATAAGGCTGGATCCAAAACATCAGGGCGGTTAGTAGCCGCAATAATTATTATTCCTTCGTTAGCACCAAAACCATCCATTTCGGTAAGTAATTGGTTTAAAGTTTGTTCTCTTTCATCATGTCCGCCCCCAAGTCCTGCTCCTCTTTGACGACCGACAGCATCTATTTCATCAATGAATATTAAACATGGGGCATTCTTTTTAGCTTCTTTGAACATATCTCTTACCCGACTGGCACCAACACCTACGAATAATTCTACGAAATCAGATCCACTAATATAATAAAAAGGTACATTAGCTTCTCCTGCTACAGCTTTAGCAAGTAATGTTTTACCAGTTCCAGGAGGCCCTACAAGTAAAACTCCTTTAGGAATACGAGCTCCTAGTTTTTGGAATTTCTTTGGATTCTTTAAGAAATCAATTAATTCCGAAACTTCTTCTTTTTCTTCTTTTAAACCTGCTACATCACTAAATTTGACATTGCCACCATCTTCAGATAATCTAGCTCTACTTCTCCCAAAATCCATGGAATTACGATTACCACTAGCCATTTTAGTAAATAAAATATAAGAAGCGATAACAATAATTACTAATGGTAAAATATTAATAATAATATACAAGAGCGATACAGAACCAGGATCTTTTTTGGTTTCGTAAACTTTTAAATCTTTTTCTTTAGCATAGTTAGTAATTTCAGTTAAATCTTTTTCAACAACTTTAGAAGTAAATGTTTCTTGATCTTTATAATCTTCTAATTTTCCTTCAATATAGTAGACGGAATCATTACTACTAGGGGTAATAGTTATTTCTGTTACTTTACTATCTTCTAAGGCTTGTAGTAATTCACCAGTCGTTAATTCATGATTGATTGAACCACCTAAATTTAATACAGTTAGTACAAAGAAGATAACGATTACAAGTATTAAATAAGGAAATAAATTTTTAAAGGTATTATTTTTATTATTCATATGTATCTAATTCTCCTCACTCATTACATATTTATATATTATATCATAAAATTCATCGATATTCTTGTCGAATTTTGATTTTTTAACACCTGGTATCCATAATATAGTATCGTTACTATCGACAACAATTGGCCAGGAATCTCTTTTTTCTAATGGAATCTTTTCATTTATAAAAATATCTTTTATTTTTTTCGAGCCATGCAAGTTTTTAACTTCCATACAATCTTTCGGTTTACGATATCTAACGTATAAGGGTAAAGATATTTCTTGACTATTTAAACGTAATACATAATTACTTTTTTTTATGGGACATTCTGGTAATTTTATAATTTCTGCGCGTTCATTTATTTTTATTCGCGTTTCTAGTTTTTTATTACAAGCAATGGGTTCATTATTATGGTGGTTAATATAGAAGGTATTATAACTTTTTATAGCTCGGCGATACTTTGGTAAAGTTATAGTTATATTAGCTTTAGGGGAATGACATATTTCCAGTATTTTTTTAACATGAATGTCTTTTATATCGGAAATATCGTCGTGATATTCTTGTTGCAGTAAATATTCAATAATTCTTTTTTGAAGTATTTCTGGCAAGTGATTAAATTCCTGCAAATCCAACTTATCAAAATTACCAACCTTCGTCAAGGACTTGTTAGTGATATCTTCTAAAAATGTTTCAATACTAGACAATTCTTCACTAAATTTTAAAAACTTACGATGAATATTTTTATTTTCTTGTTTTAAAATGGGAAGTATTTGTTTCCGGATTCGGTTTCTGGTATACGTTATATTATCATTAGATTCATCAAGACGATAAGGTATATTATTTTGGTGATTATATGCATAGATATCATTTTTAGTAACATAAATAAGAGGTCTTAATATTTCATAATTAGCCTTTTTAGTTTCTTTTTTAAAACCGGCATAACCTTTTAGATTACTGCCTCTAATTAAGCGCATACAAATAGTTTCGATTAAGTCATCACCATGATGAGCAGTCATTAAATAATTCGCCTGATATTTAGTTATTAATTCTGCAAAGAATTGATATCTTTTTTGGCGAGCAAAACTTTCAAAGTTCTCTTTTTCATAATCAGTAATTTTCAAGTATTCATAAACACAATTATTTTTTTGGGCAAAGTCTTGAACAAATTCAGCTTCTTCGATAGCAGTTGCTCTAACATTATGATTAACGTGGGCACAGATAATATTCAGTGCTAATTCTTCTTTTAGTTTTAATAGTAAAGAAAAAAGACACATTGAATCTGGTCCCCCAGAAACGCCAATAACAATCGTATCATTTTTATGTAATTTATTTTTTAAATAGTTTTCTACTTCCTTCAATTTTCTCACCCAATTTGTTTCTTTATTTTAGACAACTTTAACTATTTTGGCAAGATATTATTCTCTAATTTTAACGTTGGCATTAACTAAATGAAAAGAATTAGTTGCTACCACAAAAGCATTAGGATCAATGGCATGAATCGATTCCTTGATGCGATAGTAATTTTTATTATCAATTACTGATAAGATAATCTTACTTTTTTTATTTTTATAACCACCTATACAATTTAAATCCGTACTATCTATTTTTAATTCTTCATGTAAATAAGCTTTGATTTCAGCATTTTTTTTCGAAGCAATATAAATGGTTTTCGAATCATCTTGACCAATCATAGTTTTATTACTATAGGTACTAATTAAGAAAAGGGAAATTAAAGCATAAATCATCGTAGGAAAACCAAATATGAAACCACTTAATAAAGTGATAAAACCATCAACTAGTAAAATAGAAGTAGAAATCGGAATATGACAATATTTCTCCATCATTTGATTTAGTATATCAGTACCACCCGAAGTAAAACCACTTTTGAAAATCAAGCCATAACCGATACCACTTACTAAACCTCCCAAAACAGCTTTAACAATAAGTTCTAAGTCTTGAATAGGAATTAAGGGAGTTATTTTACTCGTTAAAAAAATAAATAGCGGGAATAAAAGCGAACCTAAAATAGTTTTCTTAGTCTTTGTAACACCTAAACAGAAATAACTCAATATTAATAAAATGATATTACAACAGAATATAAAGACACTTTCATTGATATTAAAAAGTTGCTTAATAATTAATGATAAACCACTAATTCCTCCCGGTGCTAAATGATAGGGAGATAAAAATAAATTAAAAGAAAAAGCTACTAAAAATAAACCCCCAATTAAATTTAGATATTTTTGGCTATTTTCCATGATTTTCTCCTTTTAATACTGAATTGATTAAATCTAATAAATCCCCATCTAAGACATTTAAGACATTACTAGTTTCATAAGATGAACGATGATCTTTAACTAGTTTATAAGGTTCTAAGATATAACTACGAATTTGACTACCAAAATTGATATTATCCATGTTACCTTTTAAATTAGATAATTCTTGTTCTTGTTTTTGTTGTTCTAATAAATATAA
>CAZQAO010000060.1:0-4472 GCA_964591225.1 uncultured Muribaculaceae bacterium | reverse complement strand
TCTTTACAAGGTGATAAAAATGACGATAGATTGTTCAATGAAATTAGGAAATAATCGCTTATATTAGTTTGCAGTTGCAATTATAATAATTATAATAATACTCATATTATAATTTATTACTTATAAAACAAGTAACCAAATTAAAGAATTAATACCAAAAAAAATAACCATTTGCTTTTCGTAAGATTAACATTAGGTTATTTTTATTTTTTTAGTAATATGTTACTAAAATGCTACTTTAGTTTAATTACTATTCTGCAACAAATTCTATAATTGTTCCGTCTTCCCAAAAATCAGCATTGTATTCAATAGTTATCTTTTCAGTATTTGATGGTACTTCATAAGCGATATATCCAATAGATTTCTTACCCTGACTTAATGTTGCTGATAAATCATTATAATTATCGACTGTATATAAATATTGATTTACTGCTGTTCCATCTACATAGCCATTAAATGATAAACTACTTACATATAATTCATCATTTTCGCCTATATTTTCAACTTCAAATTTTACTAGAATAACTTTATTGCCTTCAGCTGGTGCTAAATACTCATTATAATCTTTGAAATTCATATTAACTTCAGTCATAGTAATTTTTTCATATTTATTTTCAAAAGATTCATTTAGCTTAAATGATGTTTTACCATTCTTATCAGCATAAGAACTCTTTGTTTCTTCTATTGAATCATTAAAATCTTCCACTGAATCATTAAAATCCTCTATTGTATCATTAAAACTATTTGTGCAACTTCTTACAAATCCAATAATACAGCCAAAAATTACTACAACTACAATAATTACTTTTATAAAAGTTGGTATTCCAAGCCTTCCCCCACATTTTGGACAAATTTTAGCACTTTTTGCAATTTCTTCTTTACAATGCTTGCAAGTTTTAGTCTTCATCTAAACACTCCTTTCATAAATTATGATAACATAAAACTTCACAAAATACTATTTTTAATTATATGTGTATAACTAATATTACTAGTACTCATAATTATATTAGTTAGTATTATGTTAGGAGGTCAATATGAATAATATTAAAAAGTTACGAACCCAAAAGAATATTTTACAAACAAAATTAGCATTAGACCTTAACTTAACTCAAGAAGCAATTAGTTCATATGAAACAGAACGAGTAACTCCAAGTGCTGATATATTAATAAAATTGGCAGATTATTTTAATACCAACATAGATTACTTACTTTGCCGCACTTCTTACGATTTACCCGTTGCTGATATAAAACCAAATAACATAAATGAACAGCAATTTAAATTATTAACTAAAATTAATAAATTATCTGAAATTGATATTGCAAAGATTGAAGGATATATCGATGGATTAAATTCAAAATAATTAAATACAACACCTCAAAGACATGTGTTTAACTAGGCATATAATGCTAAAATATTGACCAACCCACAAATGAAGATTGGCTTTAGATTTGTTTAAGTTCCAGTGTAATGATTACTTTAGCATACCCTTAAAAACATTTACATTCCTTTTTCTCTTTTTGAAACTGGATTTTTATTTTTCTTTCATAGCTCTTTATATATTTCCTTTTAAAAGTTAATGCTCTATCTAAAGATCAGAAAATATAGTATAATATTCAATGAAAAAATATTAACTGGAGAAAGAAAAAGAATTATGAAAAAAGGTTTAAAAATAATATTAATTGTTATAGGGGTTTTGATAGGAATAATTGTACTTGATACAATACAAGCGAAAATCTTTAATAATAGTCCTTTATTAAAGATAAGAGATAATATCGATGATGAAACGATAGATTATATAGATAAAGGTTTATTTGTTAATCATTACTATTGTACTAATAAAGAGGAAAAAACTTTATTTAAAGGAAAAAAATATAATTGTCCGAAAACTGATAATGATACGGAAGAAATTTTGGAAACAAAGAAAGATGATAGAGGATTATATAAATTGTTAAATTATGGAAATGGCGCTATTTATTCTGATGAAGAAAATCCAATGTTTATTATAGATAACAAAAAAACATTCATTAAAGAATTTTTACCTATATCAAATTGTACAATTGACTGTATTCATAATTATAGTGAACCAATTGCAACTTTAAGGGATGGCGGAACAGAAATTTATTCATATGAAGTTTTAGATAAAACCTATTATTTAGTTAAATGCAATAAAACAGAATCAACAGTAAAAGATATTTTAATAGGTCAAAATCAAGAAAAATTAATTAAACTTTGCTAAAAATTAAAAGTATGGTATATTAATGGCAACAAAAATTAGGTTTTATTGGTAAAAATTTAAGTAATATATAATATAAAAACAAAGGAGACTTCTAAATGGCTGAAAATATTGTAGTTAGAGGGATTCAAACTAATAATCTAAAAAATATTGATATTGAATTAGTTAAGAATGCCATTAATTTAATAATAGGACCATCCGGAAGTGGTAAATCATCTCTAGCATATGATACTGTAGCTCAAATAGGATTACATGAATTGGGAGCTATGTATTATGATGGGATGGATGAACCAGAGTATAAAATTCAATCTTTTTCCAATATGGTTGTTACTATTCCAATTAAACAATTAAATGCTAATAACAATGTTAGATCTACGATTGGTACTTATTTTTCATTAAATCCTTGTTTAGCCAAAATATATTCTTCTTTATTAGGATTACCATATGATTACTTTGTCTTAAATAAAATTGAAAACGTTTGTCCAGAATGTTTAGGTGTCGGTTATCTTAAAAAATTAGATCCCCATAAGATTATCGATTATGATAAGACTATCGCTGAAGTTCCTATACGATGTTGGCGAAATAATAAAGATTTCTATAAACAAATACTTAATTTATATTGTGAAGATTTGCATATTCCCACCTCTATTAAATTTAGAAAACTAACTGATTCGCAGAAGAAAAGTATTCTTTATGGAAGTAGCAAATGTAAATATAAAATAAAATATAAAACTGCTAATCATCAAGCAACTCGTACTACCGAGTATCATGGTCCAATGACCGATATACCAATGCTAAAAAACTTTGCTCCTAGTGCAGAATTTTATTCTGAATTAAAATGTCCTAAATGTCAGGGGGAAAAATATAATCTTGATCATAGAGAATACGTCATATGTGGTTTTTCAATCGGAGAAATTATGATGCAATCATTCGAAACTATTTCTCGTTGGATTAAAAACGTTCGCCAAGAATATGATTGTGAAGCTATTGAGTTTTCTTTAAACCAATTAGATACCTTTGCTAAAAAAGCTTGTGAATTAAATTTAGGATATTTATTTATCAATAGAAATATTCCCTCTCTATCTGGAGGTGAATTACAAAGATTAAGATTAATTCAAGTTTTTGCATCTCAGTTAACTGATTTACTAATTGTCTTGGATGAACCACTAGCTGGGTTATCTTTACAAGAAAAAGAAGTTGTGTACAATAACGTCTTATCTCTTGCTAAACGCCACACTCTCCTTATTGTAGATCATCACGAAATGTTTTTAAATGAAGCCAAAAAAATAATTACTTTAGGAGCTGGTGGAGGAAAAAAAGGTGGAAATTTAATTGATACCCAGTCATATCTTAATCAACAACGACAACCTTTTGAAATGATTCCTAGTCCTATTGAAGAAGAAATAAAAATTCAAATTAATTCTGATGTTTATGATTATAAAGGAGTTAATATAAGTATTGCTAATAATCGTTTAAATATTATCTCTGGAGCATCTGGTGTAGGAAAATCTACTTTGCTAAGAGAGTATTTTCCGCAAGTATTCGATAATTATTTATATATTAATCAAAAACCAATGGGAAGTAACGTTCGTTCCACGGTAGCAACTGATTTAAATATTGCTAATAATATAATTCAACTTTTTGCTAAAAAATATCACCAAGATAAATCTTTTTTCTCTAATATGACTAGTGCTAAAGGTGTTTGTCATACTTGTCTTGGAACTGGGATTATCACTTTTGGTTCTGACTCTCAAAGCCAAGTATACCTAGAATGTAGGAATTGTCGGGGAACTGGTTTTAATCGTAAGTTAGAAAAATATAAGATTAACGACAAGAGTATTCAAGATATATGGAAAATGACTATAGATGAAGGAATAGAATTTTTTAAAGATGTTGATACTACTATTATGAGTCGCTTAGAAGTTGCTCAAAACTTACTACTTGGTCATTTACAAATAGGGGAAAAAACAGCCAATCTGTCTGGTGGGGAAAATATCAGAATGAAATTAATAAAAGCCTTGTCAGCAAATAATAACGTTATTGGCATCGATGAACCATTCAAAGGTCTTAACAATAGAGAAATATTTATGGTTATTAACGCTTTAAATAATCTAGTCAATCAAGGTAAAACCATTATCGTCATCGATCATGAAGAAAATTCATTCAAGTATTTTAGTAAACATATCGTTTTAGTAAATGATAAAGGTATATTAAAACAAGGAGCATAAATTCTTAAAA
>CAZQAO010000059.1:0-4495 GCA_964591225.1 uncultured Muribaculaceae bacterium | reverse complement strand
TCTGAATATCATATTTCATTGACTTGTGATACACAAAGAAAAGAAATAGGAATAGCTGTTTATATCGATAACAATAAAGAAATTTATGATTGGTTTTTTAAAAATAAGGATATTATTGAAGATAATATAAGAAATTTAAAGTTTAAGTGGGAAAGATTGGACAATAAAAAAGCATCAAGAATAAAAACTATAAAAAAATGCGATGTAACGAATCAAGAAGAATGGGAAGAAGGCTTTAAATGGTTCTGCGAAAATACTTTGATAATAAAAAGAGTGTTTAATAAGATTTATAATAAATAGAGGTATTATTATGAAAATAAAATGCTTAATTTGTGGAGATGTAATTGAATCAAAAAGTGTCCATGATTTGGTATCTTGCAAATGTGACTCTTGTTATATTGATGGTGGACAAGACTATTTACATTTTGGAGGAATTGATTTTAGTAAAATCTTAATTATTTTTGATGATGGTACTGAAATTTTATCAAGTGATGATATTAATTATAGAAAAAAATATGCAAGGTGGGAAGAAAATAAGTTATTGAATAAAATAAAAGACTAGCAACTGCTAGCCTTTTTGCTACTCTCTTGGAAGATTCAAAAGATTATCTTTTCCGGTGTAATCTGCTTCCGATCTAACATATTTTTCTCCAGTTTGACTAAGCATAGGTTGCAAGTCTGGATAAGGATAGATGTTTACTTGAATACTATTAGGGTTATTTTTTAAAAAATCATGAATTGAAGCTTTAGAATAGTATCCATTTTCTTGACATCCTTCTAGATATATTTGATCTATTTCTACTAAGTTATTTGATGAGCCACAACCTAGCTTCATTTTAATTTTAGTTGCTTTCATAGAAATTTTTCTCCTTTCTATCCCAAAGAATCCAAAAGTGTTGACTTCTAACAATAGAAAGTGTTATAATAATTCTAACAATACTTTTGCGAGAAGTTATTTGTTAGTATGCATTTCAAGTTGTTTATAACACTTGGGATGTTTTTTATTGTTAAGGAGATTATAATACATAATTTTTATGATGTCAATAGTGGGACAAAAGAATATTTTTTAGAACACTATTGACAAAATAAAATATAAACAATATAATTTAAAGGGTGGTATTATGAAAAAGAAAAATATATTAAATTTAATAAAGTATTATGTGGAAAATAATGATGCAAGCTTTAGAAATGAGGCATATGAAATTGCCAAAGATTTTGATCAAAATGGCGATTATCAAGTAGCCGAATATATAACAGCACTATTATCTGATGTAAACACATTTGTGCCTCAATCTTATGAATCTGGATTGGAATTTTTTACCAAAATAGAAGTTAGTAATAATTCATTACCACTGCCAATAGAAATAAAAGATGATGTTATAGGTATAGTAAATGCAATAAGCAAAAATATTGGTGTCAATAAATTTTTGTTTGAAGGAGCTCCTGGAACGGGAAAAACAGAAACAGTAAAACATATAGCTAGAATATTAAATAGAGAATTATATCAAGCAGAATTTGATGCTATCATTGATAGTAAGTTGGGCCAAACTTCAAAAAATATAAATTCTATTTTTGATGAGATAAATTACTTACCACATCCAGAAAAAATAATCATATTATTTGATGAAATTGATGCACTAGCTTTAGATAGGTTAAATAACAATGATTTAAGAGAAATGGGGAGAGCTACATCATCATTATTAAAGGAACTTGATAACTTAAATGATAAAATAGTATTTATTGCAACTACAAATTTATATAAATCATTTGATAAAGCTATTATTAGAAGGTTTGACAAAATTATTAACTTTAATAGATATTCACAAGAGGACTTATTGGATGTTGCTGTATCAATATTAAATGAATACATAGGAAAATTTCCTGTAGCTGCAAGAGATATTAAGTTGTTTAAAAAAATTATATGTACATTAAACCCAATACCATATCCTGGAGATTTGAAAAATTTAATACGCACTGCATTAGCTTTTAGTGATTCAACAAATGAATATGATTATTTAACGAGGTTATATGAAACTGCAAATAATATAAATGCTAAGGAAAATATAAAAAAATTACAAGAGCAAAAATTTACGGTTAGAGAGATAGAAAAATTAACAGGAATTCCTAAAAGTACAATTTCGAGGGGGTTAAATAATGAATAGTTTAATTGAACTAAAAGGTAAATTAACTAATAGAAGTAACCCATCAAGAGGCGGAGGAAGTAGTTTATCAGCCAATACAGAGATAAGTGTAGAACAGTTAGAAAATATAATAAAAGATTTAGAAAACTTATATGAATATTGGAAAGATAAAAAGCTTATAGATGGAATTTTAGTCAATGTTGAATATAATAGAGTTGTTCCAAAGAGTAAGAGAATAAAAACAATATTATTTAAAAGTTCAAAAGATGATATAGCGGACATGATAAAAGGAGCGAAGTATGGAGGAGATGGAAAAAATATATATCATATAATTACATATTTCATTCCATTGGATAATTTAAAATTTAATATTGAAAAAATAAGGAAATGTATAAATATTATGTCCAATGAATTTAACAATAAATTTAATAATGAAGATGAAAAAAATATATCTAATATAAATTTTTCAAAATACGATATATATATGTCTACTTTTATGGAAGTGGTAACAGATTGTTCAATAGTTACGAAATTATCTTATCCAATATATGATAAAGAAATAGAAGATAATCAAGCAATTACTTTGTATGATGTAAATAAAAGTAAAAAAGATATATTGACAAGTTTAGGAATAGAAGGTAGAGATTTAAATTTATTAGATAACAATACAGTTATTCTTTATAAAGATGCTTTATCAATATTGGTTAATAAAGCACCATATTTAATTTCTATGTCAGTGGAAGATATATCTGATTATGAATTACCAAAGGAAGATAAGGAAGAAGACATTACAGAAATAAAAGAAATAGCTGAAAATATATCGAGATTACCAATGCCTACAGATGAACCAATTATTGGTGTGTTAGATACAGGATTTGATGATAGAGTATATTTTAAAGATTGGGTTGACTATGATGAAAGATATATGCAAGATGGAATGGATATAACAGAAAAAGATAGAGAACATGGTACTGCTGTAGATTCTATTATTGTTGATGGGCCATCAATAAATCCAAATTTAGATGATGGTTGTGGAAGATTCAGAGTTAAACATTTTTGTATTGCACATCATGAATATAATAGCACTTTTTCAATAATGACAAGAATTAAAAAGATAGTAGAGAATAATTTAGATATTAAAGTATGGAATCTTTCGCTGGGATCAAATAGAGAAATCGATAAAAATTTTATATCCCAAGAAGGAGCATTGTTAGATAAACTTGAAGCTGATTATGATATAATTTTTATTGTAGCAGGTACAAATAAAAATGAATTAAATCAAAACAAAATAGGCTCTCCTGCAGACTCAATTAATTCATTAGTTGTTAATTCTGTAAAAAAAGATGGAGAAAAAGCATCTTACACAAGAAGAGGTAAGGTATTATCATTTTTTAATAAACCCGATATATGTTACTATGGTGGAGACGAAGGTGAAAAAATAAGAACATGTATAGGAACAGGACAACATATGGCAGATGGAACATCTATAGCTGCTCCATGGATATCTAGAAAAATGGCATATTTGATATACAAATTAGGGTTATCGAGAGAGATAGCAAAAGCTTTACTAATTGATTCAGCAACAGGCTGGAATATAGTTGATGACCAACAAGCAGAGTATTATGGATTTGGATGTATACCAATAAGAATAGAAGACATCATCAATTCTAGTAAAGATGAAATAAAATTTTATATAGAAAGTGAATCAACAGATTTTGATACATATACCTATGGAATTCCAGTTCCACTGGATAAAGAAAAATGTCCGTATATAGCTAAAGCTACCTTATGTTATTTTCCAAAATGCACTAGAAATCAAGGAGTAGATTATACTAATACAGAGTTAGATTTATATTTTGGTAGAGTTATGCAAAATAAAAAAGGAAATATTACCATAAAAACTATAAATGATAACAAACAATCAGATGAAAATGGAAGAGTGCTTGAAGGAGATGCTAGAAAGTATAATAGAAAATGGGATAATGTGAAACATATTGTTGAGAAATATAAAACAACCGCTCGTGCCAAAAAAGTATATGAGAATTCTTCTTGGGGATTAAGTGTAAAGTCTAAAGATAGACTTGGAAAAGGAGATGGAAGAGGGATTAAATTTGGAGTAGTAATAACGCTTAAAGAAATTAATGGAGTTAATAGATATGATGAATTTATAAGGCAGTGTTCGTTTAAGGGATGGCTTGTTAACAAAGTTGATGTTGAGAATAGATTAAAATTATACAATATAGCAGAGCAAGAAGTCAAATTTGAATAGAATAAAAGAGAGAATCTTGCTATTTTTTGTAGATTTCTCTCTTTGCTACTTAAAATCTAATTATAACTCTAATCCATGTAAAATT
>CAZQAO010000058.1:0-4521 GCA_964591225.1 uncultured Muribaculaceae bacterium | reverse complement strand
TTACATCAATTTGACCATTAAAAAACACTAATTGTGGTGTTTTTTCTTTTTATGAAAAATAAAAGACTATTGGCAAATTCGTATCCTTTGCCAACAGTCTTAAGTACTTAGGTATTATAACATTTCTTCAGGACATTCAGTTTCATCCCAGAATCCCCAGAATGTAAATGTAGAAACACCGTTATTAGCAATTTTAGCTAATGCTGAAAGTATATTTGCAAACATAGCTGCCATGTATATCCCTCCTTTCCTGTTTAAATACATTTATATTAAATACTATTTAAACCTCATTTATTTTTTTATAAAACCGATAATTTCTATATGGCTGCTTAAATAACCAATAAGTAAGGGGATTAATACAAAGGGTATTTAATAGTAAGATAATGCTAACCATTTCTTTTATATCACTATTAGCTCCTAAAAATGAAAATAAAATCAAACCTAAACTATAAATAAGAGCTATTATTTTGTTCGTTAATCTTTTCTTTTTATTTAATAAAGGTCTAGCTTTGGTATCAGCTGGCGCCCAGAGTATAATTGCAATGACTCCGATAATATTCAAAATATATAAAATTGGTGTTGGCAATTGGTACCTTAAAATTAGATAGGGAAAAATAATATACACTGTTAAAGAAATAATCCAACAATATATATTTTTCGTCGCATGAATTCCAAAAGTAAATCCCCGTAATAAAGAATAGAAAAGTAATATGAAAAAAGTTAGTTTAAAAGTATGAAATAGACAAGAAAGTCCTAGTATTACAATAGCTTTAGTAACAAAGGAATATAGGGATTCTAAGGTATATTTAAATATTTTTTCTTGCTTTTCGTTACAGACATTATTCTTTTTTAAATACGCTAAAGAATGATTGACAAAAACTTCTTTCACGTTAGGTACCTCCACTGACGTAATTATATCACAAATAGTAAACATATAAAAGGGGTTTTGCTCGAAATGCCGGTTTTTATGTCTGAAATGACTAAAATTAGTCGAAATGGCTCAAAAAAGTACTTTTCGAACGCAAAAATGGCCTTTTCGAACATTTTTGTTTCCAAAATGCAAAAAATAAAGTATTCTTAAAAAAGGCAAAGAATTTTTGCAAACTTTGTCGAATCTTTTTTGTTGAGAAGATAAAAAAGAAAATGTTATTGTAGTATTGAAGATAAGAAGGTGAGGTGTTAATAAATGTGTGGTAAAGTTAAATGGTTTAACAATGAAAAAGGATATGGCTTTATTCAATGTGACAACTTAGAAGATATTTTTGTTCACTATTCTGCGATAGTGAAAGAAGGCTACAAAACTTTAAAAGAAGGCGATATAGTTAATTTTAAACTAATTGAAACTTCTAAAGGCTTACAAGCTATTGATGTAAGTTGTGCCGAATTAACTACTGTTTAGTAGTTTTTTGTTTGCTTTAAATGTGGTATAATCATAACAGGAAGGTGAAATATTATGATTATTAATATTCATGGGGATAAGGTAACAATTACAAAAGCAATGAGGGAGAAAATTGAGAGTAAATTTTTGCGGTTAGAAAAATATTTTGAACATCCTGAAACTATAACAGCTTATGTTAATGTTAAAGTAAATAATAATACGCAAACTATTGAAGTGACTATACCTACGAAGAAATTTACAATTAGAAGTGAAGAAAGTCATGAAGATTTGTATGCCGCTATTGATTTGATCATAGATAAGATGGAAAGACAAATACGCAAAAATAAGAGTAAGATGAAAAAGAAATATAAAAATGTCGAACCTCTTGATTTTAATTTAGATATAGAAGAAGAAACTAAAGAAGAAACCAGTAAGATTGTTAAAAGAAAAAATATTGAAATGAAACCAATGGATGAAGAAGAAGCATTAATTCAAACCGAATTACTAGGTCATGATTTCTTTATTTTCAAGAATATTGAAGAAGAATGTGTATCTGTCATTTATAAAAGAAAAGATAAACATTATGGTATAATTAATGTGAAATAACAAATAGATACAAAAAGTATCTATTTTTTATGGTTTTTACTAGGATTTATGTTATAATGAAGTTTATGGAAGGTGAAAAACAACATGGGATTTTTTAGAAAATTAATAGATTCAGAATATAGAGAATTAAAAAAGTTTGAGGGTATCGCCGATAAAATAGTAGCATTAGATGAAGAGATGCAAAAATTATCTGATGAAGAATTACAAAATAAAACTAATGAATTTAAGAAAATGTTAAGTGAAGGTAGTACTTTAGATGATTTAATTGTACCAGCATTTGCAGTCGTAAGAGAAGCAGCATCACGGGTTATTGGGGAAAAACCTTATTATGTGCAAATTTTAGGTGGTCTAGCTATTCACTATGGCAATATTGCCGAAATGAAAACTGGAGAAGGAAAAACTTTGACTGAAACAATGCCCACTTATTTAAATGCTTTAACTGGTAAAGGAGTTCATATTGTTACAGTTAATGAATTCTTAGCTAAACGTGACTCTGAATGGATGGGAAATATCTTTCGCTTTTTAGGATTAACAGTAGGTTTAAACTTAAGAGAATTATCTCCTAAAGAAAAAAAAGAAGCTTATAACTGCGATGTCCTTTATTCAACTAATAACGAAATAGGATTTGACTATTTACGTGATAACATGGTTGCTAGAGCTGAAGATCGGGTGCAAAGACCTTTATATTTTTGTATCGTTGATGAAGTAGACTCAATCTTAATTGATGAAGCCAGAACACCACTTATTATTTCTGGTGGTCAAGCTAATTCTCATAATTTATATGTGGATGCCGATCGAGCTGTTAAAAAATTAAAAAATGATGATGATTATACAGTGGATGAAAAAACTAAAAATGTTTCTTTAACCGAAGAAGGTAGTAAAAAAATTGAAAAAGCTTTTAATATTGAAAACTTATATGATTTAAATAATACTAATTTAGTTCATCACATCAATCAAGCTTTAAAAGCTAATTATGGTTTTAAAAAAGATAAAGATTATGTTGTTAGTAATGATCAAGTAATTATTGTCGATCAATTCACCGGACGGTTAATGCAAGGTCGTCAATTTAGTGATGGGTTACATCAAGCTATCGAAGCTAAGGAAAATGTAACTATTAATGTAGAAACTAAAACTATGGCGACAATTACATTCCAAAATTTATTTAGAATGTATGAAAAATTATCAGGAATGACCGGAACAGCTAAAACTGAAGAAGAAGAATTTAGAAATATTTATAATATGTATGTTATTCAAATTCCTACTAATAAACCTATCGCTAGAGTTGATTTACCAGATTTAGTTTATGCCACTATGGCAGGGAAATATAAAGCTATTATTAATTGTATTAAAGAAATACATGCTACTGGTCAACCTATTTTAGTAGGTACCATCTCGGTTGAAGCCAATGAACATTTAAGTAAGTTATTAACTAAAGAAGGTTTAAAACATGAAGTATTAAATGCTAAAAACCATGAACGTGAAGCAGAAATTATTGCTAAAGCTGGAACTAAAAATGCCATCACTATTGCTACTAACATGGCTGGACGGGGAACTGATATTAAATTAACTCCTGAGACAGTAAAATTAGGAGGACTTTATGTAATTGGTACAGAACGTCATGAATCTCGGCGTATCGATAACCAACTTCGAGGACGTAGTGGTCGTCAAGGGGATGTTGGTACTAGTCAATTCTTTGTTTCCTTTGAAGATGATTTAATGCGGATGTTTGGAACTGATCGAATTAAAAATGTGGTCCAATCTTTAGGAATGACTGATGATCAATCAATTCGTTCTAAAGCAATTACTAAAAGTATCGAATCAGCTCAAAAGAAAGTTGAAGGAAATAACTTCGATATGCGTAAAAGTTTGCTTGATTACGACAATGTGGTCAATGAACAAAGAACAATTATTTATGAAAGACGTAATGAAATATTAGATAACGAAAATATTCATGATTCAGTAATTGAAATATTTAAAAATACGATATCTAATTTAGTAGATGATCATATTGAACCAGAAGGTTATTTAACTGAAAATGATAAAAGTGAAATTATTGAGTTTATTAATACTAATTATTTAAAAAATAAAAAAATGTCTCCAGAAGATATTATGGATTTAAAAGAAGATGAAATAAAAGAATTATTAACTGATAGAATACTTAGTGATTATGAGAAAAAAATTAGTATTGCTCCTAATTTTCATGAATTTGAACGAGCTATTTCGTTACGAATTGTAGATTCATTATGGGTTGATCATATCAGTGCTATGGAACATTTAAAAGAAGGAATTATGTTACGAGGATATGGTCAAGTAAATCCTCTTCAAGCTTATACTATGGAAGGATTTGAATTATTTGAAAACTTATTAGATAAGATTGATCAAAATATTGCTGAATTTTTATTAAAAGCTAATATTGAACAAAATGTTGAAAGAAAACAAACTATTCAAGGTGTTGCTAATGATGGCAAAGAAAAAGTAAAAAGTACACCTAAAAAAAGAGAGAAAAAAATTGGTCGAAATGATCCATGTCCTTGTGG
>CAZQAO010000057.1:0-4770 GCA_964591225.1 uncultured Muribaculaceae bacterium | reverse complement strand
CCATACGATAAGAAAGGAAGAGGAATACCCATAATTGGTAAAAGACCTAAATTCATTAAAATATTTTGAACTTGTTGATAAATAAATAGAAATAAGAAACCATGAATAAATAATTGATAAGAGTAATTTTTAATTTCAAAGGTTTTATTAATAAAATATATGTTTAACCAAAGATAACATAAAAGTACTAATATTCCTCCTAAAAAACCAAATATTTGAATTACTAAAGTAAAAACAAAATCAGTTGGAAACTCGGGAACATATAATAGATTCTTATCAGCCCCATGCCCAATTAATCCAGCATTACCTATGGTGGTCAGGGCATTATTTAATTGCATGCCACTACCAGATTTAAAATTTAATAATCGATCGACTCGGTAAAAGAAACTGGTTCCAATTAATTTAATTAATAAATCTTGCTGATAGAAATATAAATAAAAGAATCCACCCAATAAAATAATAAGAAGAGCAAAAGCAATA
Organism: uncultured Muribaculaceae bacterium; assembly: GCA_964591225.1. Classification (GTDB taxonomy): domain Bacteria; phylum Bacillota_I; class Bacilli_A; order RF39; family UBA660; genus MGBC108787. The sequence goes on along the minus strand of CAZQAO010000057.1, from coordinate 4,290 downwards.
ACAAACCATCGTTTATGAATCTTTGAAAATAAAAGAACGGATAAAAGAAGTAAAAAATAAATAATAATTGCTCCCGTATCAGGTTCTAGAAAAACTAAAAATGATGGAATTAACGTTGCTAGAACCGACAACAAAATATAGGGTAGTTCCTTTAATTCGTGAGAATAAAATTTTTCACTCAGGCGAATTAAAAATAATAACAAAGCTATTTTCATAAATTCACTAGGTTGAAAATTTAAAAATTTAAAAGAAAACCAAGCTCTAGCACCATTAATTTCTTTACCTAAAAATAATACTAAAATAAGTAAGATATTACCGAGCAGATAAAATATAAAACTATAATCAAATAATGGCCGGATTTTAATTTTTCTTAATAAAAATAATAATCCAAAACCAATGGCATACCATAATATTTGTTTAAGTAAATGATCAGCATAAATTGATTTTATAAATCGTGCATGATACATACAGAAAAAACTAACTATCATTAAGATACTTAGAGGAACAAGTACTAACAAAGTGTCTTTATCCATGCTCTTTTTCATAGTTTTAGTATGCAACAAATTTGGGATTTAATCATAAAATATCACGAGGTGTTTCATAATGAATAAAGAATTACCAAAAGTTTATGCAGTCCCCATCGAAAAAGATTTACAAAATAATAAAAACACATTTATTAGTACCGAAAAAGAAGTTAGGAGTGCGGTAGGTATTACTAAAACTGATATTAATAAAATATTTAATGCTAAATCTCATGTTTATAAATCAAGAATTAGATTAACTACCAAAGAGGGCCAAAGAGAAGTAGAAGTAGTTGGATTATACAATGATTCTTTGCTAACATTAAATGGAGAAAAAATTCCTATAAATAGTATTTTGGCGATAGAAAAAGTGTAATTTGATTATTACACTTATAAAATTTCATCAATATATTTTTTTAGTTGTCTAGCATCTTTGCCAAAAATAATTTTTAACTGGTTATCAATTTCCACAATTCCTTTGGCTCCTAGTTTTTGAATACTATCTTTATCAACAATACTTACATCTTTTAAAATTACTTTAAAGCGCGACATATTACACTCGGCATTAATAATATTGTCTTTACCACCTAAATAATTAATTAATTTATTAGCTTCAACACTAAAATCACGTCTCATTAATTTCATTACTACTAACGAAATTAATAATAATATAGCGATTATAATGGCATATTGAATAAATGTACTCATTTTTTATCACCTATTCAAATTATACAACATATTTAAAATTTTTAAAACCTTTTATGAATTGATGAACTATTTTAAAAGATTATCATAAATTAATAATGAGAATACATGAAAGGGTGAATGATATGTGTAATAACAATAACAATGAAGAACAAACAAGCTGTATCGCTGAAATTCTAAATGTAATTTTAGTCCTTCAACAAAATGCTTGCCCAGAAAATTGTTTAGATTCTTGTGATAGACCAATGCTTGGTGGTGGGCCAAATTGTCTTATTTGTAATACTAGACCAATTATGCTTTATACCTGTGGTGGAAATGGAACTCCGTGGAGTATGCCAATCAGTAAAGATTCAACAGCTACTTGTGTAACAGGAACAACTGATTGCTCTAGTGTCTTTAGAGTAGAGAAAGTAGATGGAAATTGTTGTACTTGTCGTGTCCTTGCTGATAATCCTGATCCAACAAGTTTAAATCCATATATTGCTACTAATTCTTTCTTTACGATAAGTTTAGATTGTGTTTGTGCGATACGTTGTTTAACTGATACATTTGTTGAATGTGTATAATAAAGGCTTAAGGCCTTTTTTTTATGAATTGTATAAGCGATAAAGAGATATAGATGGCGTATTTAAAAACCGAACATTATATTTATAAGTACCTAGACCATTAGAAACATACATATTTACTCTTTTTTTATGATAATAATCATCTTTATACATAGCTGCATCTTTTTGAATAATTAAGGGTCCATAATAAGGAATATGAATAAGCCCTCCTAAAGTATGACCAGTAAGTAATAAATTAGGGCGGTAGCCTTGATCTAAAATACTATCAAAAATCATTGGTTCATGATTAAGCCATATTTGAAAGTAAGAAGCATTATCTTCTAAAGTCGCTGCTAATTCAATATTATTTTCTTGTTCTAGAATAGAAGAAGTACCAATTACTACGATAGGATTATTTCCTTTGTAATATATATAGTCGTGACTATTTTCTAACACAGTAAAACCTGATTCGGTCATAATCTCCACATATTTTTCTTTATTAACGTAATCAGAATCCCCAATGACAGCATATTTGCGAAATTTAGCTTCTAACTTACTTAACTTTTCTTTAATCTTGATATAACTATCTTCTTGCAAAATAATAGCATCATCTAATAAATCTCCGGTATATACTAATATATCCGGTTTTAATTTATTAATTTTGTTAACAATATTATCTAATTCTTTTTCGTTAATAGCATTACCATAATGAATATCAGAGAATTGCACTACTTTAAAACCATTAAATTCTTGTGGAAGTTTTTCATCAGTAACAGGTATTTCTTTGACAATAACTCTTTTAGGTTCAATAAAATAAACATAAATAAAAAAAAGAACTAAAATAGTAGTAATAGTCAGAATAATTATTTTTAATTTTTTATGTTTTGGTTTTTCTTCTTTAGTCATAATTTACCTCCTTACATTAAAAAGTTACTAATTAAAATAAGAATAACAGAAAGGGTGTTGTGTAACATATGAGGGATGATGGAAGAAAAAATATTTTTTGTGTCGTAGTAAGAACAAGCAAAAAAGAAACCTAAAGAACCATAAGGAATTAAAAATAATACTTCTTTAATATTAGGTAAAATAGCCGCTACGGAATCAAAGGCAGTTATAACATGAAGTAACCCAAAGACTAAGCCACAAAATAAAGCATAAGGAATCTTTTTGGTAAAGGATTTACGAAATCCGTATCTAAAAACTATTTCCTCCAAGAATGGCCCCATAAAAACAATTGTGGGAATAGCATATATTGGAAACTTTAATAAGGTTTCTCTAGTAGTTTGTTCATTGACAGCAATATTGCCAACAATTGAAGTAACTAATAAATTAGAAATAACCATGATAATAACTCCATAAATCCAATTAGTTAATCCTTTGTTTAATATCGGTTTAGGATTATGAATAAACTCTTTCCATTGTTTCCAAATATCTTTTCTAACTATAAATAATATTACTAAAAAAGTTAATAAATAAACTCCTAATTGACTTAAATTTTGAATCCAATAATTAGAACTTTCTAAACCATTTTTAAAAAGAAAAGTAAATAAATTAGGGCAAATTAAATAATATAAGCAAAAAAGAACAGCACTAAAAAAAATTCCTTTTAAAAATTTAAGAAAAGAATTCATTAATTAATGTACCCCAAAGATTTTAGACGCTCTTTTATTTTGGCTTTGGAGGCAAAACCAATAATCCGATTTAAAGTAGTTTTTTCTTCCCCATTGGTATAAAAGACAGTTGTTGGTGTACCATTAAAATTAACATGTTTAGCTAATTTTTTTTGTTCGTCATCGCTTATGCCAGTTATATTTAAATCATAAGCTTCTAAATTTACTTCTTCTAAAGTATATTCTAACTCTGGTAGGTATTGTTCACAATGACTACATCCAGTTTGAGTAATAACTAATATAAAAGAATCTTTATTATTGATTTTAGATTCTAATTCGTTGACTGTGATAGGAATAATATGAGAATTTTCACTACTAAAAGCAAATTTATAAACTAAAAAAATACCAATTAAAACCACGATTGCAATTATAATATATAAGACTTTATTATTCTTTTTCATTTTATCACCATCATAAATATATCATAAAGAAAAACGTAATTCAATTTTCTTTGGCATATTTTCAAAAAGAATAAGTAAAAAATAATAACTTTTATTCATAATTTTTTATGAAAAACGAACAAATTCAATTCATCCTTGTATTTGCCGAAGTCCTATGTTATAATCTAGTCATGAAATTTTAGGTTGGTGAGTGTATGTGCAAACATTTTAAAGGTGTGATATTCGCTTTACTTTTGCTTTTCATTCCCACTGTAAATGCAGAAGAAACCTGTAGTTACAGCGAACAGGCAGAATTAAATACAATTGCAGCAAATGTTCAAGCGAAATATGACATTGTGGACATTTATGCTGGCAAGGCATTAGATCCAGATGAAGAAAATTCTCAAGAAGAAGATCACTATATTAAGGGACTAAAAATAAGTATTCTAAATATTACTGAAGATATTAC
>CAZQAO010000056.1:0-4850 GCA_964591225.1 uncultured Muribaculaceae bacterium | reverse complement strand
AATCTCGGTTTTTTTGATTAAAAATATATTGCTTAATAAAACGTAAATTGTTAAAATAGTTTTTATAAGTATAAAAAGGGAAAATATCAATTAGGAGTTAGAAAATGGAACAAATAAAAATTAAAGTTGGTATTTTGCCTAACCAATTTTTAAAGTCAGATGGAACTTTTGATAAAGAAGAGGCAATTAAGTTATCTAGTAAAATAGCGGGTGTATGTTATGATAAGGAAGGTTTTGAACATATAAAAAATGAACCACTTGAAAAGACAATGCGTAGAGCTACTATGACCTTAAATAATGGTCATCATAGTGTTTATGATCATATTACTATAAATTTTAATTTACAAAATATACCTAAAATTTTAGCTATGGTTTTAAATAATGAAAATCAATATACAACGAGTGAAAAGTCAGCTAGATATACACCGATTATAAGACAAGATGGTTCAGTTATTACCAAAGATGAAGAAATTCTTTATAATAAGTGGTTACAATTATTTAAAGGTAAAATTAAAGAACAATATGGTTATATATACAATGATACTAAAATTCAAAAATTAGCTCAAGAGAATGCCAGATATTTAGTAACAGTATTTATGCCAACGCAAATGATTTATTCAACTTCTTTAAGACAAATTAATTATCTTGCTTCTTGGATGCAAGATTATATTAAAAATGCTGATATGAATAATGATTTTGAAAGAAAATTAGCATCTGCTATGCAAGAGTTAATTCTAGAACTTTCCAGAGTTAATGTCTTAGAAGAGGGATTAATGAAAAATGATAAACATCGAAAGTTATCTATTTTTGGGAATTCTTTAGATAAAAAAGAAGAGTATTTTGGTGATGTATATTCCACACATTATAAAGGTACTTTAGCTTATTATGCCCATGCTCATCGCCATAGAACTCTTGATTATCAAATGGAATTATTAACTGAGAAAGAATATTTTATCCCTCCTATTATTCTTGATGAACCAGAGTTAGTTAAAGAATGGCTTGTAGATATGAAAAGTGTAGAACAAGTTAATCCGCAAGGAGAACTTGTTATGATTAATGAAATGGGAAAATATGATGATTTTATTTTAAAATGTAAAGATCGATTATGTTCTGAGGTTTTATTAGAAACTATGTTAAAAACTAAAGAAACATTATTAAAATATAAAAAGGCATTGGAAGCAAATCATAGTCCGTTAGCTACCGATATTGATAAGTATTCTCATGGAGCAAGATGTACTTTTCCGGATTTTGATTGCCCAACTGATTGTCATTTTAATGAAGGTAAAAATTTAACTCGCAGAATATAATTTTTTAACCTAACTTATTATAAGCTTAGGTTTTTGTTTGTCTAAAAAGCTTTTTTATGCTAAGATAGGTGCTAATTAAAAAAGGGAGATTATTATGGCTACGGAATTAGAACAAAAGAAATGGGAATTATATAAAAAAAGACATGATGTTTTATTTACCTATGGCATTAAAAATAATTTAATTAAATTATATGATGATGAATTAATTACGAATTTAAGGCATATCTATAGTGGTGGACTTCCTGCCTCTATATATATTTTGCATGATAAGTTAAGTAATGGTTTTTGTTATGATCGAGCTTCTTTAATTACTTTAGGGTTTGGTGATGATGACTTTCAAGTTGTTTCTGCGAATATCGATAATTTAAGATTAAATCCAAAATATATAGATACCTATCGCTTGCAAGATGTTAATTATGCTAATCATTGTTTTGCCGAAAGAATAAAAAGTGATGGCACTACTTGGGTTTATGATACTTCAGTTGGGTTAGTTTTTGAAAAAAATTTATATTATAAATTAGAAAGACCTCAAATAACTAAGCTAAATGATAAAGCATCTACTTTAGAATTTATGAAGTCTACTAATCAATTCAGTTTAGATATTGGTGATGATAAATATATACTACCAATGGTTTTGCCTATGTTAGAAAAATATTTAGTTCCAGTGCAACCATTTTATTTAGAAACTTTAAAAGAAGAGATAGACGTTTTAAAAACTGCTATTAATTATGAAAAGTTAGTAGAAGAAATTGATTTAGCTCTTGAAAATGATTCAGATGCGGAATACATTCGAAAATTATTTTAAAGATTTTTAATAAACAGCGTAATTTTATCGTTTTTATCTATTGATAAAAGAGTAATATTATTAATTTCTTGATGTTGTTCTTTTAAGTAGTTATTTAGCCATTTTTTAGTTTTTTTAGCTTTTTTTAATTCGGTTTCGTTTAAGACACCATCGACGATAATTAAGTAATTTAAAGTTTGTTTGTTACGCTTTTTTTGAATGTTTTTTTTAAGATCATTACTAGTTAAGGGTTGATCTTTTTCTTTTAAAAGAATAGATATATCTCCTGATGGCTCTAGAACAGCACAATCTAGTTCATTAATATCAAAACATCCTTTAAGACGACAAGTTTCTAAAACTTTGGCTACACTTAATTTAGCAGCTTCTAAATTTTGATAGTTAAAGTTATTATTTTCAAATAAAATTATTGGTTCGCCATCCATAATTTCTTCGACCATATGATTATGAAAAGAAATAAAAGAGGAAATATAACCGATAAGACCAAAAATTAATAAAGCAATAATCCCATCGTATAAAGGGGTATCTAAACTAATGATGGTATCAGCAGCAATAGAGCCGATAGTAATACTTAAAATATAATCATATAAAGTTAAATTTTGAATTTGTTTTTTTCCTAAAATTTTAATAATTAAAAATAAAATTACAAACATAACCACAGCTCTTATGATAATTTCCATGTTATCACCTAAATTTAGTATGAATTAATTTTTAATAAATATAACTTGGTATAAATAATTTCCATAAACGTACTAATTATTAGAGGTGTCTCATGAATAAAACATCAATTATTATTCTTACTTATAATCATTTAGATTATACTAAAGATTGTATTCAAAGTATTCGTAAGTATACTGATCCTAATAGTTATGAGATTATTGTGGTCGATAATTTATCAACGGATGGTACTAGAGAGTGGTTATTAAAACAAAATGATTTAAAAGTAGTTTTTAATAATAGTAATGTCGGTTTTCCAAAAGGCTGTAATGAGGGAATTAAACTAGCTCAAAAAAATAATGATTTGTTATTATTAAATAATGATACGATTGTTACTGAAAATTGGTTAACTAATTTAAAAATATGTTTATATAGTGATCCTTTAATTGGAGCAGTAGGACCAGTTTGTAATCAAAATGAAAATAATCAGGGCGTAACATTTACTTATGATAATTTTTTAGAAATGCAAAAACTAGCTCGAGCTAATAATATTTCTAATTCTGCTCGTTGGGAAGAAAAAGTATTTTTAATTGGTTTTTGTCTTTTAATTAAAAGAACTGTCTGGGAAAAATTAAAAGAGTTAGATGAAAATTTTACTCCGGGATACATAGAAGATAATGATTTATCTTTACGAATTTTAAAACTAGGTTATCATCTTTATTTATGTCATGATGTATTTATCCATCATTATTTAGGTACTTCTTTTCGCCAAAATTTAGATAAATTTTATCCAGTCTTAAATAAGAATAGAGCTTATTTTTATAGTAAATGGCATTTTAATACTTGGGCTTTTGATGAAATAAAATCGGCATCGTTTCCCTTAACTATTGAAAGTCCAAAAGTTTTAGATTGGCGTTGTGGGATTGGCACTAATTTATTAGCAATGAAATATAAATATAAATTTAACCAAATTGCTGGTTTAGAACCAGATAATGCTAAACGCAAGATAGCTAATTTATTATTTAAAACGTATGCTAGTAAGATAGATATCAAAGAACATGATTATGATTTAATTTTACTGGGAACAGAATTAGAAAATGTAGCAGATGTTACTAACTTTATTTTAGAATTAAAATCATTTTTAAGTCCTAAAGGGATGATTATCGGCGAATTTCATAATGCTAGTAATATCAAAAATATTTATGAGTTAATAAATGGTCATAGTTTTTCTGAAATTCACCCTCCTAAAAATTGGTTTACGATTCAAGATATGGATAATTTATTAAAACAAAATGGTTTTACGGATATAGATTATTATTTTTGGTATGAAACTTATAGTGAAGAAGAACAAAAGTTATTACATAATTTAGAAGCCAATCCGTACTTATCTTATACCTATGTTACTTTTCGAGCTAAAGTAAAGATTTGACATCTTGCTTTTTTTATGGTATTATCATAAACCGCATGTATCAAATAGGTACAAAGGGGGTTTATGAAAATGAATAATAATTCGAAATTAAAGAATATTGACAAATCTGCCTATATTATTTTTATAATGCAACAAATAGCAGCTTTAAAAGAACAAAGAGGTAATAATTATATATCTTTATTAACAACAGCAGAAATTAGTGTCATTGAAAATATGTATATGGCTGCTTGTAATTTTGCTGTTCTTGATACGTTATCTGAAGATCAAAAATTAGTTGCTTTAGATCGAATTAATTTTTTAGTAGGTACTCATGCATTTACTGCAGCTGATTATCGTAAATGTGCCGAATTTTATAATGATCTAAGAAATTATCAATCTATTAATAAAACTACTGAAGAAAATTCTAATCATTATAATAGAGCTATTAGATTAGCATAACTTAAAAAAACTGTCTTGATAACAGTTTTTATTCTTTTAGTAACTTTTTTTCTAGTTTATCTACAATTTCATATAAGATAAATGAAATAATAATTAAGATAATAATACCACTCATTACAATATCAAGATTAAATACTTGTGTTCCATAAATAATTAGATAACCAATACCTTTCTTACTAACTAAAAATTCACCCATGATGACTCCAATTAAAGACAT
>CAZQAO010000055.1:0-5014 GCA_964591225.1 uncultured Muribaculaceae bacterium | reverse complement strand
TATTGGTTATGCAATATTTAGAAAATTGCAAAGGGGTTTTGCAGAGGAGGTATAATTTTGGAAAATATAGAAGTAATACAATATCACTTAACCGGAGTAAAACATCCTAGTTTAAAGATTATTGGTTTATATAACGAAAATTTAAATTTCTCTTTATTAGGTGATCAAAAAAAATTAAAGTATCAATTAAATGTTAATGAAGATAAAAAAACTTTTGTATTAACAGCATTAGTAAATGACATAAAAGAAATTACACTAATTGATAATTCGGTAAATCAAGTTGTTTTACAAATAAAAAATCGAAAATATAAAAGAATAATAAAAAAGATAAAATCCGTGCTTCTAAATATGTTTACTGTTCAAATTTTGGAAGAAAATGATTTTATTGGAATTCAATCTATTCATATTGGTGGTATTAATCATCCAGTAGTTGAAATTTCAGGATCAATTATTAAAGATCATTTTGAATTTTATTTAGTTAAAAATAATCAAGAAAAGATATTATTACATCCTTTTATTAATGAACATAATTTTGTAATCCGACAAGAAGTTGATAAAAAAGATAAAAATTTATCTCTAATTGTAAAAGTAGATAATAAGGAATATTTTGTAGCGAAAATTAAAAATCGACTAGGAACTAGAATTATTCAAAAAATAAAATCAATTCCATCTAGTTATTACAAGATTCATTATAATGACCAAATCGAATTTTCATCAATAGAATTAAGTGGTATTATTCATCCTCAATGTTCTATAAGTGGTAATTTAAAAAATAAAGATGCTAAAATATCTTTTCAGTGTAATGATAAAACCTTGGAAGCAAAACAGAAACCAGTTATGGAAGAAAATGAATTTTACTATTATGTTAATCTTTCTAAAAATGATCATAAAATTAAAATTTATTTAGATAAACAGTTAGTACTAGAAGTAAGTAATGGATTATTTATCCGTATTTTTAATAAAATATTTGCGATTATAAAAAAGTTTATAAATCGAGTAGGACATTTTTTTTATGTTATTTATCGTGGAATACGTGCTGCTTGGAAGCAATATCATTTTTTAATACCTCCAAGATTATGGAAAAAATATTGGCTGGAATTTATAAATAAATTACAAAGTAGTGAGAATAGTTTATTTTATAATCCAGATAATATAAAAGATTATCATAAATGGATTAAAGAATTTGAAAAAGAAGAAGAATATGTTGATTTAAAATATCAACCACTAATTTCTATTTTAATACCTATATACAATGTTAGTTCTCATTATTTAAGTGCTTGTTTAGATTCTATTTTAAATCAATCATATTCTCATTTTGAAATATGTTTAGTAGATGATGCTTCTACGAATAAAGATACTATTAATACTTTAAAAGAATATGAAAAGAAAGATAATCGTATTAAAGTAAAATACCGGAAGAAAAATGGTCATATTTCCAATGCTTCTAATGATGCTTTAAAACTGGCTACAGGAGAATTTATAGGTTTAGTAGATGATGATGATATTTTGACTGAAAATGCTTTATATGAAGTGGTAAAAGTATTAAATCAAAATAAAAAATTAGATTTTATTTATAGTGATGAAGATAAATTAAATGAGAAAGAAGAAAGATGTTATCCTCATTTTAAATCCGATTTTGCACCTGATACTTTAATGAGTATAAATTATATTTGTCATTTTTCGGTATTACGTAAGAAAGTAGTAGAACAAGTAGGTGGTTTTGAAGTGGGCTTAGAAGGAGCTCAAGATCATGATTTATTTTTAAAAGTTAGCGAAGTAACTGATCGAATTTATCATATTCCTAAAATATTGTATCATTGGCGTATGATAGAAGGATCTACCGCCGCTGATTTAGCTAATAAAAATTATGCTAATGATAAAGGTAAAATAAGTATTGAACATGCTTTAAAAAGAAGAAAACTAGCTGGTGAAGTTACTATTGATAAATGTGGTTATTATATTGTCAATTATAAATTAAAAAAGGAACCTCTTATTTCTATTATTATTCCTACTAAAGATTATAGTAATATTTTGGATAAATGTTTAAAATCATTATATGAAAAGACTACTTATAAAAATTTTGAAGTTATTGTTGTTAATAATAATAGTGTGGAAAAGAAAACTTTTCAATTATTTGAAAGTTATCAACAAAAATATGATAATTTTAGAGTAGTTGATGCTAATATGGAATTTAATTATTCTAAAATTAATAATTTAGCAGTTAACCAAGCTAAAGGAGAATATATTGTATTATTAAATAATGATACGGAAATAATTACTCCCAATTGGTTAGAAATTATGGTAGGTTATGCTAGTTTACCGCATATTGGAGCAGTGGGGGTGAAACTATTATATCCCGATAATACAGTACAACATGGCGGTGTTATTTTAGGTTTAGGTGGTGTTGCATCTCATGCTTATATTGGAGTTAATAGAAAATATGTAGGTTCTTATGGTCGTCTTCGGGTTCCTTATAATTATAGTGCTGTTACAGCAGCATGTTTGATGATTAAAAAAACAAAATTTGATGAAGTAAAAGGATTAGACGAAACTTTAAAAGTTGCTTATAATGATATTGATTTTAATTTAAAATTAATACAAAAAGGTTATTATAATATTTTTTTACCTCAAGTTGAATTGTATCATCATGAATCTAAATCTCGAGGTTATGACACAACTACTGATAAGTATAAAAGATTTGTTCAAGAGCAAGAATATATGTATAAAAAGTGGCCAGAAGAAATTGCTTTTGATAAAATGTATAATGTTAATTTTAGTAAGAAGGGTTGGTTTGTGTTAGACAAAAATAAAAAGGGAGGAAAATTATGATTAAAAAAGAATATGTTGGTTATTTTGCTATAGTGTTTTCCATAATTTTTCCATATATTTTTCTTAAAGCTTTTTATACTGTAAATTTTGATTTATATTTATGGTTATTGCTTTTGATGTTATTTATAAGTTTACATTTTTTTATAAAACCCTCAGTTATTTGGGATTTTATCTATCGTAAACGATGGTTTATATGTTTAGGAATATTATTATTTGTCTTAATAATGGGTTACAATACATCTTCTATAGGTATGTATAATTCTTATGTTCAACCTAATTTATCCAAAGAAGAATATAATCCTTTTTATGGTAAATTAGAACCAATACGAAGCGATGAATGGGCCACTTCTACCCCTTTAAAAATGTCTCAATTTCAATTAAATGATCCGCTTTCTAAAAATAATAATATTATGATGGCCAAAGATAATATTGTCACTTTTTATCCTAATATGCCAACTAAATCAATATCATCTTTAACTACCCCTGATTATCTAGGATATTTACTTTTTGGAGAAGAAAGAGGCTTAACTGTCGATACTTTGTTTGAATGGATTATTTTAGCATTTGTCAGTTTTGATTTTATGATGATTATCACTAAAAATAAAAAAATTTATTCTTTGGCAGGAGCTTTAATTATATCATTTGCCCCTATGGTTGTATGGTGGTCATGTTATAATATTTTATTATATGGAGAAGCCATTGTAGTCATGGTTAATAGTTTTGTCCATTCCAAAACAAAAATAAGCAAATTATTAAAAGTTATTGTTATTGGCTGGCTCATATCGTGTGATATTATGACTATGTATCCAGCATGGTTAATTCCTTTTTCCTATGTATTTTTTCTAATTGTCTTATATATTTTAATAAAAAATACAAAAAAGGAAGATGTAAAATCGACGATATTGTTTATTATACTAGCTTTGTGTATAGGGGGAGGATTAGTTTTACCTAGTTATTTAGAATCAAAAGATGTTTACCAAATAGTTAATAATACTGTCTACCCAGGTAAAAGATTTTCAGTAGGTGGTACCGGATGGGAAACGTTATTTAACTATGCTAATTCCTTGTTTTTATGGTATAAACCAACTGCTAACAATAGCGAAAGTGCACAATTTATAGGGTTATTTCCTTTACCTATCATCTTAGGAATAGCATATATTATTAAACATTTGGTTGATTTATATAAAAATAAGAAACAGAATAAAAAATCTAAATCTAATTCTATCGATTTATTAACAGTATTTTTAGTAGTAATATCTAGTATTTATATTATCAATGCATTTTTTAATATTCCATTATTATCTAAAATAACCTTACTTTCTTATTCACCGACACAAAGATTAACTAATGTTATAGAATATGTTTGTATTTTAATAATGTTTAGATTAATAGCTATTAGTGAAAAAAAGGATATTAATGTTAAAAAAATAGTTATTGCTGTTCTAATTGCCATTTTATCGGTAGTTGGGGTTCTTTATATTTTTAATTCCTTTAATAATGGTTATTTAACTTTAAAATCATCTATTGTAATAATTGCTTTACTGATATTCTTTTTCACAGCAGTACTATTAAATTATAAAAAATTAAATTATTTATTTTTAATTACTTTCGCTATTTTATCGTTTGGTTCAGGTATAATGGTTCATCCAGTATCAAAAGGAGTAGCAGTATTACATGATAAACCATTAGCTAAAAAAATTAGTGAAATAGTAAAAAAAGATCCTGATGCGAGATGGATATCTATGAATAATAGTTTTGTAATAGGTAACTATATGGCTGCTAATGGAGCCAGAACTATTAATAGTACTAATATGGTTCCTAATTTAGAACTATGGAAAAAAATAGATGCCGATGGTAAATATAATGATATTTATAACCGCTATGCTCATGTTTATGTTGAAAGTACGGAAGAAGAAAGTTATTTTGAATTAAATTATACTGATTCAATATCATTATATCTAAATATGAAAGATTTTGATAAGTTAGATATTGACTATATAGTAAGTAGTGTAACTTTAACTAGCCCTAAAAATATAATGGATTTAGATTTATTATATAGTGAAGATGGCCAAAATATTTATCAAGTATCTTATAATTAATAATATTGTCTAAAAGACTATCGTTAAAAATAAAGTATTACGATAGTCTTTTTTTGCAATAATGTGTTATACTAAAAATGAGGTAG
>CAZQAO010000054.1:0-5058 GCA_964591225.1 uncultured Muribaculaceae bacterium | reverse complement strand
AAAAAGAGAACTTTGGCATTCTCTAATTATCTATATATGTTTTTATTTTATCTAAACTTTTTTTCTCATATCTAGATATCATAACTTGAGTTTTATTTAGTTTTCTGGCTACTTCTTGTTGAGTGAAGTTATGTATATAACGATAAATTAAAATTTGTTTTTCTTCTTCATTTAAACTATTTAATCCATCTTTTAAAATAATTTGATCATCTATAGAAATGACGTCTTCATTAGGAATAGATTCATACATACTTCTTTCATTTTCTTCATTACTATCTAAACTAGTCATTATAATAGTTGCTGAACTAACAATTTGTTCTACCCAAGATTTATCTTTTTCTAAATATACAGCTACTTCTTCGTAAGTTGGAACTTTATTTAATGTTTGAGCTAGAAAGTATCTAGTTTGTTCAATTTTTTTATATTCTTTTAAAACATCTTTACTAACTTTTATCTTATGATTTTCTTTATTTACAAAAGCATACATAGCTCCAAAAATATAGGGATAAGCATAAGTTGAAAATTTTACAGTAGCATCTTTTTTATATTTTTTATATGCTACTAAAACTGCTATGGCACCTTCTTGAAATAAATCTTCTTTATCAACATTATAAAATTGATTGGCGATTTTATAAATTAGTGGTGTATTCATTTGTACTATCTGTTCGTCAGTAAAAGTCATTTTATATTCTCTCCTAAACTTGTATTAAATCAAATGCTGTTAATTCATTAGTTGTTTCTTTAATTCGTAATTTTCTAATTTCTTTTGAAAATTCTTTAGGGACTTCACATAAAAATATTTTTCCTTTGTTAGCTTTTATAGCACATTTAGTGTTACGCATAGCTTCTAAACCAGATTCATCAATACCAGTTACTTCATATAAATTATAAACTAAGAATTTAATCTTATGTTTTAAAAGTACTGGAACTAAATAATTATTTAATTTATCAGCACATTTACGGGAAAGATTTCCTTTTAATCGAGCAAATAAGATACCCTTATTATACTCTAAATCTATATGAAACATTTTTATCACCCTTTGTGATAAGCATATTAAAATATAAATTTCTTTTTTTAAATAGATTCGACAAAGGTTGTCAAAACTTATTTAAAAAAAAATAGCATTCACTATTTTTTGGCATTCATAACTTGGTTTATTTTTTCTTTGGCGGTATTTAAAGATTCTTCTAACGGAACCATAACATAGGATTTAGAATTTTTATAGGAATAAGTATAATCATAATCACTAGTACCTGTTAAAGTATTTTTCATAATATCCCATGAAGACATATTTTTAAGTTGTTTTTTGATTAAACTAGTCATATTCTTAGTACCCATATTAGTAATAACTTTACCTTCTAAAGAATTTAATAAATCATTATATTTAGTAATTATAGATTTAGATAAAGCTTTATTTAATATTGCTTCTAAAACTTGTTGTTGATGTTTAGTACGAGCAATATCTCCTTCGGTTAAACTTTTTCTTTCTCTGCAATAAGCAAGAGCTTGTTTACCATTTAAATGATTAGTTCCTTTTTTAAAACTATAGTTAACTACTTCATCTTCGACATAATAAGCTTTAAAAGCTTCATCTGTTTCAACATCAATTCCCCCTAGTTTATCAACAATCGCTACTAAAGAAGTAAAGTTTACTTTAGCATAGTAATTAATATCAATATCTAATAAATCTTCTACCGTTTTAACTGAAGTTTCAATACCATGAATACCGGCATGAGTTAATTTATCTTTATAAGTAGTATTTATCCCATTTAATTTGACATAATAATCTCTCGGTATACTAGTTAATAAAACTTGATTAGTATTAGGATTTACAGTAATAACCATATTAACATCACTTCTACTAACACTTGTTATTTTTCCATAAGTATCTATACCTGATATAAAAACATTAAAGGGTTGATTAGTTATATTAACATCTTTAGTTAAATCATCTTCTAAAGAAATATCAATAGAAAAAGAATAAATAATATTTTCTAAAGACAAAAAAGCATCACTTTCTTCTTCTAAAATATTTTTTTCAGCATCTTCAACTAAAATAGCTTCAACTTCTTCATTTAAAAAGTCATCTAATAATTTAGACATATCATCGTAAGAAACAAAATTAACTTTTTCTTTTTTATCAACATAATTTTTAGCTTGTTCCATGCCTTCATCATCAGGAGTTTTAAAATAACCGATATCTTCTTCTTCTAAATCTTTTAATTTCTTATAATTACTTGATTTAAAAACAATCATGTTATAATTTTCAGTATTATAATTACCCCCCGAAATTTTATGTAAAAAATCTAAAGTATTAAAACTATAAAATAAAATAAAACCCATTATTCCCGTAGTACATATTGTTAGTATAGTACCAAAAAGCCTTTTTAACCAACCTTTCCCTAATAAAAAATAAGAGATAATAAAATCTAAGGCGATCACCATAACTGCTAATAAAATAAAATAATTTAGGGGAATAATATCTAAAACAAAAAGAACTCCGAGAGTAATTAAACTTAAAAAAAATAAAAAATAAACTAAAAAGCGAAATTTCTTTTTTTTCTTCTTTTTTTTAGTACTAGCCATATTATCTCATCCTTACCAAACACATTATAGCATTATTTACAATTTATTACATTTGATTCCTCATAAATTGACAATTTGTTTTCACTTTTTAGTTTAGATATTCTTAAAATAAATTACCACTGGTAACGGAAGATAAAATACGATTCCATAAATCCAAGAGATTAGCTTTTTTAATATCTTCTAAAACTTCAATATCTTCTTTTTTAACAATATTACTATCTTCATCAAGAACTTCTAAGTATCCCACTATATCATTCTTTTTTAAAGGAACTTGATGGTTATTAATAACAATATTATAATTATATTTTTCTTTTTCATCCCCTATTTTTTTTAAAATAGTAACATCATCTTTTAAATAAACATGAGTACTTTCTTTTTTCCCTTTTTCTAAATTTATTGTTCCTAAATCTTTATTCTTTTCTAATAAAACTTCTAATTGATAGGTATTAAAACCATAATTTAGCATATTAGTGGTATCTTTACTTCTTAAATCACTTGATGGAGCATTCATAACTACTGATAATAATCTCATATTGCCTTTTTGAGCAGTTGTAGTTATACAATATCCAGCTGTTTCTGTATAACCAGTTTTTAATCCATCTACTCCTTCATAAAAACGAACTAATTTATTAGTATTAACTAACCAAATACTAGAACCATCATTCTTTTTTAAATAATCTTCATAAATACTAGTAAAATTTAAGATATCTTTATGTTTTAATAATTCTTCTGCCATAATACTCATATCCCTGGCCGTCGTATAATGATTTTCACTATCTAAGCCATGAGGATTATCAAAATGCGTATTTTTAAGACCTAATTCACTAGCTCTTTTATTCATTAATTCCACAAAAGATGCAACACTACCACTTACTTTCTCGGCCATTGCCACAACTGCATCATTCCCCGAAGCAACAGCAATTCCTTTTAATAACTCACGAACTTTATATTTTTCTCCCGTTTGTAAAAAAATCTGACTTCCTCCCATACTTGAGGCATTATCACTAATAACAACTTCATCATCCATACTTATTTGATTAGAATCAATAGCTTCCATAATTAATAACATACTCATAACTTTCGTCATAGAAGCAGGAGCTAATTTCTCATCAGCATTTTTTTCATATAATATCTTTCCTGTTGAAGTTTCTAATAAAATAGCACTTTTAGAATTAGGAGCAAGATCTTCTAAAGCCCAAACACTTCTTGTAAATAGAAAGAAGAAAATAAATAAACTAATAACTTTCTTCATAAAATCCACCTCTAATTAAACCTATGACTACTTTATAATAATATTCCACAATAAATTTAAGAGAATATGCTATAATTAATAATAGAAAGATGGTGGAATATGAAATTAAAAAATAGTATTTGGATTATTTTAGGAATTTTAGTAGTTACTGGCATATGTACATATTTTTTCCACGAAGAAAATACAGTTTATAATAGTCAGGTGGTATCTTTAATGAAAAAAGAAAATGTTTATAATAAAATAAATAAACAAACTTATTCAAAGACATTAGAAAGTGCTCTTACTAGTAATTTATTTAAAGATGAATATGTAAAATATTACGAGAAAATTAATTATATTGATAAAGATGATTTCATTGCAGAAGTTAATACTTTATTAGATAAAAATTATGATACTGAAGAAATCAATGAAATTTACCAAAATATTAATGATACAAATATTAAAAAATTATTAACTTTAGATAAAGTTAATTTAACAAATTATTATCATATTCCTAATTTTGAAGTTGATAAAATAGCGCGTTATGAAGCTTATCAAGAAAAAACTAATAGTTCTTTAGAAGATGCTGTAATAAAAGTAAATATTGGTTTAGATCACGACTTTTATACCCAAATTGAAAGTATTTCTAACGAAGATGAATACACCGTTTTAGTTAATAAATATCATTCTTTAGGTAATTATGAACCCAATGATTTAAAACCTTTAAGTTATGATAGTATGTATCTATTACGTTCCAAAGCTGCTGATGCTTTTGAAGAATTAGTTGCTGCTGGTAAATTAGAAAATGTTAATATCAGGCCTTATAGTGCTTATCGTTCTTACGATAAACAAACAACGATTTATAACAATTATGTAACCAAAGATGGTAAAGATGAAGCCGATACTTATTCTGCTCGACCTGGTCACTCTGAACATCAAACAGGTTTAGCTGTCGATGTATGGAGTATTGGATACAACTATATTAAAGATGAAGATGCCAAATGGTTAGAAGAAAACTCTTATAAATATGGTTTTATAGTTCGTTATACCGAAGAAAATCAAAATATTACTGGTTATATTGCAGAACCCTGGCATTTACGTTACTTAGGAGTAGATATTGCTACTGATGTAGTTGATAAAAATATTACTTATGATGAATATTACGATTTATATATAAAATAGAATAATTTATACCTAAAAAGTAGAAGTTATCTATTTTTTTATGGAATTATTTTGGTTA
>CAZQAO010000053.1:0-5183 GCA_964591225.1 uncultured Muribaculaceae bacterium | reverse complement strand
CTGATAAGAAATATACTATAAGTTTTGCTGATGGTACATCAACTGGTAAATATTCATTTGCTGGAGGTACATACACAAGTGGAGGACAAACTCCTGCTATGGAAATTAAAGATAAAGCATTCTTAGATAAACAACAAGGAATAATAACAGGTGGGACATACACTAATGGTATAGTTGGCGAAGTTGATGTTGCAAATGGTAAAAGACCAGCAGAAAATGCAATCAAAACTTTACTAGGTGTTAACGTTCCTTATAGTAAATCAGAAGATGGAACAATAACAGTTACTCCTGCTAAAACAGAAGATCCAGAAGGTCAAGGTGATCCTAAAGATCCAACACCACCAACATCAGATAATACAATAGATGATAGTCCACAAACTTATGATGGAATAATGACTTACGTAACAATGGCATTAACTAGTGTCGGAGCCGTAGCATTATCTCTTAAAAAAGTATTATCTAGATAATTGATAAATTTATCCTAATAAATATTGAAGTCAAGCATAGCTTGGCTTTTTTGTTTGCTCTAATTAAAAATAGACTAGTAAATTTCCAAATATTTCTTTATAATAGGTTATGTGAATATGAATTCATAGGGAGGCATTATTCATGGATAATAAAAGTAAGGATAAATCAAAAGAAGATAAAGTAAAAGTAGATAATAAAAATAAAGATTCTAAGAGTAATGATAGTAAAACTAAGATAGATACTAAGAAGAAAAAGGGTGCTAAGAAAAATAAGAAAAAGTTAAGATTACGACTTTGGGTTTGGATTTTAATTATTACTATTTTTGTTGGTGGTGCTCTATGGGGTGGCTTCCATATTATGAAGTGGAATAAGGATAATAGCGAATTAGATGATGAAATGGAACAAATTGATGATATTGCTCCAGTGGAGGATATTCCGGTGGATTTGAATCAAGAGGAATTAGTAAATGCTCCTAGTGGGGAAGATAAATCGAGTGATTATTGGAAGTATATTAATCTACCCCTAATGAGTGTTGATTTTACCGAATTATTAAAGAAGAATAGTGATACTAAGGCTTTTATTAGAGTAGAAGGTACTAATATTAATTATCCGGTAGTACAAGCGAAAGATAACGATTTTTATCTAAATCATTCCTTTAATAAGGCTCGTAATGGGGGTGGCTGGGTTTTTTTGGATTATCGTAATAATATCGATGATTTGGATGATAATACCATTATTTATGCTCATGGCAGGAAGAATAATACGATGTTTGGATCTTTAAAGAATATTTTATCTAGTGATTGGTATACCAATACGGATAATTATGTTATTCATTTGACTACTCCAAATAAGAGTATGTTGTGGCAAGTATTCTCTGTTTATAAAATACCAACAGAAACTTATTATTTAACTAGTCAATTTGGTACAGAAGAAAGTCATCAAAGATTTATTGATACTATTGTTAGTAGAAGTGCTTTTAATTTTAATGCCGATGTTAATACTAGTGATAAGATATTAACGTTGTCTACTTGTTATAATGATGAAATTAAAGTCGTATTACATGCCAAACTAATAAAACAAGCTTAAAAGTAACAAACGTTACTTTTTTCTTATGAATTAACATGGTACAATATACTAGAGGGATTTTTATGAAAAACGGAATGGTTATATTAAATTATAATGATAGTGAAAATACGATTTTATTGTTAGAAGATATTAAGAAATTTAAAGTATTAGATGCTATTATTATTGTGGATAATAAGAGTACGGATGATTCTTTAAAAGTTTTGAAAAAGTATGAAACGAAGCATATTAAAGTAGTGGCAGCCAAAGAAAATCGTGGGTATGCTGCTGGTAATAATGTGGGTATTCGTTATTTACTTAAACACTATGATATTGATAATATAATTATTTCTAATCCGGATATTATCGTGAGAGAAGAAGATATTATAGCTTTAGTTAAAGATTTAGAAAGAAAAGATATTGCTCTTATTGCTCCTAATATTAAAGAACCAAAAGGTATATCGAGAGGATGGCACTTACCTACGTTTCTTTCTGAATTAGTGGCGAATATTCCTTATTTTCATTATTTAGAGCAAAAAATATTAGGGTATGATGATAATGCCTATCAAACTAAATTAACCGAAGTAGAAGTAGTTAAGGGTTGTTTTTTTATAATTCGAAAAGAAGCATTTTTAAAAATTAATCTTTTTGATGAACATACTTTTTTATATTATGAAGAAGCTATTATTGGTAAAAAATTAAAGGAATTGGGTTTAAAAACTTATGTGGATAATGAAGTAGTAGTAATTCATGCTTTAAGTCAAAGTGTCGATAAGAGTATAAATCGGATTCAGAAATTAAAAATAATAAAAGAGAGTCAGTATTATTATGAGAAGTATATTAATCAAATGGATGTTTTTAAATTAGGGTTATTACGATTTATGTATTATATAAATTTAATTGAAGCCTATATAATGAATCTATTTAGGAAGTGAGTTATGAAAAATATTATTATTATTGGATCTCGAGGATATCTTAAAAACTATGGGGGTTGGGAAACTTTTGTCACCGAGTTAGTTCGTAATTTTGACTCTACCAAGGTAAAGTTTCATATTCCAGAGGTAACCAATGATTATGCTTGTCGTAATCAAGTTATTTTTAAAGATAATGTTTCTTGTTTGCAAGTTTATGTGCCAAGTCTTGGTTTTGCTACTATGTTTGTTTATGCTATAAAGGCTTTAGTTAAAATTAAAAAGTATATTCGGGAAAATCATTTAAAAGAGGTTATAATTTATATTTTAGGTTGTCGGGTGGGACCAATATATGGCTTGTTAATACATTCTCTAAAAAAGCAAGGCATACCCGTTTATTTGAATCCAGATGGTTTGGAGTGGACTCGGGATAAGTGGAATGCTGTAATTAAACAGTGTTTTAAAATTAGTGAATCTTGTATGGTTAAACATAGTGATGCGATTATATGCGATTCTAAGGCGATAGAGGAGTATATTAAGAACCGGTATAGGAAATGGCACAAGAAAACTTATTTTATTCCCTATGGGGCTTATTTAAATGAATCTGAGGATAAGAATGATATTGTTACTGAACTTTTTCGTGATTATGATATTAAAGAGGGTCAGTATTATTTAATTGTCGGTCGTTTTGTTCCTGAGAATAATTATGAAGTTATTTTAAAAGAATTTATGAAAACGAATATTAAAAAAGATTTAGTGATTGTCACTAATTTAAAAGAAGATAAGTTTTATCAAGAGTTAAAGAAGAAAACTGCTTTTGATACAGATAAGCGCATTAAGTTTGTCGGTAGTATCTATGATCATGCTGCTTTATTATATATTCGTCGTCATGCTTATGCTTATATTCATGGTCATAGTGCGGGTGGTACTAATCCTTCTCTTTTAGAAGCTTTAGCTAATACTAAGTTAAATATTTTATATCATGCTGTTTATAATGTTGAAGTTGGTACTTTTGCTTGTTTTTATTTTAGTAAAAGAGAAAATGATTTAAAAAATATTTTAGAAAAAGTAGATAAGTTAGATGCTAAAAGTATAAATAAATATGAAAAATTAGCTAAAAATAGAATTAAAGATAATTATACCTGGTCTTTAGTTGTTGATAATTATAAAAAAGTCTGGAAAATATGATAAAATAAAAATATGAATATTTTTAGGAGTGAATCAATTCTATGAATGAAAATGCCATCGTAGTTAAAAATGTAACCAAAAGTTTTAAATTGTATTATGATAAACCTTCTACTTTAAAAGAACGTTTAGTTTTTTGGAATAAGAAAAAAGCGGATGAACGAGTTGTTTTGGATGATATTTCTTTGCAAATTAAAAAGGGCGAAACAGTGGCTTTAATTGGTGTAAATGGTAGTGGTAAGTCGACGTTATTAAAGATGATGACGAAAATTATTTATCCTAATAAAGGAACTATTAAAACTAAGGGAAAGATTACTTCGCTATTAGAGTTAGGTGCCGGATTTCACCCCGATTTTACAGGTCGGGAAAATATTTATTTTAATGCTTCTATTTTTGGTTTAGCGGAGAAAGAAATTAATCGGCGTCTGGATAAGATTATTGATTTTTCAGAATTAGGGGAGTTAATCGATAGTCCGGTTAGAACTTATTCTTCAGGTCAATATATGCGTCTTGCTTTTTCAATTGCCATTAATGTCGATGCCGATATTTTGTTAATTGATGAGATATTGGCAGTAGGTGATCAACATTTTCAAGAGAAGTGTTTTAATAAGTTAGCCGAATTAAGTGAAAGTGATAAAACGATAGTTATTGTTAGTCATAGTTTAGATTCTATTCAAAAGTTATGTAAGCGGGCGATTTGGATTCATAATGGTAAAATTGTTAAAGATGGCTTAACAAAGGAAGTTATTGATGAATATATAAAGGTGTGTGGTTAAAATGAAAGAGTTAATGAAAAATCTTTATAGTTATCGCTTACTGTTAAAAAGTAATGTTAAAAAAGAAATTCGGGGTAAGTATAAAGCTAGTTTTTTAGGAGTCTTATGGTCTTTTATTAATCCTTTATTAACAGCTTTAATTTATGCTATTGTTTTTCCCTTTATTTTAAAAAATACAGAACCCCATTATGTTACCTTTATTATTATCGGTATTCTTCCTTGGACGTATTTTACAACAACAATTATGCAGGGTACCACCTCGATTTTAGCAAATGCGGGCATTATTAAGAAAGTATATTTTCCGAGAGAGATTCTACCTATTTCAATTAATATTAGTGGATTAGTAAATTTTTTGATTTCTTGTGTAATTATTTTTATTTTCTTAATTGGTAGTGGTATAGGTTTTAGTAAGTATATTTTATTTTTACCATTAATTATCCTGGTTCAATTTGTTTTTCAATTAGGTATTATTTTAATTACCAGTGCCGTTGAAGTTTATGTCCGCGATGCTGAGTATATTATTAATTTCTTTGTCAATATGTTATTTTATGCTACTCCTATTATTTATTCAGCTAATATGTTTGAAGGAACTAAACTAGCTTGGTTAATTAAATTAAATCCCATGGCTAGTATTATTAATAGTTATCGTAATATCTTGTTTTATCAAACGATGCCCGAGATAAAAGCGTTATTATTGACGTTCTTAGCCAGTTTAGTTTTATTAGTTATTGGTTATGCAATATTTAGAAAATTGCAAAGGGGTTTTGCAGAGGAGGTATAA
>CAZQAO010000052.1:0-5391 GCA_964591225.1 uncultured Muribaculaceae bacterium | reverse complement strand
TACTCCCTAATCAAGAAGTAAAATTAGAATTAAATAATGAACTTAGTAAAAAAATTATTCAACTGTCTACTGAAACTTATCATGGAGAATTAGTAGTTTTAACTCCCAAAGATCAAATTGAAGAATATCCTGATTTGGATGATTTACCAACAGTTTCTGTAGTAGCTAAAATAAAAAGCAATATTGAACTTCCTAATGGTAATTATCGTATTACTTTAAGAGGATTATTTCGCGCCCAATTAGGTAATTTTAAAAATAATCAAAAAGAAGAAGATATATTAGAGTGTTCTTATAAGAAGTTAGAAATTCCTCCTTTTAAAGAACTAGAAGCTCAAGCTATAAAACGAAAATTATTACTATTATTAAATAAATATGTTAAAAATGCTGATGAAGTATCTAATAGTATTTTAAATATTATAAAAAATGTGGAAGATTTAAATAAACTAACCGATATCATCGCTGCTTTTTTACCTATATCTTTTTTAAAAAAATTAGAATATGTCGAAGAAATTAATCCCATAGTACGAGGAACAAAGTTATTAGAAGATTTACAATTTGAGTTAGAAGTTATTAAATTAGATAAAAAATTAGATCAAAAATTACAAGAAAATATTAATGCTAATCAAAAAGAATATATATTAAAAGAAAAATTACATGAAATTCAAAAAGAATTAGGTGAAAGCAATGAAAAAGAAAAAGAAATTGCTTATTACTATGAAAAATTAAATTCTTTACATATTACTAATCCACAAACAGTGTTAAAAATTAAAAATGAGATTCAAAAACTAGAATTTACCAATGAAAATAGTCCAGAAATTACAAATATTCGTTATTATTTAGATTGGGTTTTATCATTACCTTGGCATAAATCTTCAGTAGATGAACAAGATATTGGTAAGATTCAAAAAAAATTAGAAGAAACTCATTTTGGTTTAAAAAAAGCAAAAGATAAAGTTATTGAATATATTGCTAGTCAAAATCGTAATTCTGCTATTACTAGTCCGATTTTATGTTTAGTGGGACCAGCGGGAGTTGGTAAGACAACATTTGCTAAATCTATTGCTCTTAGTCTACATAAAGAATTTTATAAAATAAGTGTGGGGGGTCTTAATGATAGTACGGTTTTAAATGGGCATCGGCGAACTTATTTGGGAGCAAGTCCTGGCAAGATTATTGAAGCTTTAAAAAGAACTCAAACTAATAATCCTTTAATCTTAATTGATGAAGTTGATAAAATGGTTAATGATTATAAAGGAGATCCAGCTAGTGTTTTATTAGATATTTTAGATAAAGAACAAAATAAAGAATTTACCGATTTATATATCGAAGAACCTTTTGATTTATCTCATGTTTTCTTTGTCCTAACTGCTAATCATATTCAAGATATTCCTTATGAACTATATGATCGCTTAGAAATAATTGAATTAGCTAGTTATACGGTTTTAGAAAAAGTAGAGATTGCCAAAAAATATTTATTACCAAAATTATTTAAAGAACATTTACTTTCTAGTAAAGATATTAAATTTACTGATGCTATTCTTAAAGAAATTATTACTGGTTATACTGAAGAAGCGGGAGTAAGAGAATTAGAAAGAGTACTAAGAACAATTCTGCGTAAATTAATTGTTTTAAAGAATACTACCAATGTTAAAATAACAAGTGCTATGATTGTTGAACTTTTGGGTCCAGTTAAATATCAAGCTACTGCTCTTTTACCTAATTCTTGCCCTGGAATTGTCAATGCTTTGGGTGTAACTAGAATCGGCGGAGTAGTAATGCCTATCGAGGTAACTTTTTATGAAGGTGATGGTCAGATTAAAATCACTGGTATGTTAGAAAAAGTAATGACCGAAAGTGTGCAAGTAGCTTTAAGTTTTATCTTAACTAATAAAGATTTATTTAAAATTAATGATTACTATTTTAAAACTAAAAATTTACATATTCATGTGTTAGAAGCAGCCATTAAAAAAGATGGACCAAGTGCAGGGGTAGCTTTGACCACTTCTATTATTAGTTTAGCGACGAATCAAATTGTTCCTAATACAATTGCTTTTACTGGCGAAATTACTTTACATGGTCAAGTTAAAAAAGTAGGGGGTATTAAAGAAAAGTTAATTGGGGCTTACCAAGAAGGAATTAAAAAGGTTTATATGCCAAAAGAAAATCATAATGATTTATTAGAAATACCGGAAGAAGTTTTAAAAAAATTAGAGATTGTTGAAGTTAGTCAATATCAAGAGATTTACCAAGATTTATTTATTTCCTAATTTTGGTGCAAAATCTCTATTTTTTTAACATTGTTAAATATTTATTTCTTTGTTATACTTAAGTTAATAATATAAGGAGGCTTTAAGTATGGATTTAACTTATATGAATAATGACGATTTTTTTCCTAATTCGTTTAGTATAGCAATTGAAGATGCTTATCCAGGAATGCGTTTAAAAGATGATATTTATAGTAATAATAGAATTTTATTATCAAGAGGAGTTCAATTAACTGATAGTTCCATATATAGTTTAAAAAAAGCAGGAATTAGAAATATCAGTGTTTTCTTGCCTAAGTTAGCTCCAGTATCTTGTATTGAAAGTTTATGTGAAAAAACTAAGAAAGAACTAGAATTGATGGATCACTTAGATCATCCTAAACTTGTTGAGATTAAAAATTTTGTGGCGAAATTAATTGCCAATATAAATCGAAATGATTTTTTTATTCCTCTTACGATGTATAAAAGTCTTGATCGAAATACTTTGGCTGCTCATAGTTCACGAGTTTGTGTTTATTCTTTAATTTTAGCTAATGCCTTTAATAAAGAAATGGCTCTTCAAAATAGAGGTAAAGAAGCTTATTTATCTTGTGAAGATGTTGGACTTGCAGCTATATTACACGACGTAGGAATTGCTTGCCATGATGAAAATATTCGTTCCAAAGTTAAATTTGTCAGTGGTTTTAAAGATGATTATCCTAAATTAAAAAAAGAGAATCTAGCTCTTGTTATTCAAAATTATAATCATGATTATGATCCTTATTATGCTTTTTGTATGTTGTTGAATCAAAAAGAAATTTCCCAAAGAGTTCGGAATATGATTTTCTTTTCCCGAGAAAATGCTTTAGGAACAGGTAGTTTTAATTATCCCGGGATGAAACGAGCTACTAGTTATTATCAAATGAATCGTAATTTAGTGGGAGCAGAAATAATTCATTTAGCATCTGACTTTGATAATATGATTTGTGCTAATATTAGTAAACGAACTACTTTAGAACGAGTAACTTTATATTTACAAGATTTTTTAGAAACCCAAACATATCATCCAGAACTTATTAATTCTTTAGTTAAAAATATTCCATTGTATCCTAGAGGTACCAAAGTACAATTACAAGGAAATTATCAAACTTTAGGAATTGTGACGCATTCCCATACTAATATTGAACAATATGGTACTCCGGAAGTAGCTTTTCTTTCTTTAAATAACATCTATAATTTAAGTGATAATACTTATTATAATATAAGAGATGTTTTACCTGATGATGTCTTTTTAGATAAGTATGAATTAGCAATGAATAATTCTAAAAAATTATAATTATTTTACATATTGAATAGTTTAGTAACATATAATGCACTAAGAAAGGGTGTGTTATATTTGAAAAGTATCATTCCTTATACCAAGGAAATAGAATTTGATAGTAAATTAGCAGAAATATGTAGTATTTCTCTAGAACATGAGTTAAATATTACTGATACCGATATTGAAGGTAATTTTATTGTTTCGGGAGAATATAAGAGTCATGAAATTAGTATTAATAAAGAAACATTTTTATATAAGTTACCTTTTTCGGTCGAAGTAACTGATAATATTAAAAAAGATTCCATTGAATTTGAAATTACGGATTTTACTTATGAAATTGTAGGCGATTCTACTTTAAAAGTAAATATTGAATTTTCAGTTAGTGCTTTAGAAGAAGAAAAAGAAACATCAAGAGAAGCTATCGTCGAAGAAGTAGAAGAATTATTAGAAGAAGAATTAAAACCAACAGAAGCTATTGATGAAAATGAATCTTTAGAAGAACGAATAGATAAAGAAAGTGCTGATTTAATATTAGATTCTGCTAGTCATAAAGAAGATGAATTCACTACTTATTTTATTCATCAAGTAAAATCAGGAGATACCTTAGAATCTATTATTAATACTTACCAAACCGATTTAGCAACTATTAAAAAATATAATTCTTTTGAAGAACTAAATGTCGGTGATAAAATTATTATTCCTAGTATAGATGAATAGATCTTTAGAAGTATTAAAAAATATTTATAAACCTTATCGATATACTATCCGGGGGAATGTTTTAATATTATCAACTACAAGTGGAGATTTTGTCGTTAAAGAAAAAAAGAAGGATCATAATATAAGAGAACTTTATAACTACTTAATGAGTCGAAGTTTCAATAATTTTCCTTCTTTAATAGATGAAACTAGAAGTGATGTCAATGTCTATGAATACTTAGATAGTGTATCGATGCCAATTGAACAGAAATCATTAGATATGATTGATTTAATTAGTCAATTACATAATAAAACTACTTTTTATAAATCAGTAACGGAAGATACATTTAAAGAAATTTATGATGCTATTAATAGTAATATTATGTATTTACGTCAACTTTATAATTCTTATTATGATGAAATGAAAACAGAAGTATTTATGTCTCCTAGTCATTATTTGTTTATGCGCAATGCTTATAAAATATTTGCGGCCTTAGACTTTTGTGAACATGAATTAGAAGAATGGTTTAAATTAGTAAAAGATCAAAATAAGAAACGAGTTTGTTTAATCCATAATCATTTAAGTTTAGATCATTTTTTAAAAAATGAAAAAGACTATTTAATTAGTTGGGAAGATGCCCGAGTTGATACTCCGATTATGGATTTAGTAGTATTTTATCAACAAGAATATTTTAGAGTTAATTTTGATGTCTTATTATCCCGTTATTTTGAAAAAGTGCAATTATCAGAAGATGAAAAAAAATTATTTTTTCTCTTAATTTCTTTACCCCAACAAATTAATTTTCATGATGATGAATTTAAAATGTGTGAAGAAGTTCGTAATAGTTTAGATTATCTTTTTATTACTGAAAGCTTAGTGCGGCCATACTATGCGGTAGAGCAAAAAAAATAATATAAATAACTCAATTAATAAGATAAAGATATTAAAACGTAAAGGCAGTATTAAAGTGATAATTACTTGATAAAAAATTAAGACACAAAGAGCTAATACAGCTATAACTGAAAAAAAACCTCCTCCTTTGTTTGGAGGTTGACGATATGGACCTTGACCAAACATATAATCACCTATGGTATTATATGTTTTTTTGATTTTCCTGGTTATTACAAAGA
>CAZQAO010000051.1:0-5597 GCA_964591225.1 uncultured Muribaculaceae bacterium | reverse complement strand
ATAAAAAACATTAGAATTGAAATACATTCTTTTTTTTGTTATAATGATTTCGCATTCAAAAACTTAAAAAAATAAAATAGAAAGAGATGAATTATGAGTAAAATTAAAATTTTTAGTTTAGGTGGATTAGATGAACAGGGGAAAAACACCTATTGTATTGAAATAGATAAAGATCTATATATT
Organism: uncultured Muribaculaceae bacterium; assembly: GCA_964591225.1. Lineage (GTDB taxonomy): Bacteria > Bacillota_I > Bacilli_A > RF39 > UBA660 > MGBC108787. The sequence goes on along the minus strand of CAZQAO010000051.1, from coordinate 5,414 downwards.
TTTGATTGTGGTTTAAAATATGCTACCAATAATATGTATGGTATTGATTATATTATTCCTGATTTTGAATATCTTATAAAGAATAAAAAAAGAATAAAGGGTTTGTTTTTAACTCATGGTCATTATGAAAATATGGGTGGAGCTAGCGACTTAGTAAAAAGTATTCCTGATATACGTATTTTTGCTACTAAGTTTACAAAATATGTTTTATTAGATTCGGGAGTACCGGAAAAGAATATTGTAGAAATTACTCCTCATAAAAAATTAAATTTTGGAAAGGTAAGTATTTTTCCTATTACAGTTTCTCATAGTTGCCCTGATGCAGTTATGTATGTAGTTAATACTAAAGATGGTGCTATTTGTTATACTGGTGATTTTATTATTGATTCTAAAATGACTGGTCATTATGATATGGATTTAGGTCGAATTGCTTATGTCGGCAAGTTGGGAGTATTATGTTTACTTTCTGAATCGACGTTCTCAGAACATGTTGGTCATACATCTCCAACTCATCGTTTAGAAGATTTTTTTAAAGATATTGTCAATAAATATCCGCAACGATTATTATTTTTAGTTTTACCAACCCATTTATATACCATTCAAGATATTTTTAATAGTGCTTTAAATAAACATCGTAAAGTAATATTAATGGGTAAAAAATTACAAAATGTAGTAGCTTTTGCGAAAAAAGAAGGTTATTTAAGTTTTCCTGATGATTTATTAGGAGATTTATCTAATATTACTGATGAAGATGCTATTTTATTAATGTGTGATGATAAAGAAAACCCTTATGCTCCGATTAGTAAAGTATTAAGTGGCTATGATCGTTATATAAAACTTTTAAATACTGATACTGTTATTTTTGCAGAACCTAGATATGATAATAATGAGAAATTATTAGTAAAATTAGAAAATGAGTTAGCTATGTTTGGTTGTAATGTAATTTCGATTCCGAAAAATAAAAATATTTTACATCATGCTTCTAGTGAAGATTTAATGTTAATGTTAAAACTAATGAATCCGAAATATTATATGCCTGTAAAAGGAGAGTATCGTTATTTAGTTGGTAATGCTAATTTAGCTAGTAGTTTAGGAATGCCCAAAGAAAATATTATTTTAAAACAAAATGGGGATGTAGTCTTATTTGAAGATGGTAATTTAGTTGAAACCACAGAACATTTAAAAGTAAATGATATTCTAATTGATGGTAAATCTAGTGATGATGTCGGAGAATTAGTTATTAAAGACCGCGAAATGTTAAGTGAAAATGGAATTGTTTTAATTAGTGCTACTCTAAGTAAAAAAGATAAAACTTTATTAGTAGGACCAGAAGTAACAACGAGAGGATTTATTTATGTCAAAGATTCTAAAGAAATGATTTATGAAATAAAAAGAATCTCTGAAGATATTATTACGAGAAATATTGTTGATAATTTTGTTGATTTCAATAAAATAAAAACCGAAATAAGAACGGAATTAAGTAAATATTTATATGAAGAAACTGAATGTAAACCGATGATTATTGCTGTCGTCCAAGAAGTATAAAAGAGAAAAGATTATCCATATTAAAAATGGGTGATTTTTTTTGAAAGAAAATAAAAATATTACAGTTTTAAATGTAATTTATAAAACTAGTCAAATGGGAGTAATAGGGATTAATGATATTATTGATAAAACTAAACAAGAAGAATTAAGGGTTAATTTAAATAAACAAAGAGAAGAATATCAACAAATAATGAAATCAGCTGAAGAACTTTTTATAGAATTTGGAACGGAAGAAAAAGAATTAGGTAATTTTGTCAAAGCAAATAGTAAAATGATGAGTGAAGCGAAAATGATGACTCATAATAGTGATAATATGATTGCTAAGATGATGATGGAAGGAACTAGTAAAGGAATTATTAAATTAAATAAAGCTAAGAATGAAAATCCGGATATGGATAAAGATGTTAAAAAATTAAGTGAGAAATTAATAAAAATTATGGAACATAATTATGAAGAATTAAAAATATATTTATAGTGAACATTAATAAAAATAATGTTTTTTTATTGACTTTTTTTAATACAAGGAGATGTTCATGAAAAAGATAAAAAGAATAATTCCTAATTTATTAACAGTTTTAAGATTAATAGCTTCTCCTTTAATAATATATTTAGGTATCAATAATGATTATATTTCTTTAATTATGGTGGCTTCCATTTTAGCTTTAACTGATTTGATTGATGGTAAATTAGCCCGGATATGGCAGGTAGAAAGTAACTTAGGTGCTATGTTAGATACTATTGGAGATAAATGTCTAGCCATTAGTTTATTAATTATTTTAGTAGTCAAAAATCATTTATTTTTTTATGTTTTATTATTAGAATTAATAATTGCTTTATTTAATCTTTATGTCTTTTATAAACAAAAAATAGTAGAATCTTTATTTATTGGAAAATTAAAAACTTGGATTATATTTATTACTATTATTTTAGGATTATTAAATATTTTCTTTGAACCTTTAAAAATACTAGTTTCTATTTTTATAGTTATAACTATTGGATTACAATTTATTAGTTTATTTAATTATATTGAAGCTTATAATAAAAGAAAAAGTAAAAAAAAAATTTAACTTTAGAAAATCTAGAATATTATTTAATTGTCAAAGAAATTATGGAAAATGAAGAATTTTTAAAAAGAAAGAATTATGTTCATCATTATAATGAAAGTGTTTATGATCATGTTTTACGAGTTTCTTATAGTTGTTATAAAATTGGTAAGAAATTACATTTAGATTATAAGTCTTTAGCCATTGCAGGATTATTACATGATTTTTATGATAAACCTTGGCAAGATAATTATCAAAAAACTAAGTTTTTTCAAAAACATGGTTTTGTTCATGCCGAACAAGCTCGTCGTAATGCAATTAAATATTTTCCTAATTTAGTGACAGAAAAAATAGAGAGTATGATTAAAACTCATATGTTTCCTTTAAATATTTTGTTACCACAATATAAAGAAAGTTGGTTATTAACTATTGTCGATAAAGTACTTTCTTTAGATTTTCTCTTGCATCCCGTATTATTGACACGCTTTAGAAAAAATATCAGTGCTAGTGGACGTCAAAAAAAAGTAGTTTTTTTTGCAAATAAATAGGTTACTTGGTATAATTAGGATGGTGAAGGATATGGCCAAAAAGAAAAAAACAAAAGATGAAAGTGCAAATAAATTTGAATATAGCGTAGAACTTACGGGTCTTATTTTAATTTTGATAGGTTTAATTGGCTTTGGTTTTGGTCCGGTCGGAGCATTGCTTAAAGAATTTGCTATGTTCTTATTAGGAGAATGGTGGTTTTGTGCTTTATTCTTAGTCTTAGTACTGGGAATTTATATGTTAATAAAAAGAAAATTACCAAACTTTATTTCTTCTAAATTGTTAGGTATTTATATAATTCTAATTGTTATTTTAGTTTTATCTCATCTGTCTTTTGTTAAAAGTAGTGATCACGCCGGAGCTATTTTCCAAGCTACTATCGATAATTATATGGATCGAATTGATTCTATTAATAAAGCCAATATCTTAACTTCTACAGGTCAAACTTCGATTGTTATCGGGGGTGGTATTTTAGGAGCATTCTTTTCTTTTGTCATCTATGGCTTATTTGGTCAAATAGGAACTTATATTGTTTTAAGTATTTTATTTATTTTTGGTTTAGTTCTCGGTTTCAATTTAAATCTGGGTAATATTTTAGGTAAGATATTTAAAAAACCCAATTGGAAAAAACGTCCTAAAGAAGAAAATACTGAAGAAGATGATTTAGTACCAATTACCGGCAATGATGACGATGATAAAATTGTGATTACTAGTGTCGAAGAATTAAAACAAAATCGTCTTGAGGATACGAAAGAAGAGAAAAAAGAAGAAGATTCTTCTGGATCATCTATTAATAGTACTTATCACTTGCCACCTCTTAGTTTATTAGATGAACCACCTAAAAATAAGAAAGTAAATTCTACTGAATTTATAAGAAGTAATAAAGAATGTCTAGAACGAGTTTTAAATGATTTTCAAATTGATGGCAAAGTGGTTGAAATTCATGTGGGACCTACTGTTACCCAATATGAAGTAGTAGTTCCAACTGGTACTAAATTAAGTCGCATTAGTAGTATTAATAAAGAAATTGCTTTAGCTCTAGCTGCTAAAGATGTTCGAATTGAAGCTCCTATACCAGGAAAAAGTACTATTGGTGTAGAAATACCTAATAAAGAAATTAGTCCAGTTAAAATAAAAGAAGTAATTACGAATGTTAATCCTGAGAAAATAAAAAAAGGGTTAATAGTAACTTTAGGAAAAGATATTACTGGAGCTACTATTAATGCCGATTTAACAACGATGCCCCACCTTTTAGTAGCAGGTTCAACTGGTAGTGGTAAATCAGTATGTATTAATAGTATTATTATTTCCCTTTTAATGCATTATCGTCCCGATGAAGTAAAATTAGTACTTGTAGATCCTAAACAAGTTGAATTATCTAATTATAATGGTATACCTCATTTATTGTGTCCAGTAGTAACGGATCCTAAAAAAGCCTCTTTAGTATTACAAAAAGTAGTGGCAGAAATGGATAAACGTTATAAGATTTTAGCAGAGAAGGGCGTTAAAAAAATTAGTGATTATAATGCCAAAATAGAAAAAGAAAATGAAAAAAATCCCGATAATCCTCAACCTAAAATGAATTATTTAGTTGTCATTGTCGATGAAATGGCAGACTTAATGATTGTAGCTAGAAAAGAAGTAGAAGATTCCATAATGCGAATTACCCAACTAGCTCGTGCTGCTGGAATTCACTTAATTGTTGCCACTCAAAGGCCAAGTACGGATGTTATTACCGGGGTTATTAAAACAAATATTCCATCTCGTATTGCTTTTTCCGTAGCTAGTTATATTGATTCTCGTACGATTTTAGATGCTCCAGGAGCGGAAAAACTATTAGGAAAAGGAGATATGTTATATTTACCAATGGGTGCTAATAATCCTACACGTATTCAAGGTTGCTTTATTTCAGATGACGAAATAGAACGGATTATTAATTATGTTTGCAAACAACAAGCTGCTTCTTATGATGAATCTCTAACTAATACTAATTTAGAATCTGATCACATGGCCGGAACCGAAACAAGTAATGACAATGCCGATGATCCAATTTATGATGAAGTAGTAGAATTTGCTATTTCAACAGGAAAAATAAGTGCTTCATTATTACAAAGAAGATTTAGGCTTGGTTATAATCGGGCGGCTCGTATCGTTGATTTATTAGAAGAACGTGGTATTATTGGACCTCAAAATGGATCAAAACCAAGAGAAGTTTTAGTAAAATTAAAAGATGAAAATAATGATGAATAGAAATCAATTAGGTTTCTATTTTTAATTTTT
>CAZQAO010000050.1:0-5875 GCA_964591225.1 uncultured Muribaculaceae bacterium | reverse complement strand
TGAGATTTTTTAGAATTTAAAATCATTATAAATATCATCATTCATGTCTTTGCCATCAAAAAAAGGTTTTACTTTGAATTTATGCAATTTACCAATAATATTTGAGGGAAACTTGCGAATTAATCCATTTAATTCATTAGTAGCTTGATTATAATAACTAGTCATCGCCGCAATTTTTTCATCGGTAGTTTTAATAGTAGCTTTCATTTCTTTTAATTCTTTATTTTTTTGTAAGTTGGGAAAATCATCAATCAATTTATTTAGAATGCGAAATCCCTCTTTTAAAGTACGATCAGTTTCAAAATTAGTAACATCTTTATTTTTAAGAGCTAGTTGATCTTTAAAATATTCTTTGTTATTTTTTAAAACATTTTTGGTAATATCATTAGCACGTACAATTAAATCGTAGCGAGCTCTTAATGTTTCATCGATAACTCCTTCGGCTTGTTCAATTTTAGTCTTTAAAAATTGCATTTTATTATAATATAAGATATAGCCAATAGCGATAATTCCTAATAAAATTATTATAATTAATAAAATAGTTAATACTTCCATATACCTCACCTATTCTATGAATATTATAACACGATTTTAAAATTTTTAAGATAAATATGATATACTATTAATAACTTAGGTGATGAAAATGAAAAATAATTTAATAACAATTATCGTCGGTAATACCGCTTCTTACCAAGATGGCGAGATAATTAATATTATTAATACCGTGGGTACTAGACATATAGAAGAACTTTTAAAAGTTGCTCGCGAGTTACAAATTCCCAAATTAGTTAATAATGAATTAGAGATGATGAAAGAACTAGCTAAAAATTCGCATGCTGTTATTTTAAATTATGGCATGCAAAATAATAAACAATCGGCTTTAGTCATATTACCCATGCAATTATCAAATGCTCAAATAGATACATTCTTCCAATTAAAAGAAGAATTTACTAATGATTATAGTAGTATTACTGTATGTGCCATACCTAATTGTCCTCTTAGTTATAAAGGTGATTTAAAAATGATGGAATATGAAGATAAAATTAATGGATTAGTATTAAGTGATGTCGAATCTTTATATAACGAAATTAATAATCATCGCCATCGGTTAAATGAAGGAAAAGAAATTAATGAACACCGCTAAAGTAATAACTATTACAGTAGGATCTTTACAAGAGAATTGCTATCTTTTAGTTCGTAATCATCAAGCTATTATTATTGATCCCGGTGATGAACTAGAAAAAATTGTCAAACAATTAGGGGATTTAGAAGTTGTCGGTATTTTAGTTACACATCATCATTTTGATCATATTGGAGCCTTATCCAGTTTAGAAAATAAATATAAAATTAAACATAATGAAAAAATTCCCCAATTTACTTATGAAGTAATTCCTACTCCTGGTCATACAGAAGATTCGTTAACGTTTTATTTTCCCCAAGAAAAAATAATGTTTACAGGAGATTTCCTATTTCAAAATGCTATTGGCAGAACTGATTTAGGGGGAAATCCTATTTCTATGAGACAAAGTTTAGAAAATATTGCTAATTATCCTGATGATATCGTTATTTATCCTGGTCATGGTGCAACAAGTACTTTAGGTCAAGAGAAAGCTAATTTTAATTTTTATAATAAAATGTTACATTAAAAAACAAGATTTATTCGTCTTGTTTTTAAAAAGTCTTTTCTGAATAAGAATGGCTATAATTAATACGTTCTTCAAATTCCACATAATTTAAATAAATCATACGAATTAAAAACCACTTGCCAGTCGCAGGATCACTTAAAATTAAATGATCTCTACCGGCTTCTTCGATAATTCCATCGTATATTTTATCTTTCCATTCCACTGAATCAGGATAAGAAACATAAGCTTTTATTTTTTTACCTTTATTAAGTCGTAAAATATTTTCAATATAACTTTGTTCTCCATCATTTAAAGGATTATAACTAATATTTCCTGGTGGAGTCATAGTACTTTGATTTTCACTTGTTCCTGAATCGATTGCCGCAGGAAATGTCGGATTTTGATAATAACTACCGTTCAAAAAAATCACCTCTTTAAAATGTATGATTATTCTTTGAAATTATTTATTTTTTTAGTATAATCATAATGAGGATGATAACTATGGACATAGATTTTAAAAAAATTACGGAAGCAGTCACCCAAAAAAATTTTTATATTCGGAGTTTAATTTTAGTTTTTGCTACGTTTCTATTAGCTTTAAATTATAATTTATTTTTAGTTCCCAATAACTTAGTAATTGGAGGAACTAGTGGTATTGGTATTATTTTAAAAGAATTATTTGGATTATCCCCAAGTATTTTTTTAGTAATATCTAGTATTATTTTAATTATTATTTCTTGTGTATTTTTAGGAAAAACTGAAACGAAAAAAAATATTGTTGGTTCTATTTTATATCCATTATTTGTTTTTCTAACTGTTCCCATTGCTAATAGTTTACAAAAATATATTGAATTAGATAGTATGATTTTATTAGTTTTAATAGCGGGAATTATCGCCGGTGTTGCTAATGGACTCATTTATAAAATTGGTTTTACTACCGGAGGAAGCGATATCATCATGAAGATACTTAGTAAATATGCCAAAGTTCCTGAAGGAAAAGCAGTTTTTGCTATTAACTTAGTCATTATGATTTTCGGTGCGATTATATTTGGTGCTAATAAATTTATCTATTCGTTGATTATTTTATTTTTAAATTCTCAAATAGTTGATCGCATTTTAATTGGTATATCAGATAGTAAATTATTCTTTATTTATACGACTAAATTAGATGAAGTTAAAAAATTTATTATCGAAGATTTAAAAACGGGGGTAACTATTTTAGAAGCTCATGGAGGTTATTCTAAAGAAGAAAGTCAAGTTCTTATGTGTGTGGTTCCCACAAGGGATTATTATTACTTTAAAGAAACTGTTTTAGCAATTGATGAAAAAGCTTTCTTTGTCATTAATGATTGTTATGAAGTAACCGGCGGTGTAAAAAGGAGAAATTTACCATTTATTTAAAAAAAATGCAATGATATAATGAAATAGTACTGAGGTGGTTGTCGTTGAATTTAATTGAAGTAAAAAATTGCTATAAAGTATATAATAATGGAGTTACAGCGGTAGCTGATTTAAATGTCGAAATAAAAAAGGGGGAATTTGTTTTTGTCATCGGAGCTAGTGGTAGTGGTAAATCTACCTTTATTAAGATGTTATATCGGGAAGAAAAACCTACCCAAGGAAGTGTCATTGTCGGAGGAATAAATGTTGCTAAACTAAGAAATTCGAAAGTATATAAATTGCGCCGTAAATTAGGGATTGTCTTTCAAGATTTTAAATTACTTCCTAAATTGACAGTTTATGAAAATGTAGCTTTTGCTTTAGAAGCCATTGGTATGCCGAAAAAATTAATTCGTCCTAAAGTATTAAAAGCATTAGAAAGTGTCGGTTTAAAAGAAAAAGTTCGTAGTTTTCCCAATCAATTATCTGGAGGAGAACAACAACGAGTTTGTATTGCTAGAGCCATTGTTAATAATCCTAAACTTTTAATTTGCGATGAACCAACCGGAAACTTAGATCCCAAAATTTCTAAAGAAATAGTTGATATATTAGATAAAATTAATAAAGAATCTGCTACAACTATTATTATGGCTACTCATGATAAAGAAATAGTTAATAAAATGAAAAAAAGAGTTCTTTTATTAGAAAATGGAATACTTACTGGGGATTACATGAAAGGAAGTTATAAAGCTCATGAAGGCAATTAGATTAATAGGTAGAAGTATTAGAGATGCCTTTAAAAGCGTCTTTCGGAATTTTAGTTTATCAACAGCTGCCATAGTTTGCTCTAGTATTACTTTAATGTTAGTATCAGTAGCCATGATTCTTTCTTATAATGTTAATAATATTACAAAGAACTTAGAACATGAATTAACGATAGTTGTCTATTTAAAAAAAGATAGTACACCAGAAAATGTAGAATCTTTAAAACAGACTTTAAGTAAAATGCCCAATGTTATGGATGTTACTTATAAAAGTAAAGATGAATGGAAACTAGAAATGAAAAATTCTTCAGAGACATTAAATACAACTTTAGAATACTTAGATGAAAATCCTTTACTAGATTCATTTATTGTGCGAGTTAAAGATGTTAAAGAATTAAAATCTACATCTAAAGAAATATTAAAAAATGAATTTGTAGAAAGTGCTGATTATGGGGAAGGTATGGCAGAAAATATAATTACGGCTTTTGAAGTAATTGAAAAAATAACTATTGTTATTGTCATTGCTTTAGTATTAGTAACTGCTTTCTTAATTGGCAATACGATTAAATTAACAATCTTTTCCAGAAGAAACGAAATTGAGATTATGCGCCTTGTTGGTGCTAGTAATATGTCTGTTCGCTTACCCTTTATTTTTGAAGGTTTAATACTAGGATTTATGGGTAGTTTAATACCAATTATTATATCAGTATATGGTTATGTATTACTATATGATCACTTTAATGGTTATATATTTACGCAATTAATCGAACTAGCTCCACCATTTAACTTTATTTTATACATTTCTTTAATTCTCCTAGCTTTGGGATGTATTATTGGTATGTTAGGAAGTTATCGAGCAGTTAGAAAGCATTTGAAGATATGAAAAAGATAATTAGTAAAAGTTTAAATTTAAGTATAATATTAGCCATTTTTATTAGTTATATGGTAAGTCCTACTACAGTCTATGCAGCTAGTAAAGAACCACAAACTTTAGGAGATTTAAAATCTAATTTAGCAGATTTAAAGAAACAAAAAAATGATAATATTGCTCATCAAAAAGATACTCAAGCCCAAATATTAGCCAAAGAAAAAGCTATTAATGAAGCCGAAGCAGCTATTACGAAAGCTCAAAGTGATATTGAACAAGCTGAACAAAAAATTGAAGAATCTAATAATAAGATTGCCGAATTAACAGAACAAGCTAACCAATTCTTAGAATTTTATCAACAATTAAAGAGTAAAAATGCTTATCTAGAATATATTTCAGGAGCTTCTGATATGACTGATTTAATAATGCGTCTTGCTGTCGTCGAACAAACAACTGCTTATATTCAAGAATCTTTAGAAAAATTAGAACAATTAATTAAAGAAAATGAGCAATTAAAAGTTGATTTGCAAAAGAAACAAACTGATTTAGAGGCTAATATTCAAAGTTATCAAGAAAAGATTACAAAGCTTTATGGCGATTTAGAGTCTTATGATAAATATGCTCTAGATATTGATACAGAGATTAAAACTGTCCAAGCACAAGTGGATACATATGTTAAATTGTGTGCAAGCAGTAAAAAAAGTTATTTAGGAGATAACGAATTATTAAGTGATTGTACTGATGTTCCATATAATGCCGGTTGGTTAAAACCATTAAATAAAGGAAAAATAACTAGTACTATCGGAACTAGATGGGGTAGTTATCACAATGCTTTAGATATTGGTGGTAACCCTGAAGGTACACCGGTTTATGCTGCTGCTGCTGGTACGGTTGCAGGTATTGTTTATCGTTACAAATGTGGTGGCAATATGCTTTATATAAATGTTACTGTCGGAGGAACTCAATATACAACCTATTATTATCACTTACTAAGAGTCAATGTTAATGTTGGAGATGTCGTTACTCAAAATACAGTTATTGGCGTAGTAGGAGGATATTCTACTTCAACCGAACATGGCGGATATGACACCTGTACAACTGGAGCTCACTTACACTTTGGAGTAGCCAAAGGATTCTATTCGGGAAGTATCAAAAAAGCTAATGTAATAACACCACCAGGATTTCCTAATACAAAAGGTTACTCATTTAGTTCTAGATTAGATTATTATGAATAGGAG
>CAZQAO010000049.1:0-6051 GCA_964591225.1 uncultured Muribaculaceae bacterium | reverse complement strand
TAATGGATAATCCTAATGCCGTAAATATGGCGATGCCTTCGATAACTCCTGAAGCCACCGCACCAGCCCCTAATTTGAATCCGACCCCAGAATCACCAGTTACTAATTCTTATCTAGCTAATGCTGATAAAATGATTGCTCAAATGGAAGAACAATTAAAAAATGCCAAGGAAATGCGCGAAGAAATGGCTAGAAATTTAGCCGAAGCTAAAGGAATTAATGATTTATCCAAACAAACATTTGAAAGAGCTCAAAATATGGCTATGAATGATCCGATGTACAATAATCCCCAACCAAACCCAATGCCTTATCAAAACGTAGGACCAATGCCTAATAATACCCAAACTTTAGATTTAAATAGAACTGCAGCTTAAGTATAAAACTTAAGCTTTTTTCATAGGTATTAGTAGTGATTCTATGAAAGATTATTTAATTAAAAATTATAATTTACATGATTCCATTGAAGTAGTAGAAGAAGAAAATTGTTGTTCTTTTCTTTTTAATGATAAAAAATATTACTTTGTTCCTTATTATCGTAGTGAAAATGAACTAGGAGAATTAATAGAATTAAATAATGAATTATTAATGAAAAATATTCCTACTTCGATATTTATTCCTAATCGTTATAATCAATATATTACTAATATTTTAGATAAAAAATATATTCTATTTGAAAGCCCTTTAAATATATGTCAAGAATATAATGTTTTAGATATGGTGGAATATGCTAATAAATTACAAATTAGTAAAAAAAATAGTATTCTCTATCGTAATTCTTGGGCAGAACTTTGGAGTAAAAAAGTTGATTACTTAGAATATCAAATGGCTCAGTTAGGAAAAGATAAACCCGTGTTATTAAATAGTTTTAGTTATTATGTCGGTTTAGCCGAAAATGCTATCGCCTATGTGAATCAAACTATTAAAAGATACCCGCTATCAAACTATGAAACTATTACCTTACAACGCAAAAGAATTCAATTTCCCAATATTCAATTAAATTATTTTAATCCCTTAAATTATATTATTGATATTGAAGTAAGAGATATTGCTTCTTATTTTAAATCGATGTTTTTTAAAGATCCTGATGAATTATGGATTGAGGTAGAGGCATACTTAAAAAGAAAAAGACTAAGTATTTTTGGTTATCAACTTTTATATGCTAGACTTTTATATCCCTCTTATTATATAGATATTTATGAACAAATTATGGAAGGTAATAAAGATGAAAATGAATTATTACCAATTATTGAAAAAGCTCATGATTATGAATTATTTTTAAAGAAAATATATTTTGAAATAGTAAAATATGCCCCTATTGCGAGAGTCGATTGGATTGCTAATAAAAAGGAATCATAAATCAACGTTAATGACTCCTTCTATTTCTTTAAATTCTTTTTGAAGTAAATCTAATAAAAAATCTTTTAAAGTAACATCTTGGGCTTCACATAAAGCACAATGGCCTTTTAAAGACACATACACATAATTATCTTCATATTTAATAAATTCTATGTCGCCCCCATCCATATTCATATAGGGCCGGATTTCTTCGATAACTGCTTTTATTTTTTCTTCCATGTTTTTCACCTAAAGTTATTATAACAAGATTTTATTTTTTTGAGAATATGATATAATAACAAAGGTGTGTAAGTATGACAGAATATCAAGTAGGGGATGTGATTGAAGTCGAAGTAAGTGGATTTACGAACTATGGTATTTTTGTAACCGCTGATCATAATTATAAAGGCTTAATTCATATCAAAGAAGTTTCTTCGCGTTATGTTAAAAATTTAAAAGACTATGTAACTATGAATGAACATATTTTATGTGAAGTTTTAGAAGTTAATAAAGAAAGTCATCGCCTAAGGTTATCAATTAAAAATATCAATTATAAACTTACTCCGAAATATGGCAAAATCAAAGATACTCCCGATGGTTTCAAAGCTTTACAAATGCATCTACCCATTTGGATTAGAGAAAAATTAAAGGAAATAAACTCTTAAAGCTATTTCCTTTTTTTACTGGTTTTCTCGGTTTCTTTAACAATATATATCGGACGTTGTTTAGTCTCTAAATAAGTTTTAGATAAGTATTGACCAATAATTCCTAAACAAAATAATTGGACACCACTAACAAAGAAGATAATACAAACTAAACTGGGCCAGCCACTCGTTGTATCTCCAAATAACAAAGTTCGAATAATAATAAATAAAATCATGACAAAGGCGATAATACAAAATAAAATGCCAAAAATAGAAGCCATAGTCAAAGGCAGAGTAGAAAAAGCCACAATACCTTCTATCGAATAGAAAAATAATTTCCAAAAACTCCATTTAGTTTCTCCGGCTACTCGTTTCATATTTTCATATTCTAACCATTTAGTTTTAAAACCTACCCAACTAAAAATACCTTTAGAAAAACGATTATATTCTTTCATTGATAAAATAGCATCGACCATTTGTCTCGTCATCAAACGATAATCTCTGGCTCCATCCACAATTTCGACTTGGGACATTTTATGAATTAGTTTATAAAATAACCGAGCAAAAAAACTACGAATTGGTGGTTCCCCTTTTCTAGAAACTCTTCTAGTCGCCACACAATCATAATTTTCTTCCTTAATAATTTGATACATTTTCGGTAATAATTGAGGAGGATCTTGTAAATCTGCATCCATCACCGCAATATAATCGCCCGAAGCATTTTCAAATCCCGCAAACATTGCCGCTTCCTTACCAAAATTCCGCGAAAAAGAAACATATCGAACGCGTTTATCTTCTTTGTGCCAACTCTTTAAAAGGGTTAAAGTTTGATCACTAGAACCATCATCAATAAATAAGAATTCAAAATTAACATTTTTCATTTCTGTAGCTAACTTTTGGATCTCTTTATAAAATAAGGGTAAAGATTCTTCTTCATTATAACAAGGAACAATAATAGTTATTTTTTCCATGACTTCTTCCTTCTTTCACTTATAATTATACACAAATATAGAAATAAGCCAAGCCCACTCATTCCTAAAGCCATTTTTTTATAAGGAGCTTGATAAATAATTTTAACTTCATGACTACCTTTAGGAATTTTAAATCCAATAAAAGCTTGATTAACTTTAAAATAATCGACTTTGTTATTATCAACATAGATTGTGAATCCTTTATCATAAGGAATAGATAACGTAAAATAAGAATCTTCTAAAACAGATATATTACCTAAGATTTGATCTCCTTTAGTTTTTTCTTTATTAATAGAAAACGCTTGAATTTGTTTATTAATTAGTTTTAAATCATCCAAATCTAATAAATAAGTATTAATATGATGAATTTTATAAGTTCCTTTATCAATCTTGATATTTAATTCGTCACTAGGTAGGAGAGTATAGTGGAAAGTATTATTGCCATTAAAATATTTCCATTCTTGACAAGTTAATTTATTTTTTACTTCATTAATAGTAATAGCTAAATCACCTTCTTCACAAGAAGAGTTTTCTACTTCAAAAGTAAGAATTAGTAACTTGTTTGTTAAATCATCAACTTTTAGTTTTAAACGCCCTTTTTTACTAGCTTGTAACTTATAGCCATCACTTAATTTCGTAATCTCTACATTTTGATTAGATACTAATTTGTAATTTAGAGGTTGCTCGGGTATTTCTTTAATATCCGTATTAGTTTTTTGATCAGTTACTACTTTTCCTAACATATTAACAATATTTGTAGGATAAGCCATTTTTTGAAAATCTTTATCATTAATAATATTGGTAGTAGCATAACCAATGGGCAAGACATAATCATTTTCATATAAATTAATTTGATTAACCTTACCAATATTTTTATAAAGATAATTTAAATCTTCTTTCGTTGCTATATATTTTTCTCCCATATACATTTGAAATAACACATTATTAGAAGCTGCTAACATTAAATTATTGCGATAAGGTAACGGATTATGAAACAAAGAATTAAAAGCTTCTTTATAATTTTTATTAAAAGTAGAAGAGTAGACAGTTGTTTTATACTCATTCATCGTAAGAACTCTATTTATATATGTTTCATCAATAAGAGATGTATTCGTGCGATAAGTATCAGTGCCCATTTTGTCTTGTAAAGACTGCAAAGTATTCGTATCTATATCTTCTTTTAAAAGTAACTTATCTTTATGCAAATTAACATCTAAACAAACGATTAGAGAAGTAACCACACTATAAATAGTAATCACTATTTTTAAACTTTTTCTTTGAAAAATCTTCATAAAACAATCACTGACATTTAATAAAACTAATGGTAAAAAAGGAATTAAAGACTTGCCATTAATATATAAGAACCCATTTAATACATAATTAAATAGCGGAAATATACTTATAATAAGAATAATTAAAGAAATAATTTTATTCTCTTTTTTACCCTTGATAAGTTCGTAAATAGTAGCCAAAAGACAGATTAACGTTAAACCAATACCATAATTATCATACAACATATACATGTGGGGTTTTACTAAATCACTAAAATGCAAAGTATTAATACTATCAGTTCGCCCATTTAATAAGGTATATAAAGTAGGAACAATTAAAATTGCACTTATTAATATGCCAATTAAGAATCTAATAATTAAGGTTTTAATAAAAGCTAATAAATTTTGTTTTCCATTTACTTTGACATATTTCCATATTCCTAATATAAAGAGGACAACTAAACCCGATATACTAAAATAATAACTAGTTAGAATCATTAAAGTAACTGCTAAGATAAGTAAAGAACTTTTCTTCTTTTCAACTAATTGATCAATGCCAAAGAAGCCCATTAATAAAAAAGGAAAGTAACTAATAAACATAATATGACGATGAGAATGAAAGATAAGGGGAGCACTACATAAAAATAAAAAAGCACTTAAAAAACTTACTAGATGGGAAAACTTATTTTTTCGTAAATAGAAATAAAATAAAGAAGTAGAACTTAACACAACTAGTGCCATAGCTACAATTGTATAATCTAACATACTAATTTTCGGTAATAAATAAGAAATCAGAAAGATCGGATTAAATAAGCCATAATAAGATAAATAATAAATATTTTCGCCCCCACCAAGATGAAAAGAAAAGTCAGGAAATAAATCTTTAGTATTATAAAATAAATTACGAAAATATTCAGGAATAAGATAATGTTGAATAGGAAAATCAGTTTTTGAAGCCATAATATATTCACCATTATGGGTAATAATTAATACGATAATAATATAAGTAATTATAAATAAGATATGGCTTAATAAATCCTTTTTATTAATTTTCATACTCTGCTCCTTTACTACAAGAATAACAAGAATTTAAAAAGAAGTCTATGAATAAATGCATAAAAAAAGACTCTATCCAAGTCATTTTTATTTTAAACTCTTTAAAAGAAGTTAATTACTTACTGGTGCCCAAGGCCGGACTTGAACCGGCACGGGTTTTAACACCCGCAGGATTTTAAGTCCTGTGCGTCTACCTATTCCGCCACTTGGGCATGGCACTCGTCTTAATAAATAAGACACTTTGATTATAATATTAATGCCTAAAATAATCAAGACTTTTTTGCGGTTCTACCTAAAAAATTGGGGCTTTTATGGTTGACAGACAAAAAAGCCCTATGTTATAATCATTTTGTCGCTGGAGGAATACCCAAGTCTGGTTGAAGGGACTGGTCTTGAAAACCAGGAGGTCGCGTGAGCGGCGCAGGGGTTCGAATCCCTTTTCCTCCGCCATTAATTTTTATTCATCGCGGGATGGAGCAGCTCGGTAGCTCGTCGGGCTCATAACCCGAAGGTCGTAGGTTCAAATCCTTCTCCCGCAACCATGGTTCCGTAGTGTAGGGGTCTATCACGTCTGCCTGTCACGCAGAAGATCGAGGGTTCAAATCCCTTCGGAACCGCCATAATGGCTTCATAGCTCAGTCGGTAGAGCAGAGGACTGAAAATCCTTGTGTCGCTGGTTCAATTCCCGCTGGAGCCACCATTAGAAAATCTGTTCGAACTTTTAAAGTTTAGACTAAAATATACAAAGTATCAATTTGAAAGAAATTGATACTT
>CAZQAO010000048.1:0-6553 GCA_964591225.1 uncultured Muribaculaceae bacterium | reverse complement strand
GTCAATATTTATTTGTTTAAATTTAAACATTATACAAAATGTTAATACATTTTTTAAAACATATTTAAAGTTTTGCATAATTTTTCATAATTTTTCATAAAATATAATTGTAAACTATTTGTATTTTGAATATAAATTTGCTAAATTAATTTGACTTATATATTCATTTATGATATTATCTAAATAAGGAGGGATTAATATGAAAAAATTATCATCTAAGCATGCTAAGATTGTATTTGCTATTGCCTTAGTAGCAGGAACAGGTGCGGTGATTGCCGTAAACAAGGCATTTAGTTCTAGCAAGAATGATGAAACATCGGGCTATGTTAAAAATGATGTTTCAGTAGTAGCTATGGAAAATGAAGTAGAGGTAGCTAATAATGAAGTAAAAGATGCAAAAAATGAGTTTAATGTTGCAAGTGAAGAATTACAAAAAGTAGAAACAGCGAAAGAAGAAGCAACAGGGAAAGTAAAGGAAGCCCAAAAAGTTGTTGAAAAAGCGCGTGAGGGTCAGAAAGTGGCTGCAGAAGAAGTAGCAAAAGCTGAACAAGAGTTAAATGCGGCAAAAACGGATGAAGAGAAAAAAGCTGCAGAAGAAAAACTTAAAGCTGCTGAAGTGGAAGCAAAGAAAGCAGAAGAAACGAAAAAGCAAGCTGAAGCAAAAGCAAAAGCAGCTGAAGAAGCAAGAAAACAAGCTGAAGCTAAAGTAAAAGCTGCTGAAGAAGCAAAAAAGCAAGCTGAAGCTAAAGTAAAAGCTGCTGAAGAGGCAAGAAAACAAGCCGAAGAACAAGCAAGAAAAGCTGAGGAAGATGCTCGTTTTAAACGTATGATGGAACTTGCACAAAAAGGTGCAGAACGTGATAAACAAGCTTATGAGGAAGCTTTAAAAGCTAAAAATGAGGAAGTAGAAAAAGCAAAACAAGAAAGACTTGCAAAAGAAGCTGCTGAGAAAGAAGCAGAAGAAAAAGCAGCAAGAGAGAAAGCTGAAAGGGAAGAAGCTTCTCGTAGAGCTTTAGAACAAACTAAGAAAGAAGCAGAGGCTAAAAAACAACAACAAAATACTCCGACAGAACAACAAAAGCCAAAAGTTAAATTATCAGATCAAGATAGAGCTAGAATTATATCTACAGAGCTTACTATTACTTCGACTCCATCAGTTGAATTAAAAGGTGTGGTTGCTGGTAATGATTTATCTGAAGATGTTATTGAAAAATGGATTCGTGATTATAATGTTGTTTGGTGGGCAAATTTTACATGTAATATAAATTACTGTGAAGGATTTAAAAATGGTAGTGGAAGTATTAACGAAGGTAGACGTGGTAGTATTAAGTATATTACTATGAGTGCGCCAGCAGCAAAAGATGGATACAGGTTTGTTGGATGGGCTAGAATTGAAGATAAAGTATATGAAAATACGTATAGTGGCCAACATATTGTTATAAGAGTGCCTTCATACGAAGCTTTATATGAATCAATAAATCAATAATTGATATCAAAGTATAACTTTTAGATTTTCTAGTGAAAGAAGAAAAAATATCTTAAAAGATGTTTTAGACAAATAGGTAAAAAGGTTCTTTGTCAAGTAGTGTTGGTGAGGCAAAAACTAATGATAAATGAACTGGAGAGAGAGAACTAAATTATAGTTCTCTTTTTTAAGATTTAATGGGATTATAAATTCCCTTAATTAGCATAATTCTAGCTTTTAGATGAGCAAATTTTCTATAACCACAAGCAGTATGTTTCAATTGTTTAATAACATTATTAGTACCTTCAGTAATACCATTAGATAAATTATATTTAATCATTAACAATATACTTTTGCATATCTAATAAAATTTTATTTGATTTTTTACATAGAGAAAGTCTAGTTTTATCTAAAGCATTTCTAAATTGAATAGCAATATGAAATCTATCAGGAATAAGAATAGCATTATGAAACAAACGATGCATTAAAGGGTAATAAGGTTTAAATAAATCTAAAGTAATAAATTGTTAAAGTCAATATAAAAATGAACAAAAAGTTTAAAATAAAAATGTATAATTTTTATACAGATTTTGTGTCATCAAATCTAATTTTATCTTTAATTTTATAAGAATTACCATTAATATTGATAATATGGAAATGGTGGATTAATGTATCTAAAATAGCATTGGCAATCATGTTATCTCAAAATAATTCACCTCATTGCCTAAATGATTTATTAGTTGAAAAAGCAAATTTGCTCCTTCAACATCTAAAGGAAGATATCCAACTTCATCTATAATAAATACACTATATTTTTCATAATTTTTTTTACCTTAAGCACCATCAATTCATATATTATATCATTTTGCATAATTAAATTCCACTTCTTTACTTTTTTATGCAGAATTTACTTTTGCAATTGATTACTTCGAATTTTATTTAGTGCAGAAAAAATAAGGTATTTACATTTCGACAAAAACATGATATAAATAATGTATATTTACTTGATTATCTAAGAACTTAATGTATTCTGCGATAGTTTTTTGTGGTAAATATATGTTTTGTAATAAAAAAGCCACTATTTAATAGGAGGATTATAATGGATGTTGGTAGAATGACATTAAGCGATGATAAAAATAAAGACAAAATTCAAAGTATTAGACCTGGAGTTACAGGTTGGTGGGCTTATAACGAAAGAAATTATAGAAATTACAATTATCAAATGAAAATGAACAGTTTAGGGTTGGATAGTAAAATAATATTTAAAACAATAAGCGTAGTTATTAAAAGTCATGGAGCTGTATAAAATGGGACAAAATATAAAAATAATAGTTGCAACTCATAAAAAATACAAAATGCCAACTGATGAGATGTATTTGCCACTACAAGTTGGAAAAGAAGGAAAAGATAATTTAGGGTATCAAGGAGATAACATAGGAGAAAACATATCATCAAAAAATTCATCTTTTTGTGAATTAACTGGACTTTATTGGGCTTGGAAAAATATTGATGCAGATTATATTGGTTTAGTACATTACCGAAGATATTTTGCATCAAAAAATAGAAATAAAGATAAGTTTGAATCTATTCTTACAAAAAAAGAATTAGAACAGTATTTAAATAATTATGACATTATAGTGCCAAAAAAAAGAAGATATTGGATAGAAACAATTTATAATCATTACAAACACACTATGTATGTAGAAACATTAGATGAAACAATAAAAATTATTAAAGAAAAATATCCAGAATATAAAGATAGTCTTAATAAGGTTATGAAAAGAAGAAGTATGCACGCTTTTAATATGTTTATTATGAAAAAAGAATATTTAAACGATTATTGTGAATGGTTATTTTCTATTTTATTTGAATTAGAATCCAGAATGAAAGATAAACATTATGATGATTTTCATTCTAGATTTTATGGCAGAGTTAGTGAAAGGTTATTTGATGTTTGGTTAGATTACAAAAAATATAAATTTAAAGAAATTCCATTTATTTATATGGAAAAAATAAATTGGTGGAAAAAAGGAATAAGTTTTTTAAAAGCAAAATTTTTTGGTAAAAAATATGATAAAAGTTTTTAAAACTAGTTGCAGTAGCAGAAAGGTGGTATTATAAATGAAACATTATGATTATATAGTAGTAGGATCGGGACTTTATGGTGCTACTTTTGCCAATATAATGGCCGAAGAAGGGAAAAAAATATTAGTAATTGAAAAAAGGAATCATTTAGGTGGAAATATATATACAGAGTTAAAAAATGGAATTCACATACATAAATATGGTGCCCATATTTTCCATACTTCTAATGAAGAAGTATGGAACTATATAAATAAATTTACTAAATTTAATAATTATATTAATTCACCCATCGCAAATTATAAAGGAAAACTTTACAACTTACCATTTAATATGAATACATTTACTAAACTATGGAATATAACAACACCAAGCCAAGCACAAGAAATTATTGAAAAACAAAGAAAAGTTTTAAATGGAAAAGCACCAGCAAATTTAGAAGAACAAGCTATAAGTTTAGTTGGTACAGATATTTATAAAAAACTAATTAAAGGATATACTGAAAAACAATGGGGAAAAGATTGTAAAGACTTACCTAGTTTTATTATTAATAGATTACCAGTAAGATATATTTTTGATAATAATTATTTTAATGATAAATACCAAGGTATTCCTATTAATGGATATACAAATATAATTGAAAAAATGCTTAAAAAATGTGATATAGAATTAAAAGTTAATTACTTAGATAATAAAGATAAATATAATTCTATGGCAGATAAAGTTTTATATACAGGAATGATAGATGAATTTTATGATTATTGCTATGGAAAATTAGAATATCGTTCTCTACGTTTTGAAGAAGAAATTTATAGTGACATAGATAATTATCAAGGTAATGCTGTTATTAATTATACTGATAAAGAAACTCCTTATACTCGTATTATTGAACATAAACATTTTTACTTTTCAAATATTAAAGGAACTATTATTACTAAAGAATACCCTGATAGTTGGGACTCAACGAAAGAAGCCTATTATCCAATTAATGATGATAAAAATAATAATTTATATAACAAATATAAAAAATTGTCTACTAAAGAAGATAAAGTCATTTTTGGAGGAAGACTTGGAGAGTATAAATATTATAACATGGATCAGGTGATAGATAGTGCCCTAACATTAGCAAAGGAATTAGTGAGATAATATGAGTAAAAATTTAATACGAGTTTTGCAAATAGGTATGCATAATGAAATGGGTGGTATTAAAAATTTTTTAATGAATTATTATAGAAATATCAACAGAAAAAATGTGCAATTTGTTTTAAATTTCATATAAAAATAATGATATTATGATGACGGAATAGTATCTTTAGGTAGTAAAATATTACTATTCACAGTTAAAAAAGTATAGATAATAATGTGATAACATAAAAAACAAGCAAAACAAGATAAATTCATAAATTAACAAGATACAAGGTTATTTATCAATTTTTCAAATTCATTTTCAAAATCCATACTAAGGACAAAGCGAATAGAATTCATACTTAACTTGTATCCATCTTTAATAAGTAAAAATACTTAAACAAAATTTTCTTATTATGTTTAAGTTTTTTTTAACTGTTTTCAAGGTAACATTTATTTTTATCTTCTTCAAATACTGTACTAAATACTAATGTAATTTATTTTCTATCCACCATTCCCTGCTATATATTCAATAGTTTCTTTTTGTGTATTTAAAGCATCAAATGTAAATATTACATTTTTGATTTTCAATCTTGATATTAAAGTTGGAGCTGTTGGAATTTCATTTGTTTTTTTATCAATAAATTCTGTAGCTAAACACCTTTCATACTTCACAGAAAAAGCACTCATTGCATTGGTTTTTGCTATATCTCCATCTCTTGTTTTTCTTGAAGAACTATTTGCTGTTTTACCATCTGATGAATTTATATCTTCTATCTCTATATTTATATCTTTAAATAATAATTTTTCCTTATAAGCCTTTATAAATTTTAAAAACACTTCGTTACATATAACTTCTAATTCTTTTGGATTTATTATTGCAATTACTCTTTTAAATGTAGATATAGAAGGTAATTCATATTCAAAAATTAAATATTTTTTCAACCATTCATAATGTTGCTTAGCAAATAAATGTATTTCAACGAAAGTATTATAATTTGCCATTAAAGCTAATATTACTACTATTAATATTTCTTATAATGAATGTAGTACATATCCTTGATTCCTTTTGTCTTCTATATATTCTTCTATTTCAAACTTTTGTTTAAGTTCTTTTAACTATTTTGATATTCTTGACATTTTATTTTACCACTTGTTTTTATCATATCAGAAAATAGCATTTTTTCATATACTATTTTGTTATTTTGCTAATTTATGTTTATCCTGGAAGCGAAAAGTTAAACCTAGAGTTCGGTATAATATGATATGCGAAATGAGTGATGATATTATGGCAACAAATTATAAAAAGGAGTTTGAAAAAGATTATGAAAAGTTAGCAAATAAATAAAAAGAAGTAAAAGAAGAAAATAAGTTAATAAAATATGAATATCAATTATTAGAAAGCAAAATAAACATAAGAGATAAGTAATTAAAAATAGCAATAGAAAATTTTCTCGCAAATGCTAAAGCGAAATATCAGCCTTTATTAGACAAGAAAGATAAAATAACAGAAGAAAAGGAAAGGGAAATAGAAAGGACTAAAAGGTAGATGGAATAAATTCGGGTATATCAACAAGTAAAAAGAGCAATGAATAAAAATAAAGTAATATCAAATACAAGATTAAAATATGCAAGAACAATTAGAATAAATGAAACGATAGCTATAATTATTAAGTATGCATACGTAGTATATTATAAAGATAGAAATGCGATATTTTAGTATTCACTTAATTGCTATTGTCCTTTATTCCCTTAATCAGCTCCTTTTCTTTTAATTATATTTTTATTTCCTAGTTTCAATTTTAACTTTTTTACCTTTAAAAGCAATAACCATTTTTATAACATCATATTCTTTAACATCTATATCATACTTGTTATCTT
>CAZQAO010000047.1:0-6792 GCA_964591225.1 uncultured Muribaculaceae bacterium | reverse complement strand
GTAGTGTAGTAGTTAAAAGAGATACAAAAGCTCCAAATTGTAGTTATACTGGAGAGTCAACAGAGTGGACTAATAAAGATCGAACAATAACTATGCAATGTAATGATCAAACAAGTGGATGTACAATAGCGAGTCAAAAATATGAATATACAAGTGGCACAACTAAAACGAAAGCAGTAAGTAATGAAATGGTAGATAATGCAGGAAATAAAACCACATGTAGTAAAACCATAAATGTATATGTGGATAAAGAAGGACCAACAACACCTACCGCAGGATCAATAGGGAATGTAAGTGGAACTAATCCAACCGGAAGAATTAAAATAGAAGCTTCAGGTTCAACAGATACGGGAGTAGGATTTAAGGAATATAGATATTTAATAACGAATGATCCAAAACAACCAACAGATAAAAGTAAATTTACTACAAAGAAAGATTTTCCAAGAAGTTGTGGAACCAGTTATTATGGCTGGACAGTAGGAGTAGATAAGTTAGGAAATATATCTGAAATCAAATCAATGGGAAATACCGCCGATGGAGCAAATGTTTATAGTGAATGGACTAGTTGCAGTAAAGCCTGCGGTGGCGGAGTTCAAACCAGAACCAATAGTTGTCAATTAATATCTAATAACTTAAGCCAAATGTGTAATACTCAAGATTGTTGTAGTAACGTAACATATCAAGATGGCTCTTCATGCAGTGCTAGTTGTGGCGGAGGAACATATAATCGTTATGCTTATTCTGCCTATGACGGAAGCAGATGTTCAAATCGCGATACCTTATCAGAAGGAAGTGCATGTAATACTCAAGATTGTTGT
Source organism: uncultured Muribaculaceae bacterium (assembly GCA_964591225.1). Taxonomy (GTDB): domain Bacteria; phylum Bacillota_I; class Bacilli_A; order RF39; family UBA660; genus MGBC108787. The sequence continues at coordinate 5,974 of CAZQAO010000047.1, read as the reverse complement.
AGTAGTGTCTATTATGTAGATGGTTCTTCATGTAGTGCTAGTTGTGACGGAGGAACATATAATCGTTATGCTTATTCAACCTATAACCATGGTAGATGTCCAAATCAAGATAGTGCATCAGGAGGTTCATTATGTAATAATTTCTCTTGTTGTAGTAGCAATAGTGTCTATTATGTAGATGGCAACTTATGTAGTGCTAGTTGTGGCGGAGGAACATATAATCAATTTGCTTATTCAATATATGATGGAAATATAAGTTGTCCTGGTTTTGATAGAAATTATGGAGGCGCATCTTGTAATAATCAAGCATGTCCAACCGACCCGAATACTCCTGGATGTGATAACCCGTATGATCCGAGCTGTAATCCGGGTGAAGGAGGATTTTTGTGTGATTCGACTGGAACTTGTTATGCAGATCAGGTTGCATGTATGAGTTTGTGTCACGATGACGATGGCCCTCCTGATCATGTTCCAAGAGAATGTCAAAATCGTTGTAATGCATCAACTGGTTATGTTATAGGTGGTGGACCTGGTGGACCTAGGTAATAAGTTATTATCGAAATAATCTATATAAAAAGGAGGAGTAGCAGATGAAGAAAGAAGAAAAAAATAATGAAAAAGCTAATAAAAATATAATAGTTATTGCCTTAGTAACAGTTATCATTTTATTACTGATTGTATTAATAGGATTAATTATTATGAATCAAGGGAAGAAATTAGAGAATTGTAATTGTAAATCTTTAGAAAAAACAATTACTTGTAAAAAAGTAAATGAAACTAATGAAGATGCCTATATACTACATGTAGATAGTACCGGCGAGATAGAAGGTTATGATCAAAAAGTAATAACTCCATACACCGAAGAAGAATATAATGCTATTAAAAAAGATTACCAAGCATCAGAGAATGAAACAATAGAATTTAAAGATAACGAACACCAATTAATTCAAATATTCGAAAAAGGAATACCAACTGATGCGGATGGAAACCAATTACATATATGGTATAAAGACTTTACTAGTTCATTAACTGCGGATGGTTATCAATGTGATTAAAAAAAGATATAGGTTATAAAAAATCTATATCTTTTTTAATTGCTACTTCGATGGTTTTCGTAATACCTTCCCCAGAATTAGGGTGATCAGTGGTATAAATAGAATCTATTATAAAGCCGGAAATTAAAATAACACATAAGATAATTTTGACATTTTTATTTATTTTTTCTAAAAATGTTTCAATAGCAGGAGCAAAGAAATAAATAAAAGCACATCCTCCTAAACCAAAAGCAATTACTCCTTCTAAACAAACTCGTCCATTAATATTTAGAAAGTAACCATCATAATCCCACCAACTATATCCTTTCGAATATTCTAAATATACGGAAGTACTATATTCGATAACACCACATATAAGCATAGCTAATATAAATGTTAAAAAAGGCTTATTACGGAATTTTTTTAGTAATATTAAAAGAGAAATCATCCCATAACCATATATTGGTAACCAAGGCCCATGTAAGACTCCTCGATTAACTAAAGAACCATAACGAAATAAATGAAAACCTACTTCCCAAAGCCATCCGATAATCGCTGCTATAAAAAATAATAAAATATAAGAAGTAATACTATAATTAGTTTGATCTTTAGCTTTAAGATTTATTTTACTTTTAGTAACAGGATACATAAAATCTTTATCATCATAGATGGCTTTTTTTAATAATAAAGCATCATCACAAAGTAATTCACAATTGCTAATTTGCTTAGATTTAGCTTCTTTTTTAACAGCAAAGTAAAATTCAATTAAACAACATTTGCGATAAGGTCTTACGAAGACGATACTTAATAAATGAAAAGTTAATAAATCTAAGATATACCATAAAAGAAATGAACAATCTAGTAAGAATAACTGCCATTTTTTACCTTTCATCATCTCTTGTGAAAGTTGGATGGCTTTTTTACCAGTTATTCCTGGATTTTCAGCAATAATATAAGGAACTAAAGCATAGGCATAATGTTTCCAAATACCACCAATAATAGTTAGCCACCAAAGCCATTCATAGATAGTTTTACGTGCCATAGTACAACTTATTTCTTTTAAATGATGAATTTTATAGGGTAAGAATATCCGATTCCAAGGGGTTTTAAAATGATTTTTATTTTCTAAGAAAAAGCGATTTTCACCAACAATAAGAACTTGACGAATAAAAAACCAATATAAAAAAGTTAGTATAGCTCCTAAAAGAATAATAATACCTGCTTTAATATGTTCATGAAAGAAGAGTTGATTTAAAGAATTTAGAATCCCAAATATAAAATTACCTGAAGCAGTAATATTATTAAATAAGTTAGCTAATATCCCTCTAGTAGGATGATAAGTAGAAATAGAAATATGAGTTATAGATTCAAATAGTTCACCCATTATATTAAAGTTGGTATCGTGACTGGTAAAACTATGCGGGAATATTAAATAAAATCCCCCTAAAATACTAACTAAAAAAGCGACAGCAACACACCGCCAATAATTTTTTTTAAATGCTTTCATCGCCTTTTTTTTCATCTGTTTTTTGTTCATAAATGTACCTCAAATATCACTATTATTTTCATACTATCTATTTTTTAATAATTTGTCAAATTTTTACTCATTACATATTTTAATATAGGTGATATCATGGAAAACTTATTTTCCTACGTAAAAAAATGGCAGAATTATTCTTTATTAACCAAAGAATTTAATAATATAGATAGTTTAATTTTTTGTGCTTTAGCTTATTTAAAATTTGATGATTGTCTTCAATATGATGAAGAGGTAACAATTCATGATTTATATTTAAAATATCAACCATTTAATATAAATAATAATATATTTTATCAACATTCTGAGAAACTATTAAAAAGTATTTATAATACTACCCGTTATAAAGATATTAAAGTTACTAATTATAAAAGAATAAATGATGTAAAAATAGAAAAACAATTTGGAGCTATGACTTTTATTTTACCTAGTAACCAAAGATATATTGCTTTTAGTGGAACTGATGCTACTCTTACTGGTTGGAAAGAAAATTTTAATTTAAGTTATTTAACGGTTATACCTTCCCAACAAGAAGCTAAGAATTATGTCGAAGAAATAAGTAGCAAAACGACGGATACTATTTTTATAGGGGGTCATTCTAAGGGCGGCAATCTCGCTATGTATGCCGCAATATATTGTAATAAAAAAGATCAAGAAAAAATTATAAAAGTATATAATTATGATGGACCAGGTTTACCGAAAGAAGTTTTTAAAACTAAAGAATTTTTAGCTATTCAAAAGAAAATCAAAACTTATGTTCCCAAATTTAGTATCGTTGGTTATTTATTTTATAATGAAACTGATATTCAATTTATTTTTAGTTATCAACTGGGTTTTTTAGAACATGATTTATTTAGTTGGGTAATTCAAAATGATAATTTTGCTTACTTATCGCCCCTTAATAATAGAATGAAAACTTTAATTGACCATTTAAATCACTATATTGAAAGTATACCTCTAGAAAAAAGAAAGGAAATAATTTCTTTAGTATATGATTTAATTACTTTAAAGCCCTTAGATATTAATTATCACCAACTATTAAAAATTAATCCTATTTCTAAAGAAGATTATCAAAAAATAAAAGATATTATGCTTATTTTGACTAATAGTTTTTATTAAAGAAATTGAATGCGATCTTTTTCTTTTTTTATTTTGGTTTTATAAAATTCTCGTAATGCTAAATATAAAGAATAAGAATCCTTACTACCCATAATTTCTTTAGCACCATGCATTGCTAATTGCCCTAAGCCAATATCAATAGAATCGATACTAACATGTCTTAAACTAATCCCCGATAGCGTACTACCACTACTCATATCATTTTTCGTGGCAAAATCTTGATAACAAACTTTAGATTTACGACATATTTCTTTAAAAAGCGAAGAAGTAATACTATCTGTTGATGAATAATTATCTCGAGAAATAACTACTCCGCCATTTAAAAACGCTTCATTATTAATATCACTATTATTAGGATGATTAGGGTGGGTAGCATGGGTATTATCAGCACTTAAAATCGTCGAATTACTAATTATTTGCGCCAGATCTAAATTTAAATCTTTGCTAATCCGTTTTAAAGTATCCATAAGAAAAGAAGAATCAGCTCCATCTTTAGTAAGAGATCCTATTTCTTCACTATTAAAAGTACAAAAAATATTTAAATTTTTGGTTTTGCTACCTTGCATAAAACCTTGTAAAGCACTAAATACACAAGATAAATCATCAATTCTTGGGGCTAAAATCATTTCTTGATCCATACCAATATAAATAGGTTTAGTTAAATTATATAAAAATAAGTCGTAATCACATATTTCTTCTTTAGTAAGATGTAATTCTTTTTTAATTAATTCTTTAATAGGATCTTTTTTCTCACTTAAAGCGATAATAGGAATCATATCAATTTGATTATTTAAAGTTAAATCTTTATTAGCATTGGTATTTTGGTGAATAGCTACACTAGGAATACAAAGTAAAGGAGTATTTAAATCAATAATCTCTTTATAAAGGTGATTACCTTTTTTATAGATTACTCTTCCTGCTATTGATAATGGTTCATCTAACCAACTATAATTTAAAAGACCACCATAAGGCATTACATTTATTTTTAAATAATTTTTTTCATAAATAGCATTTTTCGGTTTAATTAAAAACCCTGGGGTATCAATATGAGTGCAAGTAATATGAAAAGAATCACTTTTTTTAGTTTGAAAAGCAATTAAAGAAGAATCATTACGAGTAATAAAATAATTTTTATTTAATTTTAAATGCCAATTTTTATTTTCTTCTAATTCTATATAATTATTGGCTAATAAAATCTTTTTTATTTCTTGAATACCGGTAAAAGCACAAGTAGCTTTTTCGATAAAAGAAAATAATTTTTCATTATATTCTTGATTGTTCATAAATTCACCATTTATAGTATGAGAAATATTTCTATTTTTATGTTAAGATTCTTTATAAAAGGGTGGTTTTATGAACTATGATAATATTACAACTTCCTCGGAATTATATTGCTTTTTTACAAACTAAAGAAGAACTTTTAAATTGATTTTAGGAATTCATGAAATTTTATCTTTACAAGAAGCTTTACAATTTTATTGTATAATTGAAGCTATTAATTGTCAGTCTTGTTTTAAAGATATTGAATTATGGCAAGATGAAAATGTTCCTTTTGGTTGGAGCTTTAATGGCTTTCGTTCTTCTATTTTTGAAGAAAATGGTGTCAAGTTAGATTTAAAATTAATTTTTTGATTTAATGTATTTGACAATTTTTGGTATACAAATAAGTATATATTTATGTTTACAAAGATATTCAAAGCATATTATAATACAAGTACAAGCAGCCAACTTTTTAAATAAAGTTGATGTTTTGAATATAATAAAAAGAGGAGGAAAAAAATGAACAAAAATGTGCAAAAAATTACTGCTACTATTTTAGTATCATCTACATTGCTTTCTAATGCTAGTTTAGTAAGTGCTAATACTGTATCAGCTATTAAAACTAAAAAAGAAAATACAGTGGTAGCTAAAGAAATGAATACTACAAAATCAGCTATTTCTAGTAAGAAAGTAGAAACGGAAGCAAAAACTGATGATCAAACAATTGTAAATACTCCAATTATCGACGAAAAAGTTGTTGAAATAGAAGAAGTAATTGCTCCGACAGAAGAAATTATTCCCGAAGAGGAAGTAATTCCTGAAGAAGAAACAATTATTCCTGAAGAAAATGAAGTAACACCGGATGAAGAAATGGTTACTCCAGAAGAAAACGATGTAGTTTTTCCTGAAAGTGAAACAATTACACCAGAAGAACCAAGTGCTGAATCTGAAGCAGAACAAACTGTACCAGAGGAAAGCGAAATAATTCCTGAAGAGGAAACAGTTATTCCTGAGGAAAATGAAG
>CAZQAO010000046.1:0-6871 GCA_964591225.1 uncultured Muribaculaceae bacterium | reverse complement strand
ACTTCTACTTTAGGTTTTTCGGTTTTATCATTTTTTACTGCTGGTTTTTGACCACTTTTTAACGCATCTTTAGCAACATTAACTAATTCCGTAAAAGATTTAGGATCATCTATGGCAAGTTCTGATAACATTTTACGATTGACTTCAATTCCCGCAATATTTAAACCATTAATGAATTTAGAATAACTAATGTCATTATCCCGACAACCAGCATTAATACGAGTAATCCATAGTTTTCGAAAATTTCTTTTATTTTGTTTACGATCACGATAAGCATAGGTTTCACTATGAAAAACTTGTTCTTGAGCTGTTTTATATAATCTATGTTTACTACCAAAGTAACCTTTGGCTTGTTTTAAAACTTTTTTTCTTCTATTTTTAGCTACATTTCCGCCTTTAACTCTTGTCACTATTTAACCTCCTCACTAGATAACTGACTTAATTCTGTCAGTATCTCCTTTACTTAATGTTCCTTTATTACGTCTTTGTCTAACTTGTTTAGCAGTATCTTTACTAGTTTTATGATTACCACCACTTAATTTATAAGAAAGTGTTCCATTTTTTCGCTTTTTAAAAACTTTACTACTCGCTTTATGAGTTTTTTGTTTTGGTCCTTTGGCCATAATAACATCCTTCTTTCTACTTATCTTTTTTAGGAGCTAAAATGATATACATACTTTTTCCATCCATTTTGGGAGAAACTTCTACATCTGCATAATCACTTAAAGCATCAGCAAATTTATTTAATACATCCCGTCCAAGTTCGGTATGACGAAGTTGGATTCCTTTAAAACGAATAAACCCTTTAACTTTATGCCCTTTTTCTAAATATGATGCCGCATTTTTTTTCCGAGTTTCAAAATCATGAATATCAATAGTTACCGATAACCGGAATTCTTTCATTTCTTTATTAGTTTCTCGTTGTCTTTTTTGCGCATCTTTTTGTTTTTTTTGACGCTCGTACTTATATTTATTATAATCCATTACTTTAGCTACAGCGGGAGTACTACCAGCATTCATTAAAACTAAATCTAATCCCGCATAATTGGCAAGGGTTAAAGCATCTTCTAATTTTTTTAATCCCATTTGTTCACCATTGGGACCAATTACCATCAATTCAGGCACTTTAATTTGATCATTAATAGGCAACTCGTTTTTATTATTTGCTATATAAATGCACCTCCATACATTATAAAAGGCAGATACCGAGTATCCACCTAAAAACCAGATTATTTTTTTATCGGCCTTTAACCTATTGCTACTTGGCAATCAGGTGGATTGTGGATACAATCTCTTTCCTTTTTAATAACAAGTTGATTATATTATAATATTATGTTAAAAGTCAAGAATTATTCTTTAAGTAATCAGCTAAAGCTTTTTTAATACCTTTGTAAGGTAATAAAGCACAGTGTTTTCGATTATTTTGTTTATAAATATCTTGATAGACAATCCCTTCATTTAATAAGTCGGCATCATAATCTTTTTCGTTAACCATATTTTCAAAATTATCAATATAGCTAATTGCTTCTTCGATAGTTTTACCGAGTAAATTTTCAATCATAATCGAAGTTGAAGAAGTAGATATAGCACAAGCTTCTCCAGAAAATTGAATATCTTTGATTTGGTTATCTTGCACTAAAAGATAAAGATCAATATTATCGATACAAGATTCGTTATTACTATTTACTTTAATATATTCTTTATTATTAACGATACCTCGATGTTTAGGATTTTGATAATGATCTAAAATAATTTCTCGTTTTAAATTCTCATCCATTATAACATCTCCTTTAATATCTTATCTTTATCACTTAATAATTCTACTAACATATCTATTTCTTCATAAGTATTATAAAAATATAAGCTTACCCGTAAAGTATTATTTACTCCTACTTCATTTTTTAAAATTTTAGCACAATGACTTCCTGCTCGAACACAAATATTATATTTATTTAAGTAATAAGCGACATCTTGACTAAAAATATTATTGACATTAAATGTAACAATACCACTATCACTTTCGATATTAATAATATCTAAATAAGGAATTTCAATTAATTTATCAATTAAATACTTCCGCAGTTTATGTTCATAATCTGAGATATTATCTAAACCAATTTTATTAATATATTTTATGGCTTCACCAAAAGCAATAACTCCCGCAATATTTGGGGTTCCCGCTTCTAAACGAGCAGGAAGATCTTTAAAATAAACTTCATGTTCGTTATCAAAAGATTCATTCATACCGCCACCTAAAATTAATGGTTCGACATCTTCTAATAATTCTTTTTTACCATATAAGACTCCTACTCCCGTTGGTCCACACATTTTATGAGCAGAAAAAGCTAAGAAATCAATATCTAAATCGGTTACATCGGTTTTAATATGCCCTATACTTTGAGCACCATCAACTACCACAAAAATGTTATTTTGATGAGCTAATTTAGTAATTTCTTTAAGAGGACGAACATCACCGATGACATTAGTTATATGAGCTAGACTGATTACTTTAGTATGAGGAGTTATAGCTTTTTTGACATTTTCTAAAGTGACATAATGATTATCATCTAGAGGAATATAATTTACTTTAATACCTAAGGTATTAGCTAAATGAAACCAAGGTAAAACATTAGAAGCATGTTCTGATTTAGTAATTAAAACTTCATCACCTGGTTCTAATAAATGAGCAAAAAAGCCTTGAACAATTAAATTTAAACTTTCAGTCGAACCTGCAGTAAAAACAATCTCTTCTAAGTATTTAGCATTAATATAATCTTTAACTAAACGTCTAGTGTTTTCATACTCTTGATCTACTTTATAAGAGATATCATAATCTCCTCGATGAGCATTAGCACTATATTTTTCATAATATTCTACAGTTTTATCAATTACGCATTGAGGTTTTAAAGTAGTTGCACCATTATCTAAATAAATAATATCTTGTTGCAACATTGGAAAATCTTCACGATTCATTATACATCACCTCCCCTGTTTTAATCGCATCTATTTTTAAAATTGAAGTTAGAAAACCATTTTCAATTAGTTTGACAGATGATTCTTGACTCAATCCTTTACTTAATAAATAAAATAGTTCATCCATTTGTAACGGACTAATAGTTGTATTATGTTTAGCAGTTACCGAATTAGTTTTAACTAGTAAATTAGGCATTATTTTAATTCGATTGGCATGATTAGTAAGAGCTTTAATATCTTCTAAATAAATATTATCCACTGTCTTTTCTTTAATAATTCCTTCAGCTTTAAGAACTAGGTTACCCCCCTTTTCAATAGTTCGAACTAAAATATTAGTATGGGTACAAGAAGAATTAGCAATATTTTGAATAGTTACTTCATTTTCTTTTTTAAAAGCAAAAGCTAGATGACAATCGACCGAAGAATTTTGGTCTTCCACAATCTCTATATTTAGATTATGATTTACAAGTACGCCCCGGTATTCCAATAACAAATGGGCTGATTCATGTAAAACTAGTTTTAAATGTAAACATCTAGGAATCGTAAAAAGACCAATCGTCACATCACCTAAAATATGAAACAAACAATCTTTTTCTTGAAATTCTGTAATACCCACTATCGTATTTTCTAATTTCAATTCTTTTTGGCTTACTATTATTTTATTCATGATTATCACTTTCACTCATAATGCCTGCCCCAGAAAAACCTTGTAAAAAGATAGTTTTTGCTAAATTATAATCACCCGTTTTTACAATTTGTTTATTACGCAGAACATGAACATATTGGGGTTTTAAAATATCTAATAAACTTTTTTGATGAGTAATTATTAAAATAGATGGTTTATATTGTTCATAATATGCTAATAAAGAATGAGCAACTAATTTTAACGAATCGACATCTAGACCCGAATCAATTTCATCTAAGATAATAAATTTTGGTTCGAGCATCCATAAATGAAGTAATTCCATTTTTTTCTTTTCACCGCCACTCATATTATAATTAATATCGCGATGGACAAAATCTTTTGGTAAATTAAGTTTTTCACAAATACTAGTCATTTTCCGATGAAACTCTAAAACATTCATATTCATTTTACCCATATCCGTTAAAGCGGTACGAAGCATTTCCGAATTACTAATACCAGCAATTTCAATTGGGTTTTGGCTAATTAAATACATACCTAACCTTGCTACTTCCGTTGTCGTTAAAGATAGTAAATCTTGGTCATCATATATAATCGAACCCTTAGTAATTTGGTAAGCTGGATCACGCATTAACACCTTAGTTATCGTAGATTTTCCAGCACCATTCGGGCCCATAAGAGCATGAATCTCTCCTGGTTTTATCTCTAAATTAAAATGGTCTAAAATTGTTTTATCTAAAACTTTAACAGTTACATCCGTAATTTTTAACATAAAAACCACCAAAGTTATTTTATCATATTTCCTATAATTCGGACAAAAAACTCACTATTTTACTTGATAATATTCTAATATTGAATCACCAATATTTCTGGCAATCTCTTCTAAGTGATCAACAATCCATTTGGCATCATTATAATTATCATGATAAGCAATTTCAATTAACGTACCACAAGGTAAAAAGGAATCATTTGCTTCTCCTAAAGAAGTACCACTATATTTTACTCCTCTATTACTTGTTTCATCTTTATAAGGATACATTTCATATAAATTATTATATATTTTATTAGCAATTGATAAAGACTGAGAAGTAGCTTTACCAACATACATTTCGATGCCATGAGCATCATGAGTTAAACTAGCATTGGAATGAATTGCTAAATGTAAATCACTTTTAACATAATTACTCTCTTCTACCCAAGCATTAATTCCCGCAGCAGGTTGATTGCGATAAACTTTGACTCCGTAAGATTCCAAATAAGATTTTAAATAATCAGCTATTTTATTCATTTCATTCTTTTCCGTAGAATATCCAGCTTCTATTACTCCTTGATTATCATATTGATTAGAAGGACTTAAATAAACAACTAAAGGTTTATCTCCCACATTAAAATCATAAGTATTTACTTCACTATCATACATATTTTTTCGAAAAGCTTTAGTCTTAATAGTAACATTATCGGTAATTACAAAAGGACTATTATATAAATAACTACTAGTAGTAGGTTCACTACCATCAAATGTATAATAAATATCAGCATCTTCCGTATTAGTTTTTAAAGAAACTAACGTTCCTTTTTTAATATGTTTATAATCATAATTGACATACACTGGTTTTACTGTTTGTTTATAGCCAATATGAACTAAAGCATTTACTCTTTTAGCAATTTCATTATAATCTTTATAAATAGCTGCTAACTCTAAAGTATAATCAGTATTTTCTTCAAAAAATGTGGCTGGTAAAATAATTGGATCTTTTTTATATTCAGTTTCATAACGATTAGCTAAAGCCCCATTTTTATATAAATTAACTTGTAATTTAGTAGCATTTTCTCCCCCTTGAAAATCAATTTCTAAGTCGTCCCAAGAAAATGAATTAACATTTTGTAAGTTCGTAATAGCAATATTACCTACTAAAGGACTATTGGCATACAAAGAGAAAACATTTAAGATTCTTTTGCCATCTTTATTTAATTTTAATAAAACTGTTCCGGATAAATTATCAATAACTTCATGACTAACAGCTGCAATATTATTTACTACTGGTACTTGCTCTAATAAGGCATTTTCATAGTATACATCAATTGTATAATTAGCTAAATTACTATTGCCATCAAAACCAATAACAAAATCATGACCTTTTTCGTTATAATGTTCCGTTCCTTTACCAAATGACAAATCTTTCATAATATAAGCATAATCATTAGAAGAAATAATATAATTGCCGTTTTTATTATAAGCATAAACTTGGAAAGTTAAAGTATCTTGATAACTCATATATAAATCTTTTAATTCTATAACATTAGATTCACTTGTTTGCTCATAAACAGTATTACCGGTACTATCCATACCAACCGCTTTATAAGAAACTGCATTTTGAGAAGGCGTGGCATATAAATAAAGTAAACCATCTTCTTCGACAATGTGTTCGATAGAAAATTCTCCTAAATTTCCTGGAAATCCATAGGCTTTACCAACAAAAACACTAGAAAATGTCAATAAGAAAACTAAACATAAATACGTTAATCGTTTATTGATTTTTAGTCTTTTCATCGCTCTCACCTATTTTCTATATCTATTATAGCAAACAGAGTGTAAATATTACACATAAAAGTCAATTTATTTACACAATTTATATGTAAACTAGATGACTATTTTATGCACATAACTGATTTAAAAATACCCATTAAAAAACATAGAAATTAAATTTTTCTATGTCATTAATATCTACAGCCGGCTAAATAAGTCCATAATATCTTCAATCGTATTTTCTTTTTTATTGATGAAATCATTTTTAGTACAAGTTTCTAAATGATTTTTAATAATTTCTTTACCAATACTCTTTAAAGACTGATCTATTGCTGAAATTTGAATTAAAATTTCATCACAATAGCGATCTTTTTCAATCATTTGATTCACGCCTCTTACTTGTCCTTCAATAATTCTTAATCTTTTTATAAGTCTATCCTTTTCTTTTTCTGTTCTATGTTTTTCTTTAGAACATTTTATAATTTCTTGAGCCATACGCACACCTCTATTCTTATTTTACACTTATAGGGGGTATATGTAAATATTTTTTTATTGTTTATAAAATGAAAAATTCGAACGTTATGTTCGAATGAATTTTCTTTGGTAACCCGTATGGGTTTCGAACCCACGAATACCACCTTGAGAGGGTGGCGTGTTAAACCACTTCACCAACGGGTCATAAATTTTTTCCAAAATTATTCTAACATATGCCATATATTTTTACAATA
>CAZQAO010000045.1:0-6899 GCA_964591225.1 uncultured Muribaculaceae bacterium | reverse complement strand
GCTTTTTTTTTAATATTATTATGTTTTTAGAATTCGGAGGAAATATTATGAAAAATGAAAATGAAATAAAAATTGAAAACCCAAAAATAAGAATAGTTGACGATCTTAAAAGAAGAAATGAAAATAATGGCAAAGTAATTGCTCAAGAATATTTTGGAAGCAAATTTACTTACGATGAAACTTTTAAAATGTTTGAAGATTATAAAAAAGGTTTTTTAAATCTTGATGAAAAAAATGCTGAAGCAATTATAATATCAGCACCATCAATTGTATCTTCGGTTAATGCTTTTTATGGAGCAATTGATGCTAATAAAATTGCTGCACCAGTTGGACCAGGTTTTTTAACGGCATTTACTGATAAATATGTAAATGAATTTAATTGTAAAACAGCGGTTATATTTGATGGCTTTATAACAGAAGAATTAATGAAAAATTTACAAAAATCAGGAATTAAAAATGTAATTATTACTTCAGTAACAGATTATATGAATCCAGCAGTGGCTTACATAGGTAAAAAAACAGGACAAGTTCCTAAAGGGGATTTTTTAGATAATTATGTTAAAAGTGGAAAATATCTTCCGAAAAATATTAACTTTATTCGTTTAAAAGAATTTGCCAAAAATAGCTCAAAAATCAAAGAAAATATTGAATTTCCTTATGAAGAAGGAAAAATAGCTGCTTATTTTTTAACCGGTGCAACAACAAGCGTTGTTCCAAAATGTGTTAAAACTTATGCTGATGGTTTAACAAAAATGGCAAAAATGTATGATGAAAGTTGGTTCGATTTTCAAGTAAAAGATAGAAATGCTGTTTTTATCCCAATATTTTACGCTACAGGTACAGTTCATAGTTTACATGCAGGTTTTGTATGCGGTGCTACAAATATTTATAAACCAAAATATGATCGGTTTGCTTTTGCTAAAGATTTAATTGATTCTAAAGCAAATATTGCTGTTGTAGCTCCAAGTCATTTAGCTACATTAACAGAAGCTGATTTAAAACCGAATTCATTAAAACATGTCAAATATATTTGTGTTGGTGGTGAAGCTATAGCACCAGCTGCTATGGAAAAATATAGAGAAGCTGCCAAAAAATTAGGAATTCAATATATCGTTCAAGGTTACGGAATGACTGAATCAAATAGTATGTCATCATTGTCTGAAAAATATGATGTGGGTGGTAATGTTACAGTTCGTCCAATGCCAGGTTGCCAATATCGTATTGTAGATCCAATAACTAGAGAAGAATTACCTAATAATACTAGAGGGATTGTAGAATATTATTCTCCTAGTGCTTCTGCAGGTTATATGGATGAAGAAAAAAACAAAAATCTTTTTGCTGCCGATGGATGGATTCATACTGGAGATATAGGTATTAAATACGATGATGGAAGTTATAGAATTTTTGGACGGGAAACTGATTGCTTTAAAAACAATAATAACACCTATACAATGTTTGATATTGAAGAAGAAATTTTAAAACATCCAGGAGTTGTTGAAGCCGAAGTTATAAAATTTGGAAAAGACAATATGGAATATCCTGCTATTATAATTGTTCCAAAACAAGAATGGCAAAATCCTTTTAAATTACAAGAAATTTTAAAATACATTGAAAATATGACAATCCCAGGAATGGAATATTTAATAGGAACTAGATTTATTACAAATTTTAAAACAAATCCGATTACTGCTAAAAGAGATTACTTATCTTTGCCAAATGAAAAAGAAGGATATTATTTAACTAAAGATAATAACTTATATCAAACAGACATTCTTGAAGAAGATTATTTTAATAGATTTACAATTTTACCTGAAAATATTATAATATATGGAGAAGATAACGAATTAAGTTTGACAAGAAAAAAATAAAAAGAGGTAGTTTATGAAAACTTTTATGGCTTTTCCAATATGCAGTTTATTTTTTATTGGTCTACTAGCAATTATGTATTTTACTAAACCCCATATTAAATCAATTGAAAATAATATTTATAAATGGCTTATCATTGGAAATATTATTGGATTACTTTTGGAAATTGGATGTTACTTTGCAGTAGATATGGTAAATACTCATTATATCCTTTCCATGATAATTTTAAAATCTTATTTGGCATATATTCTTATTTGGTCTATGTTATTTAATAGTTATGTATTATTAATTTCAAATAAAAATTTTAATCCCAAAAACGATGAAAAAAATATGCTTTATTTTAAAAAAATTAGTAAATACTCAATTACTTTAGCCATAATTATGTGTATCATATGTTTAGCTTTTCCCCTATATGTTTATAATGAAAATGGTTTAACTTATACTTATGGAACTGGAGTAAATATTTTGATTTTTGCTTGTGGATTAATAGGTTTGGATTGGATTATCCGATGTTTAAAAAATTTTAAAAAACTTAAGCAAAAAAAATACATAACAATCATTGCATGCATTGTAATCCTAGCTATTATTGTTACAATCCAAAGTTATGATAGATCAATTTTAATAATAACTGCTGGTCATGCGTTTATAGTTTTCTTAATGTATTTCACCATTGAAAATCCTGATGTAAAAATGATAGAACAGTTAAATATTGCTAAAGATCAGGCTGAAAAAGCTAACAGAGCTAAGACGGAGTTTTTATCAAATATGTCACACGAAATTAGAACTCCTCTTAATGCGATTGTAGGATTTAGTGATTGTATGTTAACTTCCAACAGTTTAGAGGAAAATAAAGAATTTGCTAAAGATGTAATCGAAGCTTCTCAAAACTTATTAGAAATAGTAAATGGTATTTTAGATATATCCAAAATCGAAGCTAATAAAATGGAAATTATAGAAAAAGAATATAATCCTAAAGAAATATTCCTTTCCTTAGGTAAACTGATAGAACCAAGAATTGGAGAAAAACCTATCGAATTAAAATTAAATCTCTCCCCTGACCTACCTGGTACTTTAAAAGGTGATATTGGTAAAGTTAAGCAAATTATATTAAATCTGCTTACTAATGCTGTTAAATATACTGATAAAGGCGAAATAACATTTACTGTCAATTGTATTAATCATCTTGCTGAAAAAACTTGTCTTCTTTATATTTCTGTCAAAGATACTGGACATGGAATTAAAAAAGAAGATCTTAATAAGATATTTTCTAAATTTGAAAGAATTGATGAAAATAGAAATACTACGATTGAGGGAACTGGTTTAGGGCTTGCTATTACCAAAAGTTTAACTGAAATGATGGGTGGTAAAATAAATGTCCAAAGTGAATTTGGAGTTGGTTCTAATTTTAGAATTTATTTAGAACAAGAAATTATTAGTATGGAAGAAGCTAAAGAAGTGCTTGAAGAAAATGAAATTGATTATAGTAAACATACTGGTAAACGAATTTTAATTGTTGATGATTCTAAAATTAATTTAAAAGTCGCTATTCAAATTCTTAAACCTTATAATTTTAATGTAACTACTGCAGAAAGTGGCTTTGAAGCTTTAGAAAAAGTTGAAAATCAAACTTTTGATATCATTTTAATGGATATTATGATGCCGAAAATGAACGGAGTTGAAACTTTACAAAAATTACAAGAAATGGATAATTTTGATATACCAGTTATTGCTTTAACCGCTGATGCTATTGAAGGTACAGAAGAAAAATATATAAATGCCGGATTTAATGATTATTTATCTAAACCGATTGATAAAAATCAATTAGATCGAGTTTTAAATAAATTTTTAGGAGGAAAAGATCATGAATAAAGAAGAATTATTAAAAGCAAATCATGTAGATGTTGCCGCAAGCTTAGAATTATGGGGAGATATGGATTCATACAACGAAGGGTTAAAAGAATTTAAAGATTCTTTGAATGATAAACTGGCTAATTTGAAGCAATATAAAAATAATGAGGATTGGAATAATTATGCTATTCTCGCTCATAGTATGAAAAGTGAAGCAAAGTATTTAGGATTTATGCAAGAAGCCGAAGTATTTTTACAACATGAATTACAAGGTAAAGCCAGTAACAAAGAATTTATTTGTAATGACTTTGAAAATTTAAGTAAAACGGTAGAAAAAATAAATAATCTTTTAAACCAATACTTTGGAACATCTCAAGAAGAAGTTAAAAATTTATTAATTGCTGATGACTCTAATATTATTTTAAACTTCTTAGAAAAAGCAGTCGGTAATAAATATAAAATTATTAAAGCTTCTAATGGTAAAGAAGCTATTGCTGCTATTGAACAAAACAATTTATATGCTGCCCTTTTAGATTTAAATATGCCGGGATTAAATGGATTTGAAGTATTAAATTACTTAAAAGATAATAATTTAATTGATAAATTACCAGTAGTAATTATTACCGGAGATGATACCGAAGAAACTATTCAAAAAGCTTTCTCTTACCCTATTATAGATGTCTTAAATAAACCTTTTAATGAAGCTAATGTTAATCGAGTTTTAGAGTCTATAAATAGTTTTTATCATAAAAATTAACTACCGTTTAGTAGTTATTTTTTTTCTTCTAAATCATTCTTTATATATTCTAAAATTTTATTTTGATTTTTTAATATTTTTTCCAAATCATCATGTAAAGATTCTAATATTAATTCACTTTTTAAATCAGTTCGATAATCATTTTTATTACGAATTGAATCTTTTTTAGCTTGTCTATTTTGACTCATCATAATAATGGGAGCTTGTAGGGAAGATAAACATGAAAGGATTAAATTTAATAAAATAAAGGGATAAGGATCTACCGCCTTAGTCATTAAAAAACCATTAAATAAAATCCATAAAAATAAAAAGACACAAAAGCTAATAATAAATGGCCAGCTACCAGCAATAGAAGACAACTTATCAGCCACTCGTTCTCCTAAAGTAAGTTTGGCATCACTTTCTTTATCGACATCAATCGAAATGGGATTATTAATTAGTAAATCTAAAATTTCTTCCTCGTCCTTTTCATCTAAATTTTGGTTTAATAACATTTTAACAATTTCTTTTTTCTTTTTTTCCATAACAACATTCTCCTGTCTTTCATTTATATTATATCATAATTCTTACTAGCTTTTTAATTATAAAAAAACAAACCCTATTGATAAGAGTTTGGAGATATTTAATTGGTAGCGCCGGGGAGATTCGAACTCTCGACCTACCGGGTATGAACCGGTTGCTCTAGCCAACTGAGCTACAGCGCCATAACTATCACTTATTATAACAAATAGATGAAAAAAAAACAAGAAATTTAAATCCATCGGGAAATATAAATATTTCTTGTTGTTTCTTCTTCATATCGATTAAATATTGAAATCATACTTTCAACTACAGCTTTTAAAATATTAGGACAATTCTTCTTTATTCTTACTTGGGTAATCTCTACTTGCATCTTTCTTCTAAATATATAATCATCCATATATTTACCTAAAACATAATCTATTTTTTGAACTAATTTAATATCTTCTTCATTCGAGATATCTATATTAAAAATATAATTTTCATATATCTTAATTAACTTTTCGGTTACGTTATCTTCTTCAAAATAATCGAAGTTAATAATCCGATAAAAATTGGGACAATAGTTTAATACTAACTTATTCTTGTTCAACGACTACACCTTCCAACTATCTTATAGATATGATACTACAGTTTTATCTTTTTGTAAATATGATTGTCCTGTGTTATAATGCTTATATAGTAGGAAGTGAATTACAAAATGGCTAAAAAAAGAAAAATAAAAAAGAATACAATTATAATAATTATTGTTGCTATTATAGTAGTTGTAATTGGTAGTATTTATGGAGTTAAATTTTATCAAGATTATAAATATAAACAAACTTATGAATATAAATTAATTGAATATGGTTATGATTCCGAAAATGCTAAAAAACTAGTTAATTTTTATAAAAAAGGTAGTCAATTAGATAAAATATTAACAATACCTAAAAATGATAAAATTATTGATTTTATTGGTGAAAAATATTATATCGATGCTTATTTAGATCGTTATTTAGCATATTATGAAGAAAATCAAGATATGGCAACAAAAGATATTGTATCTTTAGTCAATGTTAATCGCGATTATGATTACTTTGAACATGATATAAATGCTGATACTTCTAACTCTAATCTTTTATTAGTAAATAAATATTATAAACTAAGTGAAGATTTTGAACCTGCTAATTTAGTAACAATTAGTAGTCAATATGCTTATGCCAATAATCAAATTACTGCAGAAGCTAATGATGCTTATGTATCCATGTGGCATGCCGCTAAAGAAAGTGGTTTTCAATTAATTGTCAATTCTAGTTATCGTAATTATGCTGATCAAGAAGATGTTTATAATAGTATTAAACAATCCAAAGGGGAAAGAGAAGCTGATAAGGTGGCGGCAAGACCTGGATACTCAGAACATCAATCAGGATTAGCTATCGATGTCTTTGAAATAAATAATCAATTAACTGGAACTTTTAAAGATTCGCCTGCCTATACTTGGCTTAAAGAAAATGCTTATAAATTTGGTTTTATTGAAAGATACCCAGAAGATAAAGAAAATATTACTGGCTATAGTTTTGAATCATGGCATTGGCGTTATGTTGGAGAAGATGTGGCTAAAATTATTTATAATGAAAATATTACTTATGATGAATACTATGCTTATTATATCGAAAATGCTTAAAATCAAGTTATTACTTGGTTTTTTTTCTAAAAAAAATACTCTTTTACGAGTATTATTTTAAATTAGCAATAAGTTCATCTTTTTTCATTGTTGAATAACCTTTTATTTTTTGTTCTTTAGCAATAGCTTTTAATTCTGTTAAGGTCATTTTACTATAATCTTTTTTGTCCTCTTTTTTTGGGGCCTTTTTCTCTTCTTGCTTTTCTTCTACTTTTTCTTCTTTTTTAACAATAACTTCTACTTTAG
>CAZQAO010000044.1:0-7121 GCA_964591225.1 uncultured Muribaculaceae bacterium | reverse complement strand
ACCGATTTAAATATTTTTTTCCATAGGTTTTGACTAGAATAATTTAATATACCTACCTTATAAATGCGTAAACCATAGTAGAAGAATAAATAAGTTACAACCCCACATATAACAGTAGATAAAGTAAGTTCCCAAATTGAAATTTGACCTAGTAAATAAATAACTGGAGCTACTAAGAAAGATAACATTGGAATATAAGAAATTATCTTAACAAAAATAGAACCATCAAATGTAGAAGCCATAATAGCAATGTAATAACCTACCATTAAAATAATCATTAATGGCGTTTGTAATTGTTGATAATCTTCAATATTAGTTGTCATCGAAGCTAAAACGCCAGCAACAATAGCATAAGCTAAAAAACTTAATAAAAATAATATTATTATAATAGGTAATCCTTTTAATAATAAATCTATTACACCCGTATTTTGAACAACATTAAAAGCTTCCCCAATAAATCCGGCAGTACTTCCGGGCATTAAAGAATTTCCTAATAATTTTCGAATTAATAAACCAATAACAATATCTACGATTAAAATTAATGACTGAATTATAACGAATAAAGTCGCCGAAATAATTTTAGATAAAAAATGAACTTTGGGTGATACATTAGAAATAATGATTTCCATTCCTCTAGTTGATTTTTCATCATTAATCTCTGCTCCAATCATTTGAGTTAACATTGTAATTAATAAAAAGAAAGGGATTATAAAAATTATAATAAGACCACTGGAAATAATATCTTTTCCTTCACTATTTCCTTCTACTTCTTCATTGGTTATCGTACTTTTAATTTCGACATCACTAGTTAAAGAAGCAATTTCTTCCACAGTTAAACCACTATTTTCTAAGACATAAATACTTTTAACATTATTAAAGCTTGCTTGTAATGCTTGTTTAGTAACCATAGATAAGGGTTCAAAACTATAAGTTAATACCTCTATATAATTAGTATCAGATGGTAATATTTGAACAATTAAAGATTTTTCGTCTTTGATTTTCTCTTGTAAATCATTAATGTCATCAGTACTATTTTCTAATTCATAATTTCCTAAATCATCTAAAGATGAAGCTACTGATTCAAATTGATCTTGAAATAAATCATAAGCTCCTATTTCATCTACTACATATATTTTCGTACTATTTTCAAAATCTCCGCCAAAGAAACTAATTAAATGATCCATATTTAAGACAGCAATTAATAATATTAAAATCAGGACATTAGCAACTTTAAACCATTTCGTATTAAGTTTTTTCTTTAAACTTTGTCCAATTAAGAAACGTAGTTTATTCTTCATATAAAACTCCTACTTTCTCTAAAAATATTTCATTTAAAGTAGCATCTTCGACGACAAACTTAGAAACTTCGGGACAATTTTTGACTAATTGAAATACTTGAGAAGTATCGTCTTGACTCTTTATTTTGACAATTACTTCCGTTTCAGTTTGCAAAACATCTTCGACGCCACTTAATTCTTTTAATTTATTAATATCTAAATCTTCTGCGACAATATGGATATTTTTTTTACGATAAGATTTTTTTATTTCTTTTAAATTACCTGCTAAAACGGATTTACCTTTAACTAAGACTACTAATTTTTCACAAAACATTTCGACATGTTCCATCCGGTGAGAAGAAAAGATAATAATAGTTCCTTTAGCTTGTAATTCTTTAATAACATCCATAAATAATTGGACATTCAAAGGATCTAGTCCAGAAAAAGGTTCATCTAATATTAATAATTCTGGATCATTTATAATTGCGGTAATAAACTGAACTTTTTGTTGATTTCCTTTGGATAATTCTTTAATTTTCCGATTTTTATAATTAGTAATATGAAATCTTTTTAAATAAATATCTAATTTATTTTCAATATCTTTTTTCTTCATTCCTTTTAACGTACCATAATAAATAACTTGGTCAAGAACTGTTAATTTGGTTAATAAACTTCGTTCTTCAGTTAGAAAACCAATTTTATCTGTAATATCATAATTAATGGGTTTACCATTTAAAGTAACTTTACCACTAGTGGCTTCCAATAGACCGATGATAATTCGAAAGGTCGTAGTTTTACCGGCGCCATTAACTCCTAAAAGACCAAATATTTCGCCTTTGTTAACTTCAAAAGATAAGTGATCAACTGCTAAAACATCTCCGTAATACTTCGTTATATTTTCTACTTTTAACATATAATCCTCCAGGGCTATTATAGCATTTATAAAGATTTAAAAAAAGGAATACTTTATTGTTCCTTTTTAATAAATAATAACCTAGGAAAAGTAAGACTATTACTTTCTGAAGCACTCTCTAAATTAGCATATAACATTAAAGAATTACGAGAAACATAGTCAGGAATATATTCTAAGTTATTATAAACACGATAAGCTTTCTCCCAAGTTTCTTGGATTTTATCATCTTGATAAAAATCACCTAAGTAATTAATATAATCTGCTAACATTTTTTGATAATAATTTTGATAATTATCATTAACTAAAGATAAATCTTCTAAATTTACTTTATTAGCTAATAATTCATTAGCTTGATTCATTCTTTTTTCAAATAAATGCACCATTTCAGCATAAAAAGGTATATTGTTTTTATCAGGATGAGCTTCATTTACCGTTATTAAATTAGTAAAGAATAATTTACTTAATTGCGATTGACTATAAGTAATTAAATTGCCTAAAGTACTAGATTTTTCTTCTTCACTTTGGCATTTATCTAAACATTGTTCTAAGAATAAATTATTGGGATAACTATCTACTAACAAAGCATCATAAATAGATAGCATGCGAACATTATCAGTAAAATTTTCTTCGGTATTAGAAAGACCAACTGGAAATTGTTGGATAAATTCAATAGGTTCATGATAAAGACAATTTTCGACATATTGATCAATTTGATGATTTTCATCTAAAGATAAGACAAATTCAATATTATCAACAATTGCTTGGCTTTCATAGTAACGTTCTGGAAGTTCGCCATAGTACATATACATAAGTCGTTCTGTAGCTACTTCTTCAATAAAACGATAAGATAAACCATTCATATTTAATAAATGATAAGGTATTAATTTTTGATTTTCATCAAAAGCACTTTCAGGAGTGTTAATATTAATACCACTAGCTGAAAAGGAATCTCTTAAGTTTTGACAAGTACAACCAAAACACAAAAAATGACCTAATTCGTGAGCTGTTAAACTACCAGTGCTATCTGCTTCTAAAACATTTTGATCCGTATTAAAATAAACTATATAAGTAGGTGTCGAAGTAGCATCGTAGGCATCGTTTGTCTTTCCATAATAAAGACTTAGATTTTCTAACTTACACGCTATTTCTGCCATATCTAGATTAGGAAAATCTTGAGCGACTTTGGTAATATAGTCTTTGATAATTGAGGTAACATATAAAGTATCTGATTCAGATAAAGCTACATAATCATTAGGGGCCGTTTTACTATTTTGATAAATTACTTCACTAACATTTTCCCACTTAATCGAATTATCATGAGTATTATAAAGACTACTATAACTATGAGTAAGTGGTTTTGAAGTATTAGCATAACCTAGTACTTGTTGTTCCACATTATTTTCCGTCATATGAAATTCATCGGTACTAGCATTTTCATTTTCCATTTCAAAAATAGTCGCCACCGATTGTTCTCCAATTTTAGAAATATTTTTGTCTTGTTCTAAATAAGTTAATATTATATCATCGATATCTTTTTCATTATCGTTAATTTCATTAATATGTTCTTCCCTATCTTCAGTATATTCTAAAACCGTAACTGGTTTTTCTTCGGGCATATCTTCTTTAGCACACCCTAGTGTTTGCATTAAGGTAGCACTAGCCAGTAAAAAAGATGCAACTTTTCTATTCTTTTTCATATAAACCCCCTTATTTATTAGAACAATTGTATCATTTTTTGCCTAAAAAGTCAAATTAGCGAAGTATTTTAATGCCTAAAGAATAGGACTAGAATTAAGAAAGCTAAATATATTGATAAAACGATAGTACCATTAATCCGATCGGATTTAGTTGATTTACCCATAATGCCAACAGCCATCGTAGCTAGGTAACCACCAATAAGGCCCCCAATATGAGCCGCATTATCAATACCACTAATTGTAAAGCCGAGGATTAAGTTTAAAACGATAACAGGTATGATTTGGGCTTTTAAAACACTTCCTAAATAAAGTCGGTAGTGATAACCAAAATACAACATACTACCTAGTAAACCGAATATCGCCCCACTCGCTCCAATAGACAAAGCATCAGAAAAAATACAAGACAATAAACTACCACTTAAAGCACTAATTAAATAGACAAAAATAAATTTCTTCTTGCCAATAAAATTTTCTAACTGAGTACCAATAATAAATAATGAATACATATTAGTTAGTAAATGTAAAATACCAGCATGTAAAAAAGTCCCCGTTAACAATCGCCATATTTGACCACTTTTAATGGCTGGGGCATAGACTGCTCCAAAAGAATACAACGTAAAATTATCCGTACTACCATTACCAAAAATATACATGGCAAAAAATAAAATAACACATATAACCATTATTACATAAGTAATAACAATTTTTTTCGGTTTAAATGTTGCTTCATAAATTCGATTATTTTTTTCATTCTTTTGATTAATATCTTCCGTAACATTTAATATTAAATCAATACCATCCAAATTCTTAACTAATTTCTTTTTAATTCGAGGAAAATATTTAGAAATCTTTGAAATATCTTCATCACTTACCCCTGTATCTAAAGCTAAAGAAACAATATTTTTATCATCAGCTACTTTGACATCTTCATTTAAATCTAATAATAAATTTAATACTTTCATCGATAAAGAAACAGTCTTTTTCTTTACTTGACGCATAACATTCTTTACTTTCAAAGTATCGATTCGAAATTGTTCAGAATTATGAATATAATTAGAATTAATACGAATGATTTTATAATAAGCATCACTATTCTCTAACCAAATTTCATCTTTAACCCCTTTAACTACAATGGGAGTATAGTTTTCTTCAGTTATAAAATAATGAACTAAACGCATGATAATTTCATCTTTTTCTGTAATTGTTATCGAATTCATTTTTTTGTCTCCTTAAGTATATATTTTAATACAGATTGATTTTTTAGTAAAGGAGGTTTTATGAATACCTTACTACTTATAATTAGCTTGATATTAACTTATTTTTTAAATGGGATAGTTACTTATAAAATTATTGTTAATAATAAACTAAATAATGACTTTTTATTTATTATTCTAAGTAATATCATTCTTACTTTAGCATTCTTATTCTTCTTTATCTTTACATCTAATTTAATGTTTACTTTTTATATTGCTTTCTTTCACATGATATTTGCTTTTTTATTTATTTATAATGTCAAAAATATTTTTAAATCTTATACTCTACTTACTTTACCCTATTTCTTTTTATGGGTTTATGTATTTGCTAAAATTTTAATTATTTATCTCTTCTAAAGTTTTTAAGTAATTAGTAAAATAATCAGGTAAAGGGGCACTAAAATGCATGGGTTGTTTAGTTAAAGGATGGATAAAATCAATAGTTTGGGAATGTAGGAATTGGCCATGTTCTTTAATTTTAGTTACACCATAAACAGGATCATTAAAAACAGGATAACCAATATAACGCATATGAACTCTAATTTGATGAGTTCTACCTGTTTCTAAGTGTAATTTAACTAAAGTATAACCACGATATCTTTTTAAAACTTCTAAATGCGTAATAGCAGATTTAGCATTAACATCAGTTACAGTATATTGTTTTCTTTTAGTTGTATCTCTCCCAATCGGAGCATCTATTTTGGCTTTTTGATGAGGAAACTCCCCTACTAACAAAGCAATATATTCTCTTTTAACAGCATGAACTTTAAAATCCTCAGCCAATATTTGATGAGCTTTATTAGTTTTAGCAACTAACATTACTCCGGAAGTATCTTTATCTAAACGATGTACAATACCAGGACGCGTTTCCCCATTTATATCACTTAACTCATTAGTATAATACATAAGTCCATTAGCAAGAGTATTGGTATTATTCCCACTTCCGGGATGAACTACTAATCCTGCGGGTTTATTAATTACCATGATATCTTTATCTTCATATAAAATATTTAAATCCATAGGAGTAGGAACAACATCTATTTCTTCATGAAGTTCCCCTAAAATATTAATTACATCATTTTCTTTAATTTTATAACTAGGTTTTACTTCTCTTTCATTGACTAAAATTAAATTTTCTGCAAACATTTTTTGTACTTGACTACGAGAATAATCTAACTCTTCCGTTAAAAATTTATCTATTCTTGTTCCACTTTCTTTTACTCTTATTACTTCCATATCGATCTTCTCCCTTGATAATGGCTATTATTAATAAAAAGATACCTACTACTATAAATACATCTGCTAAATTAAATATTGGATAAGAATAATTAATAATTTGAAAAGATAAAAAATCTCGAACATAACCTAAAAAAATACGATCAATTAAATTACCAATAATTCCTCCAATTAATAAACCAAAAGCTAAAATATTTCTTTTATTCTTTTTAAAATTATACATATAATAAATAATAATAATTAAAGCTATAATACTTATTAATATTAGTATTGTTCCATGATTAGAAAACAAACTCCAAGCAGCACCATAATTTTTAACAAAATGAATAGCAAAAAAATTCTTGATAACTTCTATTTTTTCATCAATATTAAAAAAAATACTAACAAGTACTTTGGAAAGTTGATCCAGAAACAATGTTAATATCGATATTAATAGTATTTTTCGATTCATTTTAAATCGCTTCTTTCGTTTTCTATTATAACAAAACTATTAAATTTCAACAAGTATGACATCTTCACCAATTTTTTTAATTTGACTAATATTAATATTTATTTCCTCTCTATTCTTAAATAAATTAAAAAAATGGCGTTCTTCTACGACAAAATAGTTAATAACTCCATTTTCTTGCATATCTATATCAATAATCTTTCCTAACTTTTTACCATTTGTAGTACAAACTACATCTTTTATTTGTAAATCCGAAACCCGCATAAACTTCACCTTATAAAAATTTATGATAAATTA
>CAZQAO010000043.1:0-7332 GCA_964591225.1 uncultured Muribaculaceae bacterium | reverse complement strand
CATCATTGGTAATATTAAGTTTATTAATTAAAACATCTGTACCTTTATAACAATAATCTGCAGTTATCTCATAAGTATATTTGTATTTATTATCCATAAATTCCTCTATATTTTTCTATAACTTTTTTTCGCTCTATTTCTGTTGTTGACTTACCAATTATACAATTATAAAGTTTTTGTTTTATTTCTTTAGTTAATGGCATTCCCTCTTGAGCCATAGCACCATCTACTTTTTTTATTTTTTCTTGGATTTCTTTTTCAGTTTGCTTTTTATTGTTCATTATGATTACTCACTTTCTTAAGCTTTTTAGATATATTTATTATACCACAAAATTTTTTATTAATCATTATTATCACTTTTACAAACAAAAAAGAGGCTTAACCTCTAAATATTTATTCTTTGATAATATTAATAGCATTACGCATTTTTATATCATATTTAACTACTTCTAAACTTCCATAAGCTTTTAATAATTCTTCTTTAGAAATACCATAATTGGTAGCCATTTCTTCAGCTTGTTCATTAGCTTCTTTATCACTTACTTTTATTTTCTCTACTTCCGCTACTTTTTCTAATAAGTAACGATATTTAACCCGTTTAGTAGCTTCTGGTTCCATTTGTTCATGTAGTTTCTCATGAGTCATACCAGTAAATTGGAAGTATTGATCTATACTTAATCCTTGCATTTTTAATTGTTCTTCGAATTGATGAATCATCCGATGGACTTCATCATCAATAATTTCTTCGTTAATATCAACTTTCATGTTATCACTAGCTTTAGCAAGACAATCTTCAATATATTGATCTTCGATTTCGGTTTCTTTACGTGATAATAAAGTTTCTTCAATCTTCTTTTCTAAATCAGCTTTAGTTTTAACATCATCATATCCTAAATCTTCATAAAAATCTTTATTTAATTCTGGTAAAATCCGAGTTTTAATTTCATTAACTTTAACTTTAAATAAAACATCCTTATTTTTTAAATCTTCTGTATAATTTTCTGGGAAAGTTAAATTAAGTTCTTTTTCTTCACCAACTTTTAATCCAATCAAACCTTCTTCAAATCCAGGAATAAATGTATGAGAACCAATTTCTAAAGGATAATTTTCACCACTACCACCATCTAATTCTTTACCATCAACAATACCTTTAAAATCAATTATAGCAGTATCGCCATTTTCGACTTTGGCTCCATCTTCTTTAACAGTTATTTCGGCATATTTATTTCGCAAAGCTTCTAATTCTGTAGCTATTTCTTCTTTAGTAACTTTAGCTGTTGGTTTTTTAACTTTTAAATTCTTATATTCTCCTAAAGTTACCTCAGGAGCAGTAATAATTGTAAATTCAAAAGTAGCTTCGGTTTCCGTTACTTTTTTAACATCTAATTTAGGTTCACATACAGGAACTGCTTTAGTATCTTTTAATACTTGTTGATAAGCTTTTTGCACAGCATCATCAACAGCATCCATATATAAAGATTCTATACCAAATTTTTTGATAAATATTTCTTTTGGTGCTGAACCTTTCCGGAATCCATCAATTTTAGCATCTTTATTTTTTTTCTTAAAGGCTTTGTCTAAACTTTTTTGCCAATCTTCACCAGCAATTGTTATTTCTTTTACAAGAACATTTTTTTTCATTTAACTTCCTCCTAAACAACACTTATTATACCGAAGTGTTTTATAAAAAGCAAATAGTTTATAATAAGATTTAGTTCTCATTAAAAAAATTGTATTTCTACAATTTTAAGCAATATTAGTAATAGTTACCGTAAAATTTCCATTAGGAGAATTTACTTCTACTACTTCTCCCACTTTATGTCCTAAAATGGCTTTACCAATTGGACTTTCATTAGATATTTTATTTTCAAACGGATCTGCTTCTAAAGAACCGACTATTCTATATTCTTCAACATCGTCATCATCGAAAGTAATTGTTACTAAAGAACCGACACTAACACTATCACATTTACTAGCATCAGCAATAGTAGAATGTTCTAGTTTATATTCTAATTCTTTAATTCTGGCTTCTACTTGAGCTTGCTCATTTCGAGCAGCATCATAATCACTATTTTCAGATAAGTCTCCTAAAGCTCTCGCTTCTTTTAAGGCTTTGATAACTTCAGGTCTTTTTTCTGTTTTTAACATGTTTAATTCTTGTTCTAATTCCATGTAACCTTCTGCAGTTAACATGATATTTTCAACTTGTTTCATAATTTCACCTTCTAAAAAATTATCTTCATAAGAATACTATAAAAAATTTTGTTTGTCAAATACTTTTATTCGCATCATATCTAAATATTCTAGTGAAAAATCCGTTGATAATTTAATTTTCATTCCGGGATGATTAGCAATAGTTAATAAATTATCTTCTTCATCGAACATTTCCGTTATTTTATAAGTATAAGTTTCATGATTAGGTCCAAAGAATTCGACCACATCTCCTACTTTAAAATAGTTTCTTTCTTCAATTGTTACCATCTTGGTATCTTGATTATAGGTTAGAACAATTCCTAAAAAATCCTGATTAGATACTTCATCTCTACCTAAGAAGTATTGTTCTTTTCTAGTAGGTAGTCCATCAATAAATTGGGGAGTTGATTCTCTATTAGCGCAACGATTTAAGATAGCTAAGTAATATTTACTATCAGATTCGGTAAAAGTGTTATCTTTTATTTTATCAATCATGCGACGATAAGCTAAAACTACGGTGGCAATATAGTAAATTCCTCGCATTCTGCCCTCTATTTTTAAAGAATCGACCGAAATAGCCATTAAGGACTTAATATATTGTATTAAATTTAAATCTTTTGGTGTCATACTAAAGGGTTGTTTTTCATCATCATATTGAAACATCCATCTACAAATTTGGGCACAACCACCCCGATTAGCATCCCGATTAGTACAATAATTAGATAACACACAACGTCCGGAAAAACTAGTACACATTGCCCCATGGACAAAACATTCCACTTCTAAGCCCGTATTTTCTTTAATAGCTTTAATATCTTCTAAACTGGCTTCTCTAGCTAAAACACATCTAGTGACACCATACTTTTTATAAAACCAAGCTGAACCCTCATTTAAAATGCTAGCTTGAGTAGATACGTGAATATCATACTTAACTTTTAATTTCCTTGCTCTTCTAATTACTAATAAATCACTAACAATAATGGCATCGATGCCAATTTTAGCTAGTTCTTGTAAACAAAAATCTAACTCTTTAAGTTCTTTTTCATGAAAAACAATATTGATAGTTACATAAACCTTTTTATGTAACTGATGGGCAAACTTGACACCACTTCTTAAATCTTCCCAAGTAAAATTTAAGGCATTGGCTCGCAATCCGAACATCTTTAAACTACAATAAACTGCATCAGCACCATATAAACAAGCAACTTTTAATTTTTCTAAATCTCCCGCCGGAGCTAATAATTCTATCTCTTTCATTTCTCTGGCTCCTTATCTAGGCGATAATAAGTTTCTTGATTTAAAAATCCTTCGGATTGTAAAACTAAAATATTTTCCCCATTCATAATTTTTACCACATCTTCTTTGGATATTCCTAAAGGATTAATAAATGAAAATAAAATATTGGGATGCTTAATTTTACGATAATCAATATATTTTTGATGATATAAAACTGTACCATAGTTATTTTCAATAGCTAAAAATGATTGCTTAGAAATTGGCTCAGAAAGAGTGGCGATTGGTTTCTTAGGCATTGCAAATTCTTCTTGAAAATTATTTAATAAAGTTCTTCTCGAATACATAACATCTACTCGACTAAAATATGGTACTACTAAAGGTTTTTGGGCATGATCTAAGATATTCATTACTTCTTCATAAGTACAATCAGTACTAACTAAAACACTATCTACTTCTTCTAAATAATAATTAATAGTTTCGGCATTAGTAGTATTATGATTTTGCATATAAATAAATTGTAAATCTAAGTTTAATTTTTCTTTTAAATAAAGGATCCCTAAATCAGTAAAACAAATACCCACAATATTTTTAGGAATATTTTTGAATAACTCTTCTAAAGATTTTAAACTTTGCTCATCTAAAATTCGATTAATGTATATATAAGCTTGATTAACTTTTATTTCCTCCATTTTAAAAGTAGTTAAAAAACCGACTGAATAATCAGTAATAGGAAAAAGAAAGTTAACATTAGTAACTTTCAAATCTATTAATTCTTGATCAGTAACTACTACCAAAAAGTTATTTTTCGTCATTTTTTCTTCGACTCACACTGATGCCATCACCAACATCAATAAATTCGGTAGTAAATTCCTCATTATTTTTTAAAAATTCAATATAATTTTCAATTTTATCCACAATACCACGTAAATTCTTACTTTCAATAGTTTCTTTTTTACCCACATAACCATGAAATTTTAAATTATCGGTAATAATTACTCCTCCGGGAGCTAAGAAATATTGAAATTTCTCAAAAAACTTCTTATATTGACCTTTCGCTGCATCAATAAAAATTAAATCATAAGATACTCCGGTTAAATTAACTTCTAAAGCATCTTGAAAAACCACATTAATTTCTTTATCTAATCCACATCTTTTAATATTTTTTAAAGCTTCCATATAACGAGTTTCATCTCGTTCAATAGTGGTTACTTTTACTTCAGGACTAGCACTAGCCATTAATATAGCTGAATAACCAATAGCACTTCCTATTTCTAATATATTTTTAACTTGGTTGGCTTTTATATAACGCATGATATAAGCTATAGATTCTTTTTCAATAATGGGAACATTTTTTTCTTTGGCATATTGTTCCATTTCTAAAAGTAATTCTTTCATTTTATCATCCTACTTCTTTTTGAATATTAATAAATTCTTCATAAGTATTCGCAAAAAATACTTCATGGGTATGAATATTTGCATAAAAATAAACATAATCAGTATCACTTGGATTAAGTACAGCTTGAATACTTGCTAAAGAAGGATTACAAATTGGTCCAATAGGTAATCTTCCTGCCATACTGGTATTACTTTCACTCGTATTATAAGGACTAGCAGTTAATAAATCTTGCATAGTTAAATCCTCACCTAAATTTTTTTGGACTGCATAATACGTCGTAACATCCATTCCTAAGCCTTTACCCATTCCTAATCTTTTATAGATAACTTGCGCTACTCGGCTCCGATCTTCTAAAGTTACCGCTTCTAATTCGACAATAGAAGCCATGGTTAGAGTATCATGTATCGAATAACCCTCTTTCCAATCAATTGTTGCCAATTTATTTTTGGTATTATCAAGCATTCTCGTGATAATTTCTTCGACACTAACATTTTCGACAAATTCATAAGTATCAGGAAATAAATAACCCTCCAGCGCATAATAAATATTATCATTTAATACGTCAGTTGTCAAAAAATCATATTTTTTAACATAACTTTGCATTAATTTTCGATCTTTAAAAACGGCTTCTACTTCTTTCTTTGATAATTGTAATTTCTCAGCAATTATTTCAATATAATCATTAATATTTTTGCCTTCCACAAAAGTTATCTTAATAGTTTTTTGCTTAATATCGCCGCGATGAATTTTATCTAAGATTTCGGAGACACTCATATCTCTACTTAATTCATAAGTTCCAGCTTTTAAATTTAAATCTTGATGTAATACGAGATACATTAAGGTACTTACTTTACTTCGAATTAAACCAGCACTTTTTAATTGATTTACAATCTCTTTTTTTCTAGTCCCAGTAGGAACGACAAAAGTTACTTTTTGATTATTATTAAATCCTCTTAGACTCCAAAAATAAAGACCAAGCGAAGAACCCAAAACCACTACCAAAATTATGGCACTAATTAGAAGTATTTTCGTTTTTTTGTTCATGAGCTAAATCCTCCAACTTGGCTAGTAAGGCTTCAATAGTATTCCATTCTTCTTCAGTTTCTATTGGCTTTAAATTTAAATCTGTTCCCGTTTTATCATAAATATTAGCATATACTTTCAATAAGCCATTTTCTTTCGTACCATCAGTATAAATAACATAACTTTTTTGGGTTTGGTCAGAATCAAATTTATAAATAATTTCGCATTCTTTTTCATTCCCTTTGGCATCTTTAATAATCATACTTTTATGACTTTGATCCACTATTCATCCCTACTTTCTTTTAAATATGTATCTAAAATTATCGCCGCTGCATAAGCATCAATAACTTTTTTTCTTTTCTCACGTCGCATATCCGTATCAATTAAAATATGTTCAGCTTCTATAGTAGACAAACGTTCATCTACTAATTCTATTGGTAAATCAAATGTTTTTTCTAATAGTTCTTTAAATTGTAATGTTCTATCAACAGCAAATCCCTCACTATTATTCATATTTTTAGGATATCCCAATATTAATTTTCCCACCTTTTTTTCATTAATAACACTTGTTAATTCTTTTATTAATTCCTCATAAGTTTGAAAATGTATTGTCTTATACGGACTAGCAATCGTATTAGTTTTATCACTTAATGCTAATCCTAATGTTTTTGTACCTAAATCCAGTGCCAAATATCTCATTTTAAATATTGCTCCAATAAAAAGGCAATAATAACTTCTCGATCTATTTCTTGAATTTTCTCTCGAGCATGTTTGTAATTAGAAATATAATTAGCTTTTCCTGTTACTAAATACCCTACTAATTGATTTAACGGATCATATCCTTTCTCTAAAAGAGCTTTATAAACATCTTTTATTACATACTCAATTTCGGCTTCTTTTAACAATGCTACATCAAAAAGACATGTTTCATCCATTTGATTCACCTTCTTTATATCCTAAGATTATTTTAACAAAATATAGACATAATTACAAATTAATCTTTAAATAGCCATAATCATATAATAAACTATGAAAAAAATTATTACCATTATATTACTAAGTATTATTCTTTTTCTCTTTCACTTTCCCACTCACTTTATGTATGATTGGTTTCCTAACTCTTTTACTTATGCCTTTTTTCCAATTAACGAAAGTATTTTTCAACATATAAAAATGATGTTTACCAGTACCTTTTTATTTTATCTTTTCTTATTTTTAATTCGTAAAAAAACTAATAATATCTCTTTAATTAACTTAATTAGTTTCCTTGCTTGTTTATCTTTATTCCTAATTTTATATCTTCCACTTTATAAAGCATGGGGAGAAAATTTGTTTATAACTTTATTATTACTTTTTATATCTATATTATATAGTCAATGGATTACCTATTTTTTATATAAAAGCCCTAATTATAAAATTTTAAATATTATTAGTTTTATTCTTATTATTTGTATCTTCATTATTAATATATTTTTAACCCGTTT
>CAZQAO010000042.1:0-7743 GCA_964591225.1 uncultured Muribaculaceae bacterium | reverse complement strand
AGGATGTTATTTAACATATGGAATTAATGCCATAAATCTTGCATATTTAACTTGTTGAGCAATATGTCTTTGATGTTTAGCACAAGCACCAGTCATACGTCTTGGCATAATTTTACCTTTTTCATTAATATATTTATTAATAATCATTACATCTTTATAATCAACGCTTTTACCAGCGCACATTTGACATATTTTTTTCTTTTTTCTACGAAATTCAGCCATTATTTTATCTCCTCTCTAAAATGGTAAATCATCATCACTTAAAGCTATTTCTTCTCCAAAATCTTTAAAAGGATCTTCGGTAATATCTGTAGTTGGCATTGGTGGTTCTATATCCATTGCATCTTCTACCTCTGGAACTACAGCATCATTATTTCCTTTAGAACCTAGAAAAGTAACATTGTCACAGATGATATCAGTAGTATATCTTTTAGTTCCATCTTGCGTATCATAACTTCCCGTTTGAATGCGACCTTCAACAGCTACTTGAGTGCCTTTAACACAATATTTAGCAATATTCTCAGCTTGTTTTCTCCAAGCTACACAATTAATAAAATCAGCTGTCCGTTCACCATTTTGATCTTGATAATTTCTAGCAACAGCAATAGTAAAACGAGTTACATTTGTTCCACTAGCAGTTGTACGCATTTCTGGATCTCTAGTAAGTCTTCCTATTAAAATAACTTTATTCATTTCTTACTCCTCGTCTAATTTAATAATTAGATGTCTTAAAATATTTTCATTAATAAAAGCTTTACGATCTAATTCACTAATTGCTTCATTATCAGCTTCTATAGTCATGACATAATAATATCCACTTATTTCTTTTTTAATTGGATAAGCTAATTTTTTTTCACCTAGTTCATTAAATTCTATAATCTTACCTTTGTTACTCGTTACGATGCTCTTCATAGCTTCGGCATCTTTTTTAATTGCATCACTTTCTTGCGCAGATTTAACGATAAACATTACTTCATATTTTTTCATTATCTACACCTCCTTATGGTCTTTATTGGCTTTAAATCAAGTTTAAAGCAAGGAGTAATTCATACTCGAGATAGATTATAACAAAAAATATAAGGCTTGTAAATGCTTAATAATATGTATGTTAAAACTATAATTTTTATTCTTTTGATTAATTTTTTAAATACCAATATTCCGGTTTTTTCATTCGTATTTTTTCTAGATTTTCCTTACTATTTCTAGTAGTTACTAATAGTGATAATTGCTCTAAAATATCTTTAATAGAACTATCAGCTAGTAATAATCTCACTAAAGTGTAATAATAAGGATAACTTTTTAATACCATTAATATTTTTTCTATATCTTCTTCACTTAAAAGATCATACATAATTTTTTTAGTTCTAATTACATCGATATCTTTAAATAGAGAGACACTACCTAGTTCTTGTTGTAATTCTAAATCACATAATAATAACTTTTTAATTCCTCCTCGAGCTATTTTTTCTTTGATAACCATTTCTAAGTCTTTAATTTCTCCTTGATATTTTATAGTTTTAAAAAGTGGCTGATATTTATTACTAGCAGATATTATAAAGACGGTATTTAATTCAAGGTAGTTAGGAGGAAATTTTAAATTATACTTTTCTTTATTACAAGTTAATAATTCTAGTATTTTATTTTTTTCTTTATTAAAAAAGTCATATTTATCTTTAAAAATGCTAGTATAAGCATCAATATCTTCCAGATTTAAATTTTTATAAACAAATATAATTCGTTTTAATTCTAAACCATAAACATTTATATCACATACTAATTGACTCATATTATTACCTCTTTTAAGACGAAAAAAAGCCTTAATTCATCATTAACGCTAGACATTAAATCGAAAATAGACGATGTCGCCATCTTGCATAACATAGTCTTTTCCTTCTAAATTTAGTTTTCCGGCTTCTTGAACCTTTTTTTCATCTTTTAATTCTTCTAAGTCATTAAATTTCATTATTTCGGCTTTGATAAAACCTCTTTCGATATCACTATGAATTAAGCCCGCACATTTTTTGGCAGTCATTCCTTTTTTAAAAGTCCATGCTCGTACTTCATCTTTACCGACAGTAAAGAATGTTTGTAAGCCAAGTAAATCATAAGTAGCAAATATTAATTTATCTAAACCACTATAATTAATTCCTAAATCTTTTAAGAATTGTTTTTTATCACTTTCTTCTAACTCGGCTAGTTCCGACTCCATTTTGGCACACATAACAATTACTCCTGCATGTTCTTTCCCAGCATATTCTTGAACAATTTTCGTATATTCATTACAATCGTTAGTTACATCATCAATAGCTTCGTTAGCTACATAAATCATTGGTTTTAACGTAATAAAATTAAAGGGTTTTAATATTAATAATTCTTCTTCATCAAAATCTAGTAATCGTAAAGCTTTATTTTCTAATAAAGCTTTTTGGGCTTTTTTTAAGGTTTCTAATTCTTTAATAGTAGCTTTGTCTTTAGTTGTTTTGGCTTTTTTTTGAATTTTATCGATGCGATTTTCAATAATTTCTAAATCAGCGAGAATTAATTCTAAGTTAATAATTTCGATATCTCTTATCGGATCTACTTTTCCTTCCACATGAATAATATCGGCATCTTGAAAACAACGAACTACTTCCACAATAGCATCTACTTCGCGAATATGAGAAAGAAATTTATTACCTAGTCCTTCCCCTTTAGATGCTCCCTTAACTAACCCAGCGATGTCCGTAAATTCAAAAGTAGTTGGAACTAAATTATTTGGTAGATATAAATCTTCTAAAAAGTCTAGTCTTTTATCAGGAACTGTGACAACTCCGACATTAGGATCTATCGTAGCAAAAGGATAATTGGCCGCTAAAATATTTTTTTTCGTAATTGCATTAAACAATGTGGACTTGCCGACATTAGGTAAACCGACGATACCTGCTTTTAAAGCCATATTATTACACCTTCTTTATTATATTGGATAAACCCCAATACCTATTGGAAGTCCTACTATATACCATACTATTAGTAAAGTCAAGAATAGTACTCCCGTAACTAAGGCATAAGGAACTTGATATTTTATTGCTTTTAATAAATGAACTGATTGTTTCTTTTGGTTATACTTTTCTAGGAAAGCTAAGTATATGATAAAGTAAGATAACAAAGGGGTTAATCCCATGGAAACAGATTCACCAAAACGGAAGATAACTTGAGTAAATTCAGGAGAAATACCGGATTTCATAAACACAGGAATAGTTACTCCCGATAAGATTGACCATTTAGTAATTGATGAAGGCATTACTAAAGTAGCTATTAAAGATATAAAGAATAACAAGATTATTAACGGAATTCCCGTAAAGGAAGTATTACTAATTAAGTTAGCGAGCCATGTTACTATAACATTACCTATTTGCGTATATTTAAAGACATTAATTAAAATTGAAGCAAAGAAAATTAATACTAATATCTTCCCGATACCATCTAAAGAATGACCTAAGTATTCACATAAATCATGACTATTTTTAATAGTTTTCGCACCAATTCCATAGAATAAACCTAAAATGATAAATAACATAGTTACAATAAAGACAAATCCGGTACTAAAAAAGGAATTATAACTAAATAATTTATCGATATAAAAAACTTGACTATCATCTAATAATTTACCAGAGAAAGGTAATCCGGGAATTATATTATAAATAAAGATTAATAAGTAGATAGAACCTGCTATTATAGCTAACTTTAAACCTTTTCTTTCTTTTTTGCCGATAGCTAATTCTTCTTCTAATTCCGTTTCGGGTATTTCATATTTATCTAATTTATAAACTAAATATTTTTCTGTTACATAAGTAATTAAAATAGCACAACCTAATACGGCGGCAATCATAATAATGACAAAACTCGTTGTTTCAATAGTAAGACTTGGATTTACCATATTGGCGGCCAATTGGCTTAAAGAAAGCAACGATGAATCAACACTTGTGAGAAGAATATTAATACCACTACCACATGTTAAAGCGGCAAAACTAGCAATTATTCCTAACGCTGGATTACGTTTGCCATAATTAAATAAAATAGCACTAATAGGAATTATTATAATGTAAGAAAGATCTCCGATAATACCAGCTATTAAACTAATCAGTACTAAAATAAAAGTAACAGTATTCTTTTTCGTATTTTTAGTTAATAAGGTAAAAGCTGTTTTTAAAAAACCACTCTTTTCCATAACTCCAATACCTATTAAAATAATAATTAAACTACTTAAAGGAGCAAAAGAAACAAAATTAGATACAGTGGTAGTAAATATATATTTTAAGCCTTCAATACTCATTAAAGATTTTACTTCGACAATACTGGTCGTATATTCTAAAGAAGTAGGACTAACCTTCCTTTGGGTAACTTGGACTCCAAAAAGGGAAAGTATGCCACTTAAAAGAATTACGATAGTAATGAGTAAGACTAAACTCATAATAGGATGTAATGTTAATTTCTCTTTAAATTTACTTTTTTTCATTTTTTTCTCCTAGAACTTTTTTTAATTTTTTTTCAAATTCTAAACGATCCATCATCACTTCTCGACCACAATAAAGACATTTTATCTTGATATCGACACCGACTCTTTTAATTATCCATTCATTAGTACCACAAGCATGAGGTTTCTTCATAATAACACAATCACCTAATTTATACTCCTTCATGATTATACACCTCAACTTGTTGATATGGAATCTTTATTCCTTTTTGATCATATGTCTCTTTAATAATTTTTAAAATATCTCGTTTTATTTGCCATTGATTTTCTTGAGCACAGATAATACTTATCGTATAGTAGACAGCACTATCTCCTAAATTAGAGATACCTACATATTTAGATTCAGGATAGACGCCATTAATTTCTTTGGCTTTAACAATAATTTCCTCAATAGCTTTCTCTACTTTGGTAGCCTTTTCTTCATAAGCGGTGGGTATATCAATAAGTAAATCGGCTTTTTTTTGACTAATATTAATAATTTCATTAATATTTCGATTAGCAACTACTAAAACTTCTCCTGTTACCTTTTTAATTTTCGTAGCTTTTAAAGTCATTTCGGTTACTTCTCCCGTAAAATCATGATAAGTAACAATATCCCCAACGACAAAATAATTATTTAAAATAATATCAATACCACTAATAATATCTTTTAAGGTATCTTGCAAAGCCAAACCAATTAAAGCACTAGCTACACCTAAACTAGTAATAATAGCTCGGGTATCCACACCATATAAATCTAAAATAAAGAAAATAACAAAAGCATAAACAATTACTTTAGCTATATTAGATAAAAGTTTAACAATAGTTTTTCTTTTCTTCCTCTCATAAGCACTCTTACCATGGTTAATAATCTTTTCAATTAACTTATTACCTAACTTATATACAGCTAAACCCGTAAAGATAATAATAGCTAATCCATAAACTTCTTTTTTTCCTAAAAAACGAAATATATTATAAATAATAGACATCTATTCACCTGCAATTTCAATTCCTAATATCTCTAGGATTCTTTCTAAATCTTTATCACTATCAAAAGGAATTTCAATTTTATGATTTTTAATTTTTACTTTCGTTCCAATTTTCTCTTGCATAATCTTTTCATAAATTACACTATGAATAGGAGGATTAGAATTTTTATGGAAATTAGCATTCTTCTTCGGTAGATTTTCTTCACTAATTAAACGCTCTAAATCACGAACACTTAACGATTCATTGATAACACGATTAGCTAACTTACTAATATATTCATCATCATTTAGTTTACTTAACGCCCGGGCATGACCCATACTAATTTTATTTTCTAAAACTAATTGTTTCGTCTTATCAGGAAGATTTAACAATCCTAACATATTAGTTACATGACTACGACTCTTACCAAACTTACGAGCAAACTCTTCTTGAGTCATATGACTCATCTTAATAATTTTGTCATAAGCTAACGCTTCGTCGATAGGATTTAAATCCTCTCTTTGAATATTTTCAATTAAAGCTACTTCCATCATTTCTTGATCATCAAATTCTTTGATAATAGCAGGAATAGTTTCTAATCCAGCCAGTTTAGCAGCTTTAGTTCTCCGTTCACCAGCAATTAGTTCATACCCTTTAATACTTTTCTTAACAATAATAGGTTCTACAATACCATACTCTTTAATACTATCAGCTAATTCTTGTAACGACTCCTCGTTAAAAGTTTTTCGAGGTTGATAAGGATTACTCCGAATTTCGGAAAGTGGTATTTCTAAAATATCACTAGGTTTAGCACTACTAACAATATCATTTTCAAAATCATCAAAATTAATTATCTCGTTCGAAAATAATTGTTCTAAACCTTTACCTAAAGCTTTTCTATTAGTTGCCATCTCTACTAATCACTTCCTTTGCTAAATTTTCATAGGCAAGAGTAGCTCGACTAGTGGGATCATAGGCATTGATGGGTTTACCATGACTAGGAGCTTCAACTAATCTAACAAGTCTCGGAATAATTGTATTAAATACTTTATTCTTAAAATACTTACGCACTTCCTCAATTATTTCTAAGCCAAT
The DNA here is from genome assembly GCA_964591225.1 of uncultured Muribaculaceae bacterium. GTDB lineage: Bacteria > Bacillota_I > Bacilli_A > RF39 > UBA660 > MGBC108787. The sequence goes on along the minus strand of CAZQAO010000042.1, from coordinate 1,187 downwards.
ATTAGTACGACCATCTAACATAGTTAATAAAACCCCTTCAATCCTTAAATTAGGATTCATATTATTTTGGACTAAGATAATAGAATTTAATAATTGCGTAATTCCTTCCAAAGCATAATATTCACATTGAACGGGAATAATGACAGAATCACTAGCCACTAAAGCATTCATCGTCGATATTCCTAAAGATGGTTGACAATCAATAATAATATAATCATATTGATCACGAATCTTATTTAGTTTATCCCGCAATTGTTCATTTTGACGAAAACTTGTATCTTCCAACATCTTTTTAACAAACTCGACATCTATTCCTGCTAAATTAATTGTTGATGGTATAATTGATAAATTCGTAAACTTCGTTTTAATAACTGCTTTTTCAATATCACAGGCACCCGTTATAACATCATAAATATCCAATTCAAAGTCGCTGGTATTAAGTCCAAGTCCACTTGTAGCATTACCTTGAGAATCCAAATCAATAAGTAAAGTCTTCTTGCCTTCCACTCCTAAGGCAGCCGCCAAATTAATACTAGTTGTGGTTTTTCCAACTCCTCCTTTTTGATTTACCAATGAAATAACTTTTGCCATATTACCACCTTTTTCAAATTTTAGTCACTAAAATTATTTTAACACATTAATAATTATTTGTCTTTAAAAATCCGATTGGTTAATTCGATAATTTCATTTTCTTTAAACAAATGAAGTTTTTGCAATAAAGTATTCATTTCCCTTTTATTTTCACTAGCTAATATCGCCCCTAAAATTTCTATTTTCTTCCGATATTGCTTACTTTTCAAACAATGACGACAATATATTTCCCAAAAACACGGATAAACCAATTTATAATTTTGACTCTCTTCTTCAAAACTAAAATTAATAAAAAATTGTTTCGATGATTTACACAAATGATCTTTATCTTTTAATATTATTTTACCGACACATCGTTTATCTATACCCAATATAATTTCTAACGTTACATCGTTATCACTAATTTCCCTTTCTAAGATAGGAACTAAATTATCTAAACCAAAAAAATCCAATATAATTATATCTAAAAACTTACGATAATAAGTGTTAGTAAACAACACCAATAAGTTCTTATCTTTCATTTTCTCTGTCCTTTCTAATTTAGAAAGTAACATATAGATTCTTATTATGCAAATTACAAATATTTTATTTTTTAC
>CAZQAO010000041.1:0-7819 GCA_964591225.1 uncultured Muribaculaceae bacterium | reverse complement strand
AAGATACTTTTATTTAATTATTGATTCTAAGGCTAGGGTAATAGATTCATTTAACGATTTTTCTCGATCTTCTTGGGACATAAATTCTTTACTAAATTTACTATCTACTACGGTTAAAATACAAGCGGCTTGTTTATCAAAAGAATCAGCAATATGAAATAAAGCAAAGGCTTCCATTTCTTCACCAATAATTTTAATATTTTTAGGTACTCTTGCTAAAACATGTTCATTATCACTATAAAAACCAAATTGTTCTGTACTCATGACTGTTCCTTCATAGGTATGTAAATCTAATTCTTTGGCGGTTTCAATAATCGTTGTTTTTAATTTATTATCGGGATAAGCCATATGAGTGGGATCACCATTATAAGAATAAGCAAAATTTCCTTCATTATAGGCTGCATCGACAACAATCAAATCTGGAACATTTAATTCTGGGATTAAACCTCCACAAGTACCTACCCGAATAATTTTTTCTACCCCGAAGAAATAAAATAATTCAAAAGCATAAATACTCATACTAGGCATGCCCATTCCTGAACCCATAACTGTTACAGGAACTTCTTTATAGGTACCAGTATAAACAAACATATTTCTCGTATCACTAACAAGTTTGGCTTCACTTAAAAAGTTTTCTGCAATATATTTTGCCCGCAAAGGATCTCCTGGCATAACCACAATAGGTGCAATATCTCCTTTATTACAATTAATATGAGCAGGTTTAATATGTTCTAAAACCTTTGGTGCCTTCACAATAATCACTCCCTATTATTCTATTTTTACTATACCACGAAAAAAACAAAGTATGAATAAATATACTTTGTTTTTACTATGATTTACTCTATATTTACATTTTTTATTTTACTAAATATTGACTTAATTTCTTCACTACTTTCAGTAAAAAATTCTAATCTAAAATTAGTAATTCCCATTTTTATATATTCTGCTAAATCAGGAAGACGATTTAAACTTTCATAGTAATAGATATGGGTAAGATGATCTTTAGAAGAACTAATTAAGGGATACATACGCTTATAATTATCTTGTAAATAATATTTATTTTGATTACTACAAACCTGACAGACTTCATCTTTATTAATATGCATGCGTAAAGGACAATGTTTCATAATCATTACTTCAGGTCTGCCATATAAATAAACTTCTAAACAACTCTTATTTTTAATATTAGTAGCAAGAGAGCGAATATCTTTTAATTTAGCTTCAATAGATAAAGTAATGCGTTTAACTTGCATCCGTTCTAAAAAATTAACACTATAGCTATTCGCGACATTAAATGAGTAATCAGTTACTAAATCATTTTGACCACTATATTTATATAATGAACCAGTTTCACTAATAAGTAATTTTTCTTTAGGATACATCGGAAATTCTTTTTTAACTCGTTCTAACTTATGATAAACATTGGGATAATGACGATATTTTTGATATAACTCATCGTTTTCAATATAAATAGAAGCTACTTTATTTTCTAAACAAACTTTAATTTGTTCTTCATTACATACTAAAACATGTAAAGCTATATTTTTAGCTTTTGTAACTAAAGTTTCTTTTTTAATTAGTTCTTTTTCTAAGAAAGGATGTGGGATACTATTTTCTCTTAATGAAATTAATTCATTTATCGCTTCACGGCGGAGTTTTTTAATTTCACTCATATTTACAAAGACTGAATCATCTAATTCTATTTCGATTTGTTTTAAATAAAATGGGGTATTACCTAAAGAAGCAATCTTTTGTTTTATTATTTCTTTAGAGGTCGGAGTAGTTTTAGCTTTTTCAATAATATTACCATATTTAACTACGGTATTAACTCCATCAGCAAAAGCCAGAGATAATTTTTTACCATATCTAATTATACAAGCACAAGTAATACCAACTTTTTTATCAGGTAGTTGTTTTAAATTTTTTTCTAATACTGAGTCAATGGTTTTTAAAACTTTACCCTTAGTTTTTAAACCTATTTTATTGTCTACATATACGATTTCTTGATTATTAGCATGATTAATTAAAAGACCTTTATCATTATATAAATAATTAACTATCATGCCTTTATTTTCGCTAATAAATCTGATGCCATCTCCTTGATGAAGATCTTCTTGTAAACTTATCTTAATCTTTTTCGGAGTTATTTCTATGACTTTTCCTAAAGCTATACCTTGATGATTAGGATACTTAATATTCATTAGATCGGCATTTGATTCATTAAATAAATATCCTTTAGTAAACTCCCGATTATATAAAACTTGTAAATATTTTTGATCTTCTTTAGAAATAGTAATATTTTTAGATTCATAATAAGAATCAATCATTTGGCGATATAAACGCGTTATAAAACCGACATAAAAAGGACTTTTCATCCGCCCTTCAATCTTTAATGAATAGATATTAGAGCTCAAAATCGCTTTTAAATTATCTAAAGTACATAATTCTTTCGGGCTTAGTAAATAAGCGCCCTGCGTATTTATTTTTTGGTTATTTTCTATTAAAGTAAAGGGAAGACGACAAATGCCAGCACAACATCCCCGATTACCACTACGATTCATAAGTAAACTGCTAAATAGGCATTGTCCAGAATAACAAATACACAAGGCCCCATGGACAAATACTTCTAATTCTAAATTAGTTGAAAAGTTTTTTATTTCTGCTAACGATAATTCTCGTGCTAAAATAACTCTTTTAATACCCATTTTTTCATACATTTTAATTTGTTCTAAATTATGATTATGCATTTGGGTTGAAGCGTGAATCTCTAAATGAGGAAATTTTTCTCTCACAATTTTAATCAGTCCTAAATCTTGTAGGATAACAGCATCGACATTATTTTGATGTAAAAAACGAATAAAGTCTAGACAAGGAGTAATCTCTTCTTCATAAATAATCGTATTAATCGTAACATATGCCTTAACCCCATATAAATGGCAATACTTAATAGCTTCTGTAATTTCTTCCATATTAAAATTAGAAGCATAGGTTCTTGCTCCAAACTTTTTCCCTGCAAAATAAACAGCATCAGCGCCATTTTGAACAGCTTGTAATAATGACTCATAATCTCCAGCTGGTGCTAATAATTCTTTCTTTTCCATGAACTTCCTCTTTTATTATAATCATTATTATACTCTAATTATTAAAAAACCAAAGAATTTCTTTTACCATAAGGATTTTTCTTTTTCATATAAACTTTTCTTTTTTCTTTTTAAATCTCTGACTTGTAAATCACATTTACCAATCTTTCTTTCTAATTGATCATAAAAATCTTCTTGCTCTAAACTAGTTCCCTCGATAAGTTTATGGTAAGCAACATTCAAATAATAATCATAAAAGCGAATAGTTTCAGACTTTTTATCATTAAATAAATTCTCTCCAAATAAAGCCCCTATAATAGGAATAAAAACATTGCGGCGATTAATTCTAAATAACCAATTACTATCTTCTTCGTCATCTTGATAACCAAAATCTAAATCTAATATTTGATAAGTATCGTTATAAATAATATTTTTGCGATGAACATCTCCTAAATACCAATGTTTTTCACTTAATAAATAAAGATTATCTTCTAAATATGGTAAAGCTGCTAATAAATCTTTAATTAAAATTAAACCATCTAAATAAGCAATATTCTTATTAGGAATATAAGGCATTACATACCCAATGACATTACCAGATTTTAAGAGCATTTTAGTAGGTAAAACAAGGGAGGAATTATCTAAAGAAGCCATCTTGGGAATATTTATAAACAGATCACGTTTAAAAAATAATTCTCTAGTTTTTGAAGTATCTCGGTATATTTTGATAACTTCCTTATTTTTTAAAAAACAAGTAGCAGTTTTCCCTCTACCTATTACTTTTGCTCCCCTTAATATTGTTTTTAAATTAGTTATTTCGATAATTTCCATGGCTAATACTATATCATATTTTTGATTAAAGTACTTAAAATTTTACCGTAATTTTAAAACACAAAAACTTTCTACATGATAAGTATAACTAAACATATCTAATAAATAGTATTCTTTTAGTTCATAGTTACTCGCTAACTTCTTAATATCTCTTACTAAAGTCATGGGATCGCAAGAGATATAAATAATTTGTTTAGCTTGACTAGCTATTAAATATGCCAAAGTTTCTTTATCTAAACCTTTACGAGGTGGATCAACAATTAAAGTATTTAAATCCATTTTTAAGTGATCAATTACTTTTTCGGTCTTTCCTAGAAAAACCAAAATATTATCACAATGATTTAATTTTTTATTTTCTAAATTATCTAAAACAGCATTGTAAACTACTTCAACACTATAGACAGATTGGGCATGTTGGGAAGCTACAATACCTAAAGAACCAACTCCAGCATATAAATCTAGCACGTTACCAGCATCTTGAATATGATTTTCTAATAAAGTAAAAAGTTTAGAAGTAATAGCTAAATTAACTTGAAAGAAAGCATCATAACTAACTTTAAATAAACGAGAATTAATTCGTTCCAAAAAGTAATTAGTTCCATAAATAGTTTTTTTATTAACAATTACTCCCACTATTTTACAATCTTTAAAATCTGAAACCTCAAACTTTACTTCATCTTGAGTAGTAATAATAATTAAAAGTTCATCATTGCTATTAGAACGAATCGTAATTAATCCATTTTTAATTTGTAACTTTTCATAATGTTTTAAAAAAGTATTAATACTTTCTTTAGCTAAAATACACTTTTCTATCGCTACTAAATGATGGGTTTTTTCTTGATAAAAACCAATTTGGCCATCTTTAATTTGCAAAGATATTTTATTACGATAATAATATGGTTGATCATTTTTGATAATATTTACTGGAGGTAGCACTATTTTTTCTTTGGCAAAGATATTTTCAATTTTAGCTTTTTTAAATTTAAGAGTATCTTCATAGTTTATATGTTGTAACTGACAACCACCACATTTTTGATAATACGGACAACTGGGTTTTATTCTCTGAGGACTACTTTTTATATAATTCTTAACTACAGCATGATAAAAAGTTTTATGTGTTTCATCTATTTCTACCTCGACTATTTCTTTTGGTAAAGCATTATCGACAAAGACAATAGTTTGATCTTTATAACCAATACCTCTACCAAAATGATCCATTCTTACGATTTCCATCTTTTCCATGCTTAGTCTCCTTTTTTGTTATTGTGACATAAAATAAAAAAAGAAACAATCCCTAAGATTATTTCTCTGGATATAATACTGTAACAGCTTTATTTTGACTATCAATCTTTTTTAACACATCTTTCATATTATCTAATGTAATACTTTCTAATTGTTCTTTGACATTAGTAATAATTTCTTTAAAAGTTAAAATTTCATCTTGAATTAATTGATTGACACCGACAATATCGTCATAATTTAAAACTAAGGTTGCAATATTAGAATTAATCTTTCGTCTTAAACTTTCTTCATCGATATCTAAATTAGCTAAAGCTTCTTCGATTCTTTTAATGGCTTCTTTAGGATATTTAGTTTCGATATTAACTGATATAATTAAGTAATCTCCAATAAAGGTACAACCAGCATTTAAGTAATTAATTAATTCTTTTTCCATTAATTCTTCTTTTAAATCACTAGTTGGTCCAAAATTATTATTTAGTAGTAGAGAAACCATTAAGCGTAATTTAACTTCTTCGACATTTTTAAAAACATTTTTAGGAGTTTTAATAGATATTTTAACTTTAGTATTTTCAACATTCCCAGTTAATTCTGTATATTCATGAACAACTGTTGCGGGTTCTTTAACTTTCTTTAATTTGGGTTTAACATATTCTGGGAAATTTTTCTCTTTTAAATTCTTAGCGACAATTTCTTCTATTTCATAAGGATTAACATTACCGGTAACTACTAAAAACATATTCTCAGGATGATAAAAATTTCGATAGACTAAATTAATATCATCGATAGTAGTATCTCTGACATCATCTTCACTACCAGTAATTCTTTCATTATATTTATATTTATGAAATAAATCGCCATAATGCGTAAAATAAAGTTGATTCTCGGGTAAATCTTCATCCATCTTTAATTCTTCAATAATAATATTTTTTTCTTTTTGAATCATTTTCTTATTAAAAAATGGAGTTAACACAAAATCTAATAAATGACCTAAATTCTCTTTTACTTTCCCCGTATGATAAACATAATAACAAGTATAATCAAATGTAGTAAACGCATTTACTTCACTACCATATTGTTGATAAAAATCAGTAGCTGTAGTCCCATCTGGTTCATAGAAATTCAAATGTTCAATAAAGTGTGCAATACCCTTAGGGACATGATGATACTTATTTTCGCCATTTAACTTAAATTCTTGATCTATAGAACCATATCTGACACATAACGAACTAAATATTCCATTTACCTTTTTATTTTGCCAAATATAAATAGGAAGTTCATCATTTACTTTTTCATAATATATTTTTTCATCGATTCCTTTTAATTCTATTTCTTCCACTTTTTATTCCCCCTTTCCATTTAAAACATAGATGAAATTTAATTTTACTTTTTTAGCCAAATGAACAACATCTTTTAAAGTTACTTCTTTTAATTTTTCTTTTAAATCTTTATACAAAGGCATACCGACAATATTATAGAAAGTATAATTATTAATTAAACTCGATTGATTATCACAAACCACTTGTAAAGAATTTAAAATTTGTTTTTGAGCCCAAGTAAAATCTTCTTCTTTGATATTACCATGAGCCATTTCTTTAAAAGCTTTTTTAATTAATTTAATAGCTAAATCAACATTTTTTTGATTAAGTCCAACATAAACATAATAGTATTGATCATATTTAGATACTATCGAAGAAACACTATAACATAATTGATTTTCTTCTCTTAAATAACGATATATTTTAGCATTTAAGCCCCCATTACATAATATTTCATCAAAATAAGTTAAAACGGTTGCTTGTTCTTCTTTAGTTAAATTACCCAAATGAAAACCCATAATTAAGTTTGTTTGACCAAATTTAGAATTTTCATGAACAACAGTTACTCTATTTCTTTTTTTATTGTCCACATAAGGAATAATTTGATGATTCTTAATACAATGATTATGGAAACTAGCTTCAATAATTTTAACAACTTCATCCATATCTAAATCACCAACAATATAAATATCACACAAACTATTATTAAAAAAAGTATGATAGTATTCATATAATTTTTCTGGTGTTATATCTTCTATTTCTTCTTTAGTTCCTAAAACAGATGAGGAAGTAATAGAATCTTTTTCAATTTTTTGTAAAGCTCTACGAAAAGTATAATTAGTAGGATTTTCTTTGATAGATTCAATATCAGCTAGAATTCTTTTTTTGATGATTTGGAAAGATCGTTCATCAAAAGCATCATTTGTAACATTGGGATTCTCAATTATTTCAAAGGGAAACTTTAACACATTTTTTAAATATTTTTTATCATTTACATATTTTGGATTTAAAAAATCATAACTGAATGTCGATAATACCATATTACCTACTTTACTAGATACTCCATAGAAAAAAGATTGATAAAGTTCTTCTAAACGAATAACGATATCTTTTCTTTTAGGATAATCTTTAGAGGAATGACATAACATATCCACTAAAAAATTACGTAACCCTAATTCTTTTTTATTGGCATTATCATAAAATGTAATTTCCATATGACAGTTTTTAAATTTATCGGTTTTAATAGTATATATATTATATGTATCTAATTCATACTTTTTATATTTCATAGAGCACCTCACTTTTTAGTATACACATAAAATTTGTAAATATTATAGCATTATTTATTAC
>CAZQAO010000040.1:0-8275 GCA_964591225.1 uncultured Muribaculaceae bacterium | reverse complement strand
TTAGGAACAATAATTGCTTTGTATGTTAAACCTAAAAATACAATTTATACTATTTTAGTTGGATTAATATTAGCATATAGTTTAAGTATAATTATATAATTACAAATTTCAAGTAAACTTCTGGTATGGGTAATGTTTTCTTAAAATGGTATATGCTTTATTTGAAAGGAAGAACATTATGAATCAATAACAAAATTATATAAAAAAACTAAAAATATGCTAATATACAAAATGAAGTGTGCTCGAACTTTTCGAGTTTTAATAAATAGCTAATTCAAAAATGGATTAGTTTTTTTATAAAGTATTATCTATAGATTAGGAAAAATCATAATTTATTGTAAAGATATTCAATAAATGATATCATATTTTTAATGAAAAAATGGTAATTTGTAAAAAGAGAGGTAATTATGAAAAAAGCAATATCAACTATTTTATTATGTGGGGTTATGATTTTAGGAATTACAGGTTGTGGCAAGACAAAAAATGAATTTGATATTGGTAAAGAATCAACAATTGAAATAGCAAACAATAATGATGTTACATTAACTATTAAAGAGGGTACATTAACAAATACAGGAGCTACATTGATATTAACTAATAATAGTGATAAAGATTTTCAATATGGAAATCCATATGAAATAGAAATCAAAAAAGATGGAGTGTGGCATAAAATAAATGTTGAAGTAGACTTCACATCACCTTCATTTGGTCTTAAGGCAAAAGAAAGCAAAGAGATTGAACTTAAGTGGGAAAATGGGTATGGTAAATTATCAAATGGAAAATATAGACTTATAAAAGGAATTGACTATGAATATGAAGAAGGAAAATACGAATTCTTTAATGTAGCAGTTGAATTTACGATTGAATAATAAATTTATTTTAGCATGAAAAATTCAGTCTATATAAACAATATTATTAAAGCAGTTTTTGTACTTATGTTATTAATATTTGTTTTTATTAAAAATGACCAATTATATTTTAAATTATTTATATTAGCTTTTATTATTCTAATTATTTGTAATATTGCTAAAAATATTTGTAATTTATGTAATAAACCCAAACTAGCCAATATTCTTCATAAATTATATATATTTCTTTTTATTCTTTTTTTAACATCTTTTTTAATAATAATGAGTTATTTTGGTGTTAAGCATAACCAATATTTTCTTTCAGTGTTTACTATTCCTTTTTGGTTAGGGATTATTTATATTATTCGTAAGCATTTGTTAAAAATTAAGAAAAAGTCTAAACAAAATAAAATTAATTTTCCCATTGTGATTTCTAGTCTTTTGGTAGTGAGTGTATTATTAATTGGAGTTGTTTGTTTATTTATAGGTATTAAAGATATTTATAAAACTAATCAGTTAACCAAGAATTATCTCATTACAACAGCTCATTATAAAGATTATGAAATATATGATTCAAGTGAAGAGAATATAACTTATCGGTTAATTTACGTTTATAAAGTTGATGATAAAGAATATGAAATAAAAACCGATTATGGAAATGATCATATTCCTAGTGCTAATAGCGAAAGAAAAATAAAATATAATCCAATTAATCCTAGTAAAGCAGTTTTTCTAGGAACAAGTAAAAATAGTATGTTAATATATTTTGGAGCTTTCTTTCTATTAGGTGGTATCGTATTTGTCTTAATATTTTTCTATATCAAAGGTGCATTTGATAAAATTAAAATAAATATATTAGGACTTTATGTAGGAGTTGTATTTTTAATTATAGGTATCGGAATTATTGCTATTAAAATGGGTGAAGGTTTATCTTTCCTGGGAGTTATAGAAGAAATGAAATTTTGGCTTTCTGTTCCGATTATTTTTATAATTATAGGTATTTTTCAAATTTGTAAATGTTTATTTTTTGAAAGAATCGAAATAGGTAGTAATAAAAAATAAAATTAAGTTATATAAAAAATATCACGGCATAAATATTAAAAATATCACGGATTAGAATCGACAAATATCACGGAATGGAGTAAAATATATTTATAAATAGGTGATTGTTTATGGAAATAGAAAATTATAAAAAGAGAATAGCTGATAAAAAGATTGAACATTATTTAAAATTGTTTGGGGCAATTAGCATTGAAGGTCCAAAGTACTGTGGAAAAACATGGGCAGGAAGATATCATTCCAATAGTGAAATTCTTTTGCATAAAACTACTGGTGAACAATCAAATAATGTTGAACTTGCAAAAATGTCACCAGGTATTGTTTTAGAAGGAGAAAAACCAAGACTAATTGATGAGTGGCAAGAAGCAACAAATTTGTGGGATGAAATAAGAATTGATGTTGATAAATCCGGATTAAAGGGTCAATACATACTAACTGGTTCATCGACACCAAATAGAAAAGGAATAGCTCATAGTGGGGCAGGAAGATATGGCAAAATACATTTAAGAACAATGAGTTTATTTGAATCTGGAGATAGTACAGGAGATATATCTTTAGAAGAATTATGTAACAATAAATTTAAAGAAAAAAATACTGGAGAAGTAGATTTAAAAAATTTGGCAAGATTAATAATAAGAGGAGGTTGGCCAGCCAATTTAGGTTATTCTGCTAAAGATGCTAGCGAGGCAATAGAAGAATATATAAATATAATAATAGATGATGATTTAAATAGATTAGATGGTGTTAATAGAGATAAACATAAAGTTAAATTATTATTAAAATCATTAGCAAGAAATGAAAGTACAACCGTATCAAATATGACATTAAAAAAAGATATAAGCGAAGTAGATAATGAAGATATAGATATCGATACATTAGCAACTTATTTAGATGCTTTAGATAGATTATTCTTATTAGATAATGATGAACCATTTTCTACTAATATTCGTTCTTCTGTTAGAGTTAAACAAGCAGAAAAAAGACATTTTGCAGATCCTTCTATTGCTTGTTCTTTATTAAATATAAGAGAAGAAAATAAACTTATAAATGATTTAAATACCTTTGGATTTTTATTTGAAGCTTTGGTAGAAAGAGATTTAAAAATTTATGCCGATAGCTTTAATGCTAAATGTTATCACTATCAAGATTATCAAGATAAAGAGATTGATAGTGTTATAGAATTAGAAAATGGAAATTGGTGTGCGTTTGAAATTAAACTAGGAGCCAATCAAATAGAAAAAGCTGCAAATGATTTACTAAATTTAAAAAAGCAAATTGAAAGCGAAAATGGAAAAGTACCATCTGTTCTTGGTGTTATTTGTGGCTTAACAAATGCCGCCTATCAAAGACCAGACGGAGTATATGTAGTACCGATTACAGCATTAAAGCCTTAATTTTATAATCTATTAAACAACTTAAATTAAATTATTACATAAAAAAATGTAAGCATTTCTGCTTACATAATTACTCTATTTCAATGTATTTTTTAGTGTTTATTTGTTGATTTTCTTCTTTTTTAGGAATATTTAAATTTAATATACCATTTTTAAAAGTAGCATGAATATCTTCTTCGGTAATTTCATCTCCGACATAGAAACTACGAGAGCATTCTCCAAAATATCTTTCCCGGCGAACAAATTTGCCTTCTTCTTTTTCTTCATTTTGATTATTCATTGTAGCAGATATATTTAAGTAGCCATTATCAATATCAATTTTGATATTTTCTTTTTCATATCCAGGTAAATCAATTAAAATATTATAATTATCTTTACCCTCCTTAATATCTGTACGCATTATTCTCGTCTCCCTATCGGTAAAAAATGGATCATCAAATAAATCTTTCCATACATCTAAATCACCATTTCTTCTTGGTATCATCATCATATTACATTCTTCCTTTCTTTATACAACTCTAATACCCGTAAATGACCTTTTATTGCCTTTACGATTTATATTATACCACATTTTTTAGCAAATACAACCCTTGAGTGCTAATTTTTTTAAATTTTACATTAAGTTGGTATTTTTAAGACTTGACCAATTGTTAAAATAGTACTATCGAGGCCATTAAGTTTTTGAATTACATCGACAGTGGTATTATAAGTTTTCGCTAATTTATACAAAGTATCTCCCGATTTAACTACGTAATTAAAATAAGTTTGTTCTTTCAAAGGTATTTTTAAAACTTGGTTAATGGCTAAATCATCACTACTAAGATTATTTAGTTGTTTGATAGCAGCAACTGTAGTTTCATAACGTTTAGCAATACTATATAATGTATCTCCTTTGACAACTGTATAATTTATGTAATCAGTTTCTGTTGATGGATTAGGTATTTTTAATTTTTGACCAACTTGAATGGTATTACTCGTTAGTTGATTTAATCTTTTAAGAGCATCTACTGTAGTATTATATTGCTTAGCTATTCCGTACAAAGTATCCCCTCTTTTAACTACATAGGTAATTATGTCATCACCATCACCATTATTTTCATCTTGATCCAGTGTACAATCTGCTAAATTGCCATATAAAGTATTTAAAGCACTCCAAGTTTTAGCACCAACAATACCATCAGCAGTTAATTTATTATTTACTTGAAATCTTTTAACCGCATTTTCTGTTTCTAAATCAAATTCTCCCGTTATTTCTTCTGTATAGTATAAAAGAGCTTTTAATTTGGTTTGTAAATCTTTAACTTCTGCTCCGACAGAACCATATTTTAATGTGGGATTATTACTAATTGGTGCAATATTAGAAGTAGTATATTCTAAAATTGCTTGCCATGTCTCTTCATTTAACGCTCGTGTTTCTCCTAAACCAGCGGATGTTTGAAAAGCTCTCATTCCTATTTCAGTTGAAAGACCAAAACTTCCCGTAATTATCCCCTTATAAAAACCTAATATTTTTAATTTTTCTTGGAGAATTTTAACGTTTTCTCCCGTACTACCTAGTTGTAAGGCTTCATACTTCAAAGCAATCACCTCTAATTTATTTTATTCAACCAAATACCTAGCTATTCATATAATAGATTAGGTGAAAAGTATGGCGAATGGATATTTAAAAATAAATGTATATAGTGATAATATTGCTAATCCTGTTTTAGATGCAGTTATTAATATTTATCAAAATCAAGAAGAAATTGCTACAGAAAGAACTAATGAAAATGGGGAAACTAATTTAGTTACCATCGAAACAGTAGATAAAGAATATAGTGAAGAAGAACAATTTAATACTAGGCCTTATGAAACCGTGGATATTCGAGTTACGGCTTTAGGTCTTACACCAACTAGAATAAATGGTATTCCTATTTATGATGGCATTACTTCAATTCAAAATGTTTATTTAAATTCTTTAGATAATGAGGAAACGGAAACTATCGAAAATCTTCCTCCCAATACCTTATGGGGTGATTATCCTGCTATCATTGAAGAAGCCCCCGAACCTGAAACCCTTATTAGTCCAGCTATTTTAAAAGAAGTTATTATTCCTGATACTATTATTGTCCATGATGGAATACCTAGTAATAGTAATGCTGCCAACTACACAGTTTCTTTTAGTGATTATATTAAAAACGTAGCTAGTAATGAAATTTATGCTACTTGGCCTTACGAAACGATTAAAGCTAATGTTATAGCTATTATTTCTTTTACTTTAAATCGTATTTATACAGAATGGTATAAATCTCGAGGTTATGATTTTACTATTACTTCTACTACTACTTATGATCAAAAATATACTCCGAATGCTACTATTTTTGATTCTATTGCTAATGTGGTAGATGTTACTCTTAACCAATATATAAAAAAAGGCTACCGCATGGAACCTTTACTTGCTCACTATAAAAACGAAACTACGGAAGCAGGTTATTTAAGTCAATGGGGTTCTAAAGATTTAGGAGATCAAGGTTATAATTCTTTACAAATTCTTCGCTATTATTATGGTAATGATATTAATATTTACTCTGCTAAGATTACCACTGATTACCCCTATTCTTTTTCTTCGCCTTTAAAAGAAGGCGATTGTAGTATTGATGTTTATTTTTTACAAAATGCTTTAAATTATATTCATGGTAGTTATCCAGGTATTCCTTTAATTTCTAATCCTACTGGTTATTATGATGCCAATACTAAAAATGCTGTTACTACATTTCAAAAAGTATTTTCCCTACCCCAAACCGGAATAGTTAACTTACAAACTTGGTATAAAATTTCTTATATTTTAACAGCAGTTAAAAATCTCACCAAAAGTATTTATAATTAATCACCTTTTAGTAAGATTCACATATAATAAATTAAGAGTAGTTATAACCTAAAAAAGAACTTTAAAAATACATAAGTTTAACTTAAAGACAATTTAAAAACACCAGCATTATAAAATACATATAAAATACTTTTTATTCACCCACATTATTTATAAAAACACCTCCAAGGCAATTATTCCTCTTAAAAAAATTCTTAAATAAATTTTTTATTTTCGAGATTCATTATCATGTACCATTCCTATTTTTAATATCTGGAAATTTTTACTTTTATATTTATAAATTATGTATTTATTTTTATTTTGCTACTTTTTTAGGCAACTTTATATTAAATAACTATTCGATTTATTGGGGATTGTGTTTTGAAAAGAGATATTAAGTCTCTTTTTTACGTTGTTAAAATACCTTTGTAATATTTCCAAGCTAGTACTTGCAAAGCCGCCCGATTAATAGATACTTCACTAATTTTTTGTTCTTGTAAAGCTTGTTTAATAGCATTAATACTTTCTTCATAATCAGTAGTAATCATTAAGTCATTGCCAGCTAGTAAAGCTAAAACATTTTTATTAGTAATTTCTGAAGTGGCCGCCATACTTAAGTCATCCGTAATAATAACACCAGTAAAATGTAATTGATTTCTAAGTATATTATGAATACTTCTGGATAAAGAAGCAAGATTATTAGCATCAATACTTTTAACAACATTATGGCTAACTAAAACTGCCTCAGCTCCACTTTGGATTCCAGCGGTAAAGGGAAGAAAATCATTTTTTTCTAAATCATTTAAAGTTCTCGTATCTAAAGACTGACCAACATGGGTATCACTATTATTCCCATACCCGGGAAAATGTTTTAAAGTATAAGATACTCCCGTATTTTTACTAGCTTCGATGACCAATTTAGCATACTTAGTGGTATTACTTACATCTTGTTTAAAAGAGCGTTCATACATATAAGCTTCAGGATTAGTAACTACATCTACTACCGGAGCTAAATTTACATTTAAACCTAAATTTTTTAAAATTGAACTTTTATATATAGTATCTTGGCGGATTAAATCCCATCCTCCCGTATTATAAAGTTCACTGGAAGATTGAAATGGTGTTGGTACTAATTCTTTATTGCTACTAATTCTAACTACTTTGCCTCCTTCTTCATCGACAGCAGTTAAAAGGGGAATTTTTGCATGACTTTGAGCTGCATCAATCATTTGCTTTACTTGATCTATAGTTTTATTAGCAAAATCTTGGGCAAAAAAGACAAAACCAGCTGGCATATAATTATTCAAAATAGATGGTGATTGTTCTTCATTATATCGCACTAAAAAAAGTTGCCCTATTTTTTCATCTATAGTCATCTTTTGAAGAAGATTATTTGCTTTTTCATAATATTCAGCAAATAAATCAGTTTCTTGCCATGTTTTATCTAAATCATTAACATTGGTATAAGAAATTACTTGACTAGTTTGTAATTCTGTATTTTTATTAAGATTACCTTGATATTTTACATCAATAGAACTACCTAAAGGAGCATCTATTATATTAGTTTTAAAAGTATAAATAATCCCATCTTTATCCATCAGGGTTATTTGTTCATCATCTTTAGCAATAATAGTTGCTATTAATTCACTGGGTTGTTTACTAACATTAGGTTTATTATTAGGCTTATTCATAAATAAAAAAATAGATATGCAACTAATACTTAATAGGATAATAATGATTTTCTTCATAGTATCACCATATCCATTTTATGAAAAAATAAAAGTTTATACAACTTTATTATATGAAAACTTAAACTAAGAAAATTTAAGTAACTATCAGTATGGTGCTGGAAACAAGATTCGAACTTGCGACCTACGCGTTACGAGGGCGTTGCTCTACCAACTGAGCTATTCCAGCAACGCCTATATTATAACAAAAAATAGATCATTGTTCTATACTAAATTTTCATCTTTAAAGTAACTAAATAGCTAATTGTTTACTAAATAAAAAGTATTGAAATTCATAAAATTTTATGCTAAAATTTGAATTGTCATGCGGATGTAGTTTAATGGTAGAGCTTCAGCCTTCCAAGCTGATAACGTGGGTTCGATTCCCATCATCCGCTCCAT
>CAZQAO010000039.1:0-8539 GCA_964591225.1 uncultured Muribaculaceae bacterium | reverse complement strand
AATCTCGGTTTTTTTGATATAAAAAGAACTATAATGGTTGAACAATTATAAATTTATATGATATACTTGAAAAGTTGATTTTTTAGTATTAGAGGGAGTTGGATAATATGAAAAAGACTAAGATTATTTGTAGTATTGGTCCATCAACGCAAATATGGGAAAATTTTAAAGGTTTAGTAGATGCGGGTATGAATGTTGCTCGTATTAATTTTTCTCATGCTACCATGGAAGAAAGAAAAATTGATGAAGATTTAGTTTTAAGAGCTCGGAAAGAGTTAGGGGCTAATATTGCTATTTTATTTGATACTAAGGGACCAGATTTAAGAACTGGTAATTTTAAAGATGATTATATTGAATTAGTAGCAGGCAAAACTATTCGTTTAGTTGAAGAAGATATAGAGGGAACGAAAGAACAAATTTGTTTTAATTATAAAGGTATTATTAAAGATTTAAAAAAAGATATGACGATATTAGTAGATGATGGCTTTTATAAATTAGTGGTGGAATCTGTCGATAAAGATGGTCAAGGTGCTACTTGTCGGATTATGAATGGGGGAACAATTAAAAGTAGACGAGGAGTTTGTATTCCGGGAATTAATTTAAATGTTCCCTATGTTAGTGATAAAGATAAAGAGGATATTAAATATGCTTGTGATCATGATGGGGATTATTTAGCTATTTCTTTTGTTAATAGTGCTGATAATATTAAAGAAGTAAGAGAGTTATGTAAAAAGTATGGTAAACCTAATATGCCAATTATTTCCAAAGTAGAAACGCAATATGCTATGGATAATTTAGAGGAAATTGTTGATGCATCGGATTATATTATGGTGGCCCGAGGTGATTTAGGTATTGAAACGGGAGTAGAAAATTTACCGATATATCAACAAATGATAATTGATGCTTGTCATAAAAAAGGTAAGGGAGTTATTATGGCTACACAAATGATGTATAGTATGCGTGATAGTATCCGTCCTACTAATGCTGAAGTTACGGATGTATCTAATGCGGTTTTAGCAGGTTGCGATGCCATTATGACAAGTGAAGAAACGACCATGGGTAACTATCCCGTTGAAACGATTCAAAATATGACCATGATTTGTGAACGAATTGAAAAGATTACTAAATATAATTTAGATGATTATAGTCTTAAAGGTACAGAGATTCATAATACCATTGCTAAACTAGCTGTTGAAGCTTCTAAAGATTTAAATTTAAAAGCGATTGTAGCTTCATCACTCACTGGCAAAACAGCTTGGGATATTTCTTGTTTACGTCCTAATACTTATATTATTGCTGCTGTAACAGATGAAAAGGTAGCTAGAAGTTTAGCTCTTAAGTGGGGAGTTTATTCGAAAGTAGTTCCGCAAAGTAATGATGTTGATAAGATTGCTTCTTTAGGATTTGCTGCTGCTAAAGAAATAATTGAAATTAAAGCTAAAGATTTGGTAGCAATTGTTGGGGGAGCCCCAGAAAAGTCTCATACTAACTTTATTAAGATTGAAGAAGCATAAGCGTCTTTTTTTAAAGCATTTTTTGGATTTCTAAAGCAAATACGGATGGTTTAAAATAGGGTACTAATAAATAACAATAGTTTTTAGTTCTAGTTAAAGCTACGTAAAAAAGACGTCTTTCTTCTTCATATAGGAATGTTTCTGCTTTGGTAATATTATTTAGTAGGTAATGGTTCTTTTGTTGACTAGGAAAGCCGAAAACATCATTTTCTAAGTTAATAATAATTACTTGATCACTTTCTAATCCTTTGGATTTATGAATTGTTAAGTAACGGAGTGAACGATTGCTAGAGGAGATAGTAAAGTAACCATTTTGTAACCAAGTTATTTTCTCTTTAGGGATAAATTTATATAAATCGAAGTTATTTCTACCTAATATTAAGATATTGCCCTCAGGAATGTCTTTAATGGCCTTTATAAGGGCTTTATAACGATTAAAATAGCGTATAATTTTAATAGGATGCTTTAATGATAGGTTCGATTTTAATTCTTTGGGCATTTGGGCTTTATTTTTCATGACAAAATCTCCAGCTATTTTAATTAGTTCATTACTATTGCGATAAGTAGTTTGGATTCTATAACAAACAGCCCCAGGAAATAGTTTTTGAAAGTTTAAAAATATATCTAAATCACATCCTGAAAATTTATAGATGGATTGAAAGTCATCTCCTACTACAGTTAAATTAGCATGAGAGCAATTTTCAATAGTTTGAATTAATTCTAACCGGAGAAGGGAAGTATCTTGAAATTCATCAATAATAATCTCTTTAAAAGGTAGGGTTTTATTTTGATAAAGTAAACAAGCTTTTTTAATTAAATCATCAAAGTCAAAGTAGTGGTTCTCCGCCTTTTTTTGTTCATAGTAAACTAAAATTCCATAAATAATAAATAGAAAATCATTCTTTTTATTTCTTAATAATGGTTTTAAATCCTCTTTAGTTAAATTATGAGCAGAATATAAGTTAATAAAACTTAAAATAATTTTTTTATTTTTTTGATAATTAGGACTAGTCATAATTTTTTTAGTATCTCTTATTTTATAAAATTTTTGAATTTGCTTTTTTAAATAGTCTGGCCATGATGGTTCTTGAAAGAATTGATCAATAATTTGGGATAAGTAATCTTCAGTAACTATTTCATAATATATATCTTCTTGTTCTAATAAATAAATAGCTAATTTATGAAAAGTAAATACTTTAATTTTATCATTGTTAATTTTTTGTTTTAAACTATTTACGGCTTCGTTAGTAAAAGAGATACAAATAATTTCTTCGGGAGGAATTTTTTTAACTTCTAATAAATATTTTATTTTGCCAATCATAGTTAGGGTTTTGCCACTACCAGCACCTGCTAAAATCAGGTTAAATTTATAGGGACTCATCGCCGCTTCTTGTTGTTCATGATCTAAGGGATAACCATTAATATCTTTAAAAAAATCATTTTTCATAAAGGTTATTGTATGGCCCTAATTTATTATTGTCAAAAAGCTAAAATCTTTAAATATGCTTTAAATAATGGTAATAAAAGAGTGATTTACTTAGAATTAAACATATAGTATACTAATATTTACTGATTTTAAAAAAATTAGGTGGTAGTAAAATGAATGAAGATTATAATAAATTTATTAATGATGCTATTAATATTATCGATGAACAAGAAGCGTATAAAACGGAATTTGTAAGACAAGAAACAATTAAATTATTAAAGACAATGAAAAAAGAAACTAGTAAACAAGTATTTTTAAATCAAATATGTCGGTGGTATTATTACTTATTAAATAATCCTGTCTATCTCACTTTAAATAAAGAAAATATTAATATGCTTAAATATGAATTAACAGAATTTAAGTTTGTCTACGAAGAATTTATTAAAGAAGAAAACGATGAAAATTTAATTGTCTTATTACAAATATTACATAATATATTTTTATATGATTTAGAACGAATTCAATATTTAAAAACTAATAAAAATGTTGGTCGAACTATGATTTCTGGTAGTAAAAATAGAGAAGAACAATGCCGTAATTTAGCTAGCCAAAATGAAGCCTTAAAACTAACTCTAAAAAGATAATTTGTATTTCCCTTTTCTCATCTTTTTCGGTATAATTAAAAAGAGATGGTGTTATGTATAGAAAAACTTATGTCGAAATTGATGAAGACCAATTAAGATTAAATGCCGCAGAAATTATTAAGAAATATCCTGATTATAAAACTTACTTTGGAGTAGTTAAAAATAATGCTTATCATCATGGTATTAGAGTAGTTAATAGTTTAATTAAGGGAGGTATTAATTACTTAGCAGTTTCGAGTTTAGAAGAAGCCATAGAAATTCGCCATTATAATAATACCATTCCTATTTTAGTATTAGAACCAATTGATTTAGAATTTATCGATGATGTTATTAATCATAATGTAACGATTTCCATTGATAGTTTAGCTTATTTAAAAGAACTAACTAACCTTAATTTACCATATAAAATAAATATTCATTTAAAAGTAGATTCGGGTATGAATCGTTTAGGAATAAAAACTACCGAGGAATTTGATGAAGCCATCGCTTTAATTAAAGAAAATAAAAAGTTATTTTTAGAAGGAATATATACACATTTAGCAACATCTGGTATTAGTGATAAATATTATGATGAACAAATACAAAATTTTTTAGCTATTACTAAAAATATTGATTTAAAAACGATTCCTATTGTCCATGTCGATCGCAGTTTAACATTTGTAACCCATGAAAAATTAGCTTTTGTAAATGGCGTTCGTTTAGGCATTGCTTTATTTGGTTTTAGTGGTAGTCGTCCTAAAGGTGCTGGTTTAAAGGCTAAATTACGGGAATTAAAACGCCAAGCGCTAATTAAACGTAATAATATTAGTCCTACTATTTTAGAAAATGATTTAGACTTAAAAACAGCCTTTCGTCTTTATACGACGGTAATGTCTTTACGTAGTGTTAAAAAGGGCGAATTTGTTGGTTATAACGCTA
Source organism: uncultured Muribaculaceae bacterium (assembly GCA_964591225.1). GTDB lineage: Bacteria > Bacillota_I > Bacilli_A > RF39 > UBA660 > MGBC108787. The sequence continues at coordinate 4,037 of CAZQAO010000039.1, read as the reverse complement.
GTTACCAAGTAAAGGAAGATGGTTTTGTAGCTACTTTGCCAGTTGGATATGCTGATGGGGTAACTAAAGATTTTGGCTACGTAGTTATTAATAAGAAACGTTATCCAATAATTAGCGATAGTATGGATATGATTATGGTATTAGTAGATAAATCAGTCAAATTAAAAGATAAAGTAGAAATTTTGGGAGATACTATAAGTATTAAAGAAGTAACTCAAAAATTAGGGGTAAATGCTTATCACTTATTTAATCAAATTAGTAATCGGGTACCCCGCATTCATAAACTAAAAGATAAAGAAATAGAAATAAAATATTAGGAGGAGAGAAAATGGATTTTGAGGTTTTAATTTTAGGATCTGATCAAAATGCCTATTACATGGCTCGATGTTGTTTTGAAGCTTACCATAAAAAAGCCTATTTGATTGGGAAAGAACCTCTTGCCTTTACACGTTTTTCTAATATTTTAACGATTACTTACGAACCAAATATTTGGAACGAAGAAGTATTTGTCAAAGTTTTAGAGGAGTTTTCTTTTAAGCATCCTGATAAGAAAATCTTACTAATTAGTACCAATGAAACTTATGCCGAATTTATTGCCAAAAATAAAAATAAAATACCTGCTAATTATATTTATAACTATCCTAAAGCCAGTATTATTGAAAGTTTAACAAATAAAGAAAAGTTTTATAAAACCTATGCTAATCAAGAACTTGTATTTCCGCAAACGCTATACTTTGATTGTCAAAAAGATAAATTAACTAATTTAAATCTTACTTATCCTTTGATTGTAAAACCAGCTAATGTCGTTCAATATAATCATTTACGTTTTGCTAATAAAAATAAGATTTATAAAATTAATAGCGAAGAAGAACTTAATAATACTATTCTAACTATTAAAGAGGGGGGTTACCAAGATAAATTAATTCTGCAAGAATTTATTCCCGGAGATGATTCTCATCTTTTTGATGCGGTCGTTTATGTAAATACCAAAGGTAAAGTAGAATTTATGACTTTTGCCCAAATAGGTCTTCAAGAAAGAACCAAATCGATGGTCGGTAATGCGGCAGTTTTAATCAATGGTTTTAATACTTTTCAAGGTAATGTTTTAAACCAAACTAAAGCTATCAAAAAATTTCTAGAACGGATTGGTTACTCTGGTTTTGCAGAAGTAGATATGAAATATGACGAACGCGATAATACTTTTAAAGTCTTAGAAATAAATGCTCGTCAAGGACGATGTAGTTACTATGCTACTTCTTTAGGTAAGAATTTAGTTCAACAACTAGTTAATGATTGTTTATATGATAAACAAGAAAAATATCAGTTTTTAGATAATCAAGTATTATTATCCTTTGTTCCTAAAGGAATTATTAAAAAATATATTAATAATCAAGAATTTAAAACTAAAGCTTTAGCGATGTGGAAAAATGTTGTAAAACCCATGGATGCTCCTAGTGATAAGAATTTCTTAAGATTTTTACAGCTAAGAAAAAGATGGTTTCATTATTATAAAGAATATAAAAATAGTTATTGGAAATAGGTGATTTTATGTGTGGAATTGTTGGTTTCATCGATTCAAGAAAGAAAAAAGCCAAAAAAGAAATTATCAAAAAGATGGCGGATCGAATTAAACATCGCGGTCCAGATGATGAAGGTTACTATACAGATGATTATATTGCTTTAGGGCATCGGCGGTTAGCGATTATTGATTTATCGAAAAAGGGTAGTCAACCTATCTATAACGAAGATAAAACTAAAATGATTATTTTTAATGGCGAAATCTATAATTATCAAGAATTAAAAAAAGATTTAGAAAAAAAAGGCTATAAATTTAAAACTAAAACTGATACGGAAGTTATTTTACATGGTTATAGTGCTTATAAAGAAAAACTTTTCCCTAAACTAAGAGGAATGTTTGCATTTGTTATCTATGATAAAACGACTAAGGAATTAGTAGGGGCTCGAGATCATTTTGGGATTAAACCCTTTTATTACTATCACAAGAAAGATGTCTTTATGTTTGGTTCCGAGATTAAATCTTTTTTAGAACATCCTGATTTTGAAAAACAAGTAAATACGGCGGCTTTAAAAATGTATTTAATTTTTCAATACTCAGTTCATGAGGAAACTTTCTTTAAAAATGTCTATAAATTAAAACCAGGAACTTATTTTAAATATAAAAATGGTAAAATGACGATAAAACCTTATTTTGAAGTTAATTATGAAGATAGTGATAAACCTTACGACGTTATGAAAGAAGAATTAAAAAGGGTTTTAGAAAATTCTATTGCTTATCATCAAATGACTAGTGATGTCGAAGTAGGGGCTTACTTATCGGGAGGAGTTGATTCCTCTTACGTAGTAAGTGTAGCGAAACCGGATAAAACTTTTTCTGTTGGTTTTGACTTGCCAGGATTTGATGAAACCATGTTTGCCAAAGATTTATCTAATTTATTAGGTATTCAAAATAGTCAAAAATATATTACTAGCGATGAATTTTTTGATATTTTACCTACCATTATGTATTATACCGATGAACCTCATGCTAATTTGTCCACTGTTCCTTTGTATTTTCTAGCTTCTCTAGCTTCTGACCAAGTAAAAGTAGTTTTATCTGGAGAAGGTAGTGATGAAATGTTTGCGGGATACAACGAATATCAAGAACCACCTATTTTAAAAATGTATGCTCACCTTCCCTTAGCATTTCGTAAAGCTATAGCTAAACTAGTAAAACCTTTGCCACATTTTCCAGGTCAAAATACTTTAAAATTGTATGGTAAACCTTTTTATGAAAGATATATTGGTCATGGCTCATATATGTCAGAAGAAGAAGCTAACGAGATTTTAGCTAAAGAATTACGTAGTGATGAAACGATTGGTGATATTATTAAACCCTATTATGATAAAGTTAAGGATTGCGATGATGTTACCAAAAAAATGTATATAGATATGCATTTTTGGCTTCCCCAAGATATATTATTAAAAGCTGATAAGATGACGATGGCTAATTCTTTAGAATTGCGTGTTCCTTTGTTAGATAGTTATTTATTTTCTTATGCGCGGACGATTCCCCGCCAATATTTAGTTAAAGATAAGCAAACTAAATATTTATTTCGAGAAATTGCTAGGGAAAAATTGCCAGAAGAGTGGTCTAAACGGCGCAAACTAGGTTTTCCAGTCCCTTTTTCGCGGTGGGCTCGGGAAGAAAAATATTACAATCGCATCAAAGAAATGTTTAATAAAGACTACGTCGATCAATTTTTTGATAAAGAATTTATTAACAATCTTTTAGATGATCACTATAATAATATTAGGAACAATGGTCGAAAAATATATAATATTTATATGTTCTTAATTTGGTACGAAGTTTATTTCATAAAAAATTAAGAAAATTATGTAATCTGGCTTGACAGAAGTTGGCTATTTTGCTATATTTAATTATGTCAAGTACTTGGGCGCTTAGCTCAGTTGGTTAGAGCACCTGCCCTACAAGCAGGGGGTCATAGGTTCGAGTCCTATAGCGCCCACCATTTTATTTTTTTTGCCGACATAGCGTAATTGGTAGCGCAACTGACTTGTAATCAGTAGGTTGGGGGTTCGATTCCCTCTGTCGGCACCATTTATTTTTGGAGGGATAGCGAAGTGGTCAAACGCGGCAGACTGTAAATCTGTTCCTTCGGGTTCCATGGTTCAAATCCATGTCCCTCCACCACTTCTTAAAATATTGCCTCGTAGCCAAGTGGTAAGGCATCAGACTTTGACTCTGACATTCCGGTGGTTCGAGCCCACCCGAGGCAGCCATTTCTTATGATCCGCTAGCTCAGTAGGTAGAGCATTTGACTTTTAATCAAAGGGTCTTGGGTTCGAATCCCAAGCGGGTCACCATATACGTTTATTAAAGCCTGTATTTACAAGGCTTTTTATTTTTTACTCCAAAAATTACTCCGACATTTATTTTATTAATAATATTTATCAGTTAATTCTACAATTCTTTTTAACATCAGTGCTTAAATGTCCGTATTTGCTAACGGATTAGA
>CAZQAO010000038.1:0-9105 GCA_964591225.1 uncultured Muribaculaceae bacterium | reverse complement strand
CTTCACTATAGCAAATAAAAATTGCTTTTTTTTTAGCATTTTTGTATACTAAACATAATTAAAAGGAAGTGACAAAATGGAAAGAGTTTTTTCTGATCAAGAAATAGTAAGAAGAGAGAAATTAAAAAATATAAAACATCCATATCCTGATCGATTTGAAACAAATTATGAAATAAAAGATGCTGCTAATTTAGAAGATGGTGTAAGTGGAGTACGAGTTGCGGGACGAATAATTCTTATGCGTAAAATGGGTAAAATGGCTTTTTTAACTATTGGTGATATTGGTGGCAAAATTCAAATTTCTATAAAAATTGATATGGTTGGTGAAGAAAAATATCAAGAATTTAAAGAAAACTTTGATTTAGGTGATTTTATTGGTGTCGAAGGAGAGATATTTACTACTCATACGGGAGAAAAAACTATACGAGCTGCTTCTTTTGAATTCTTAGGAAAAGCTTTAAAACCACTTCCAGAAAAATTTCATGGATTAGAAGATATAGAAACTATTTATCGTAATCGTTATGTTGATTTAATTACCAATGATGAATCAAAAGAAAAATTTTTACTGAGAAGTCGTTTGATATGGGAAATAAGAAAGTATTTAAATAACCTAGGATATATCGAAATAGAAACTCCTATTTTAAATAATAAAGCGAGTGGAGCAACTGCTAAACCTTTTATAACTCATCATAATGCTTTAGATATTGATTTATATTTACGAATAGCTCCTGAAACTTATTTAAAAAGAGCTATTGTAGGGGGATTTACAAAAGTTTTTGAAATTGGTAGATGTTTTCGAAATGAAGGAATTGATGCGACTCACCTACAAGATTTTACGATGATAGAAGGTTATGGAGCCTACTTAAATTATGAAGATAATATGAAATTATTAAGGGAAATGTTACAAACTGTTATTATGAATTTATTTGGAACGTTAGAAATTCAAGTTGGTGATAAAAAAGTTGATTTAAGTGGGGAATGGGAAGTTTCTACTTTTAGAGATTTAATATTAAAATATTCTGATATAGATATTGATAAGTATGATACGAAAGAAACTTTATTAGCTAAAATAAAAGAAGATAAGATTGAAATAGAAAGTGAAGTTCCTTTAGAAAATTTAGGGTATGGAAATTTAGTTGATCAACTTTATAAAAAAGTAGCTCGTCCTTATGTAGTTGGACCACTTTATTTAATTAAACATCCGATTAGTTTGTCGCCACTCGCTCGGGCGAATGATGAAAATCCTAAATTAACCGATCGTTTTCAATTAGTTATTAATGGGGCGGAAATAATTAATGCTTATTCGGAATTAGTAGATCCGCAAGAACAAGAAAAAAGACTTTTACATCAAGCTGAATTAAAAGCCAATGGTGATGAAGAAGCCATGCCAATGGATTACGATTATATTGAAGCCATGGAATATGGAATGCCTCCAATTTCTGGATGGGGTATCGGTATTGATCGTTTGATGCAACTAATTACGAATTCAGAAAATATCAAAGATTGTATTTTATTTCCACTAATGAAACCAAAAGATTAAATTTTGGCCATAACTTTTAATAAAAAAGGCAGAATTGTCTTTTTTTTATGGATTTTTATGCTATAATTCTAATTGGGAGGTAAGTAAATGAAAAAGACAAAGAAATTGTTTGAAAAATATGGATTATTAAAAATAATTTTAATAGTAATTGCTATTACCATATTATGTACTTGGATTATACCACATGGTTATTTTTCTGGGGGAAAATTAATTAGTTCAGGTTTAGGTAGACAAGGATTAAGTGATGTTTGGGTTTCAATTATTTCTACTGGTAGTACCTTTTTACAACAATTGTTTTTCATTATTTGTATAGGAATATTTTATGGAATTCTATCTAAGACGAGTGGATATAAAGCATTAACTAGTAAAATTGCTCAAATATTTAAGGGAAAAGAAAAATTATTTGTTTTAGGATCATCTTTGTTAATTACTTTAATGACTTCATTCCTAGATCAATCATATGTTGTTGTTATGTTTATTCCTTTATTAATAACTATAGCTTCTAAGATGAATTTGGATAAACTAACTTCATTTTTAATGACCTTTGGTTCCATGCTAGTAGGTATTTTAGGAGCAACATATGGTACTGAAAGTTTAATCTATTTTATTAAATATTTAGGTAATGCTGGTATTAATGTAGATATTACAACAGAAATTGGAATTCGTTTTGGGATATTAGCTTTTGCTTTTATAGTTTATAATTTCTTTACTTTAAGACATATGAATAAAGTAGGTAAAAAAGTAAGCGATGAAAATAAAGTTAAAGATTTATTTGCCGTAGAAAATACTACTGATAAAAAAGTAAAAGTTTGGCCAATGGGATTAATGTTCATTGTATTATTGGCATTTACCATATTAGGTTATGTAGATTGGGAAACTAATTTTAATATAACTATTTTTGATGATTTTCATACCTGGTTAACAGGGCTTGCTATTGGTCAATATCCAATTGTTAGTTATATCTTAGGTAATAATGCTTTAGCATTTGGTAAGTGGTATTTATATACAATTTTAATTGTTTTAGGTTTTATATTAATTATAGCTGCTCTTATCTATAAGTTAAATTTAGATGATTGTATTGAAGGTGCTATTTATGGTATTAAGAAAATTGCTAAAACATTCGTTTTAATATTTTTAATATATTCTATATTCATGATTATTTATCAAGCACCATTTACTGTTACAATTTCTAATTGGATTATGTCAGTTGCCGATGGATTTAATCCATTCTTATCGACATTAGCATCATTTATTACATCTATATTCCATATTGATTTTGGCTATACGGGATTTATTCTTGGTGATTTCATGGCTAGTCATTTTGGTGATGCAATGAATGTGGGATTCTTAAATTTTGCTACTATTAATGGTCTTACTCAATTTATAGCTCCAACCAGTATATTTGCTATATTTGGGTTATCTTATTTAGATATTCCATATCAAAAATGGTTAAAGTATATTTGGAAATTTGTCGTAATTATGCTAGTGGCATTATTAATACTTTTCTCAGCCATGGCTTACTTATAATCCAATCATAAAATTACCTTTTGGGGTAATTTTTTTTGTGATCAAATAATGAATTTAAGCACTTATTTATGCATATTTTGCTTAGAAATAACACATAATTTTCATAGGATGTACGAGGAGGATATAATGTTTGAAAATTATGGAATTCGTATTACTACAATATTTAAAAAAGCTGAAAATTATCGTAAAAAATTAAAACATCCTTATGTAGGAACCGAACATTTATTACTAGCTATACTAAGTACGGAAAATGAAGTTTCGAATAAATTAAAATTATATGGCTTAACTTATCAATCGTTTTATGATGAACTAATTAAAGTGGTAGGAACTTCCAATAAAGATACTGATTTTGTTTTATATACCCCTTTATTAAAAAGAATTATTGATTTGGCAACTAATGATGCTTTAGATAATCAAGATGGTAAAGTAACCGAAAAACATCTTTTTTTAGCTATGTTAGAAGAAGGAGAAGGAATAGCTATCCGTATTCTAGTGGGTATGGGTTTGGATTTAGATGCTATATATGAAGAATTTAAAATTAGTTTAGTTCAAAAGAAGAAAGAGAAACTAGAAATTTATGAAGTAGGCATTAATTTAAATCAAAAAATAAGTGAAGAAGATCACGTTATTGGGAGAGAAGAAGAAATTGAACAAATTATTGAAACCTTGTTACGTAAAAATAAAAGTAATCCATTATTAATAGGTAAAGCGGGAGTTGGTAAAACTGCTATTGTAGAAGAATTAGTAAGAAGAATTAAACAAGGTAATGTTCCTTTAGAATTAGCCAATAAAACCGTAGTAATGGTCGAAATGGGTTCTTTAGTTTCGGGAACTAAATATCGAGGGGAATTTGAAGAAAGATTAACTAAAATTATCAAAGAAGTTATTGAAGATAAAAATATTATTTTATTTATTGATGAAATTCATACTATTATTAATGCCGGAGGAGCCGAAGGAGCGATAAATGCTAGTGATATTTTAAAACCATACTTGGCCAGAGGAGAATTAAAATGTATCGGAGCAACCACCATCGAAGAATATTATCAAACAATATTTAAAGATAAAGCTTTAGAAAGAAGATTTCATACTATTTTAGTCGAAGAACCAGATGAAGAAAAAACTAAAGCTATCTTATTAGGAATAAAAGATAGTTATGAACAACATCATCATATTAAAATTAGTGATCAAAATATAACGGATATTGTCCATTTAGCTAATCAATACTTGAAACAAAAAAATAATCCGGATAAATCTATTGAGTTATTAGATATGATATGTGCTAGTAAAAAGATTAAAAGTTTTAGAACTGCTAAAATTATGAATTTAAAAAAAGAGTTAAAAGAAGTTATGAAAAGTAAAGAGCAGGCGATTTATCATGATGACTATGAACAAGCTTCTTTATGCAAAGAAAAAGAAAATAAAATTAGAGCAGAATTAAAACAATTAAAAACTAATAATCTAATTAAGATTGAATATCAAGATATTATTGAGATGATTGCTAAGAATACAAATATTCCTTTGTTAGAAAATAAGAAAACTTTATATTTAAAAGTTAAAGAAGACTTGCATCAAAAAATAATTGGTCAAGAAGAAGCAATAAATAAGATTTTAAACCAAGTTTGGATTAAATTAAATTATGAAGATAAACCTCTTTCTTTACTACTTACTGGTCCTTCTGGAGTTGGAAAAACGGAAACAGTTAAAGTTATTGCGAATAGTTTATTTGCTGGTAATTTAATCAGAATTGATATGAGTGAATATAATCTTGATACTTCGGTAAATAAATTAATTGGAGTTAGTGCGGGATATATTGGGTATGAAGATCCTTACTTATTTCAAAAAGTACTAGAACATCCCTATGCCATTATTTTAGTAGATGAAATTGAAAAAGCCCATCCACGAGTTTTAAATTTATTTTTACAGATTTTAGATGAAGGTTTTATTACGGATGCTCGCGGAGAAAAAATAGATTTTACTCATACGATGATTTTTATGACTAGTAATATTGTCAATAAACAAAGTGTTGGTTTTATTAATCATGATATTCAAATAGATAATGAACATTTTAGCAAAGAATTTTTAGGACGTTTTCAAGCTATAATTCCTTATAAAAATTTTACCAAAGAAACATTATATAATTATGTAGAAGAGAATTTAAAAAATAAGAAAGTTAATATCGATGAATTAATAGCAGAAGCTCATTGTGAAATGTTTGGATTAAGAAATTTAAAACAATTAATTAATAAATATAATAATGAAATAGATATTGAAAAAATATTAGAGAACGTGGTATGATGAAGTTGTAATAAATTAGATGATTGCAATTAAATTAAGTTATTACATTTTTTAAATATTTATGGTCAAAGCATAAATAATTAATTGAGGTCTAGAACGCTTTCTAGACTTTTTCCATTTATAAAGATATGTTATAATTATTAGTAATAAAGAAATATTAGGTGATGATGATGACAAGAACGAGGTATGCTCCGAGTCCGACAGGATTTATGCATATTGGTAATTTAAGAAGTGCATTATTTTCTTATTTAATTGCTAAACATGATCAAGGGGAATTTATATTAAGAATAGAAGATAACGATCAAGAAAGATATGAATTAGGAGCCGAAGAATTTATTTATGAAGTTTTAGAACGGTTTTCTTTAAATTATGATGAAGGACCGAAAAAAAATGGTGATTATGGACCTTATATTCAAAGTGAACGATTACCTATTTATCAAAAATATGCCCAAAAATTAGTAGATGAAGGTTATGCTTATTATTGTTTTTGTCAAGAAGAAACTCTTAGTAATGAACGAATGAAAGCTGCAGCAGAAAAAAGAACTTATTTGTATCCCGGAACATGTTTAAATTTATCTAAAGAAGAGATAGCTCAAAAATTAGCTAATCAAGAAAAATATGTTATTCGTGCCAAGATGCCTAAAGAAGGAACTACCAGTTATCACGATTTAGTCTATGGAGATATTACGGTTGCCAATGATCAATTAGAAGATCAAATTTTAATTAAAAGTGATGGTTATCCTACTTATAATTTTGCTAATGTCGTTGATGATGCCTTAATGAATATTACTCATGTAGTTCGTGGTAGTGAATATTTGTCTAGTACTCCTAAATATATATGTTTATATAAAGCTTTACGTTTAGATGTTCCTGAATTTGTTCATCTACCCCTCATATTAAAACCAAATGGGGAGAAATTAAGTAAACGTAATAAAGATGAAAATGTTATGGATTTATTAAATAATGGTTTTTTACCAGAAGCCATTATCAATTATATAGCTCTTTTAGGATGGTCTAGTAAGAGTGAACAAGAATTTTTTACTTTAGAAGAATTAGTTGCTAAATTTGATATTTCTGGAATTACCACAAGTCCTGCTTATTATGATATTAAAAAATTAAAATGGTTTAATCATCATTATATGATGAATATGACTGATGCTGATTATCTAACTTTTGTCAGACCTTTTTTAGAAGAAGCCTATGATTTAAGAAAAAAAAGAGCAGATTGGGTAGATTATTTAATTTTAGCTTATAAAAAACATTTATCTTTTGGCAAAGAAATTGTTTTCGAAGCTCATATATTCTTTGAAGAACAATTATCTTTAGAACCAGATTGTATTTCTTTTTTAAAAAGTGATGCCAGTATACCTAATACTTTAAAAGTATTTAAAGAAGAAATAGAAGCCATATCTAATTGGACGATAGAAAATATTGATAAGGCTTTAACAACTGTGGCAGAAAAAACTAATCAGCAAGGGAAATTACTCTATATGCCGATACGTGTTGCTATAAGTGGTACTATGCACGGAATCGATTTAGAAAAAGTAATATATTTAATGGGCCAAGAAAAGATAATTGAACGTTTAAAATAAGTGTTAATGAATAAAATGTAAAGAGAGATGGTAAAATGCGTATTTATAATACCTTAACGAGAAAAGTCGAAGAATTTATTCCCTACAATGAAAAACAAGTTACAATGTATACTTGTGGACCAACTGTTTATCACTATGCTCATATTGGTAACTTAAGAACTTATATTTTTGAAGATATTTTAGAAAAAACTTTGGTTTATTTAGGTTATCCAGTAAAAAGAGTTATGAATATTACGGATGTCGGTCATTTATCAAGCGATTCTGATTCTGGTGAAGATAAAATGTTAAAAGGTGCTAAAAGAGAAAATAAATCAGTTTTAGATATTGCTAAATTTTATACAGAAGCTTTTAAAAAAGATACGAAAAGTTTAAATATTAAATGGCCAGAAATTGTATCTAATGCCACAGATAATATCGCAGAATATATCAAAATAATCTCTAAATTATTAGCAACTGGTTTTGCTTATCAAAGTGGTGGTAATGTTTATTTTGATACGACGAAATTAACTGATTATTATCAACTTACTAATCATAAAGCTGATGAAATGGTTATTGGAGTAAGAGAAGGCGTAGAAGAAGATACTTCTAAAAAAAATCAAGCTGATTTTGTGTTATGGTTTACGAAATCAAAATTTGATTCTCAAGAATTAAAATGGCCATCTCCCTGGGGTGTAGGTTATCCCGGATGGCATATTGAATGTTCGGGAATAAGTATGAAATATTTAGGAGAATACTTAGATATCCATTGTGGAGGAGTAGATAATATCTTCCCTCATCATACTAATGAAATAGCTCAAAGTGAATCTTATTTAGGACATAAATGGTGCAAATATTGGATTCATGGCGAACATCTAAACGATGAAACTGGTAAAATGAGTAAATCTAAAGGTGAATTTTTAACTCTGGATCTTTTAAAAGAAAAAGGATATGATCCATTAAGTTATCGTTTTATGTGTTTAAATACATCTTATCGTAAAGTATTAGTATTTTCTTATGAAGCTTTAGATAATGCTAGTAATACTTATATGAAATTAAAAAATAAAATTAGAGATTTAGTTCCTGAGAAAACAGTAGAAAAAGAAAAATTTGCAGAATATGACGAAAAGTTTAAAGCCTGTATTAGTGATGATTTAAATACAGCTAATGCTATTTCTTTAATCTATGAAGTATTAAAAAGTGATTTGAATAATGCTACCAAAATAGCTTTAATTGAAGCTTGGGATCAAGTTTTATCATTGGATTTAAGAACTAACCAAGTAACTAGAGAAATTGATGTAGCATATATTGAAGAAAAATTAAAACAAAGACAAATGGCTAAACAAAATAAAGATTATACTTTAGCAGATCAAATTAGAGATGAATTAGAACAAGAAGGCATAATAATAAAAGATACGCGGGAAGGCACTACGTACGAAATAAAATAATATACATTTATAAAGTTGTGTTATATTATAACTAAAGGAAGTGTAAAAATATGGATTTGATGATAGTTATATTAATGTTAATTTTACCTGCCATTGCTCAAGCTTATGTAATGAAAAGTTATGGAACATATAAAAATATAAAAAATAAAGAAGGCATAACAGGTTATGAAGTAGCTCGTAAAATTTTAGATGCTAATGGTTTAAAAGATATTTATATTGTAGAAACTAAAGGTAATCTTACTGATCACTATGATCCTAGAAGAAAAGTAGTTCGTTTATCTACCAGTGTTTATAAAGGAACATCAATTGCCTCGACAGCAGTGGCTGCTCATGAATGTGGTCATGCTATTCAAGATAAAGAAGGATACTTATATTTAAGAATAAGAAGTATCATATTTCCTATAGTCAATTTTTCAACTTCCATTTCTTACTTTATTATATTTTTAGGATTATTATTTGAATCAATTAATATGGTATGGTTAGGTATCTTATTAGTTGGTACCGGATTAATATTTCAAATTGTAACTTTACCAGTAGAAGTAAATGCTAGTAAACGTGCCAAAGTCTTAATAAATGATTTAAACTTAGCTAATGCAAGCGAACAAGAAGGTGTTTCTAAAATGTTAACAGCTGCAGCCAGTACTTATGTAGCTGGAGTTCTAACTAGTGCTTTAGAATTAATTAGATTAATTCTTATGTTTGGTAATAGAGATGATAATTAGAATAG
>CAZQAO010000037.1:5450-9172 GCA_964591225.1 uncultured Muribaculaceae bacterium | reverse complement strand
TTTAATCTTCTGGAATTTCTTCATCTTGGTTTTCTTCATCATTACTATTGTTAAGACCAGGAATAATGTCGGTAATATCTTCGTTATCTTCATTTTCTATATCGTCATCGTTGTTGTCTACATTATTATTGTCACTATTATTTTCTGAGTTATAATCATTTTCGTCATTGTTATATGGTGTTGAAGGAATAGTTCCACAAGATTGACCAATATAAACAGTTATGGAAGAAATATCTTTAAGGGCTGTTCCAGCAGGTACACTTTGTTTTACTATTAATCCTGGAGTACCAAAGCCACAAGTGTAAAATTCTTTATAAAGAGTAATACCATTTTGACTAGCCCATTCATTAATATAAGTAGTAGGGTTGCCTACGAAGTTTGGAACAGTAGCTACTTTTTTATTACCACTAGTAATACCTTTGCCAATAATAGGAGTATCATATAATTCGTTGTAATCATAAGAAAATGTTTTAATCATTTCTTCTTTTTTAAGTCCTAAATTAATATTCATAGCATTTTGAATAGCTTTTAAGCTATCTTCGTAATAGCCTAGAGCAGAAACATTAGATCCTCCAATAGTAATAGGTAGATTATAAACTTCTAAGTAAGTTTTTTGAATTTTAACAAAATTTTCTCCTTTTAAGCCATTTATTAACATATCTTTAATTATTTGATAAGAAGATAAAATTTGATTAATAGTTAAGTTCGTTGCTACATTTTTACCGACCGCACTTAATATTTTTTCTAATTCTGAGAAACTTACGTTTTGAATCATTTTTTGAGCAATAGCTTCAACGATTTGTTGTTGATGGCGATTTCTGGCTATATCACTTTCTATAAAACCATGTCTATTTCGTGCATAGGCGAGAGTTTGTTCGCCATTTAGGTGTTGCCAACCGGTATTCATACAAACCAGCTTAGACATATCTCTTAAAGAGTTACTTTCACATAATTTGCCTTCCCCATAACGAGCGACATAACTACTATAATTAGGAGCTTCCACATCGATATCTATTCCGCCCATAACGTTTACTAAATCAATAACACCATTAAAATTAATTTTGGCATAGTAATCAATAGTAATTCCTGTTAAGTTTTCCACTGTCTTAATTACACATTCCGTTCCATAGGCAGCAGAAGAATTAATTTTATTAGAACGATTATTGTTACAAGCAATAGGAACATAGGTATCTCTTGGGATACTAAATATGGTTGCTGTAAGAGTTTTAGGATTAAAAGTAATAAGCATTAACGTATCGCCATTAAAAGCAGCATTAGCATTTAAACCATCTTTTTCGGAATCGACACCCATAAGTAACATCGTAAATGGTTCAGTTAATTTCTTGTCTGTATTCATATTAGTTTTAGTTTTCATTTTTTCAGAGTAAGTATATAAAACTTTAGTATCAGTAGCAATATTTTGATAAGCCTCTTCACCACTAAACAAAATTACATAATTATTAGATAAAAATATTGCTCCTACATCATGATGATATAAAGCTTCTAACATAGAATAATAATCATCATAATAGACAATTTCTTGATCCAAATGTTTTTTATTTTTTAAAGTATTAGCTAAAATATAGCCTTCAATATCTTCGTTATTATTAATCATACCAATTTTATCTGTATCTTTTAAATTAGTACCCGCTAAAGTTACTAAATTAGTGGTATACAATGTATATTCCTGACTAGATAGCATATCTATTTTAGTATATAATTTATGAATTCCTAAAGATACACAGAACATGATAATCATAAAAATCGTATGAATAATTGATAAAAAGATAAAACTTTTATGTTTTTTAGTTACCACTAGCGATAGTCCGAATACTAAATAAGCAAAACCCCATAGAAATAAAATAATAGCGACAATTACTCTTATCCCAGTTTCAATCCCTACTAAGTATAAAAGACCTCTGGTTAAATAGATGTAATCAAAGATATAAATTACAAACAATAATAGATAAGTTACTAAAGCTACTTTATTCGATCGTTTAATTTTTCTTATTAAGGTTTGAATCATGAAATCATCTCACTATTTTATTATTATAACCTATTGTTAGGAAAATTTACAATAATCAGTTACTTGACAATAGAATGACATAAAAAATACAAATTATAGGGGACTACTTTAAAAGTATGGCGAAAAATGTTATACTATGAGAGAAGAAGGAGGGAGAAAAGATGAAAACAAGTACAAAAAGAAAAATATTTAAGTTTGCTTCTATGCCAATGTTATTTGGTCTTGCTTTTACTTCTTTGTTTTCTGTTCCTTTACAACTAAAAGCAGCTGAAACTTATACGGGAAGAATTACTTCTAATGATGTTCGTTTACGTTCTAAACCAACTGTTGAGACGGAAAATGGCGTAAGTAATATTTTAGTAGAACTTGATGAAGGCGATGTAGTTACCGTTCTTTCTATGGATAAAGCTCCTGCATCTAATAAGTGTGAAAGTGGTTGGTACAATGTTCAATATAAAAATTATACTGGTTATATTTGTGCTAGCTATATATCCTTTACTTTAACTGATCAATATGATCGACCTTGGACATCCCCTAAGAAAGCTATCGTGGGAGGAGCTAAATTCATTGCTAAAACTTATATAGCTAAAGGCCAATTTACAAGTTATTTAAAGAAATTTAATGTTAATCCTAAAGGTTATTATAGTATGTTTAATCACCAATATATGTCTAACTTGGCCGCCCCTTCTAGTGAAGCTAAAACGAGTTGGTCTACTTATTCTAAAACTGGTTTAGCAAGTTTGCCTTTATCTTTTAGTATTCCGGTATTTGATGATATGGCGGATGCTTATAATAGACCAAGTGGTAATTTAACTACAGTGGCTACTCAAGATAGTGTGACTGATAGTGGTTTTGAAAGTCAACTTGATGCTCAAGGTTTTCCTGAGTCTTATAAAAAAGCTTTAAGAGCCTTACATAGTATTCATCCTAATTGGACCTTTACTTCGATGCCAACTAATACTTCGTTTAATCTTGCTTTAGCTTCTGAGAAAGTAGTTTCTTCAATTAGTGGTAATAGTCAATTATATCAAGTAATTTCTCAAAAGGATTGTACTGATTTTGGGGGACGTTATACTAATGGTTATTGTCAAACAGAAACTAATTGGTATTTAGCAAACGATGCTACGGTGGCTTACTATTTAGATCCTCGTAATTTTTTAACTGAAGAATATATTTTACAATTTGAAAGTTTAGAAAATTCTAGTAATTATACCGAAAGTATTGTCCAAAATATTTTAGATGATTCTTTTATGAGTGATTTATCTGTTATTGATAATCAAAGATATGCCAGTATTTTTGTTGAAGCTGGTAAGACAGCCAATATTAGTTCAGTTTACTTAGCTTCTTTAGCTATTCAAGAATCAGGTCGAACTATGGGCAGTAATACGAATGGAGCGGCATTTGATTACGAAGGTGTTCAATACTCTGGTTTATATAATTTCTTTAATATCGGTGCTAATAGTAGTGCTAGTAATCCTAGTAAAGCTGGTTTAGTATATGCTAGTGGTGGCTACTGTACTTTGTGTACGGGAGATGAGAGTACTTATGTACCTGTAAGTTTAGCTAGTTATGTTAGCAATGCGGGATTTAAAGTAAATGAGTCTTATGTCAATGGCTTTAATATTGGTCAAACAGTCTTAGATGTCCAAAATTTATTTAATAATGATGCTATTACCATTCAATCTAATAATGGCAT
>CAZQAO010000037.1:0-5350 GCA_964591225.1 uncultured Muribaculaceae bacterium | reverse complement strand
TACGAATTTACTGAACCCTTTGATAAAGATAAATTAGAATATACTACTTCTTTACCTTCGACTGTCAATAAGATTAAAATCGATGCGAAAACTAGTGAATCTCATGCTTCTATTGAAGGAACTGGAGAGTTTGAAGTTAGTGAAGGGGTAAATACTTTTAATATTGTGGTAACTGCTGAAAATGGTAGTCAAAAAACTTATATTTTAAATGTTAATGTCGAAGACGTAAATCCCATTGAAATTACCATTGATGGTCATCCTTATACGGTAGTTAAAAATGGTAAAAATTTAGTAAAACCAGAATTCTATGAAGAAAAACAAATTACCATTGATTCTTTTGAAATTCCGGCTTTTTATAGCGATGTTACTAAATTTACTTTAGTTGGTGTCAAAGCTGAAAATGGTGAGATTTCTTTAGCTATCTATGATGAAACTAAACAAAGTTATTTACTATATCATGAATTTACTGGTAATAATTCTATTCTTTATATCACTGATTTTGCTAAACCTTTGGAAGGTTATATTAAAGATAAAATTAAAATTAATGATTTAGAAGTAGAAGTTTATAGATATAAAGATAAGAGTCGGTTTGTGATATGTTATGCTCTGGATGTTACTACCGGAAATTATAATTATTATTCTTATGATACTAAAGAGAATACTTTTCAAATCTATAATGAAGAACAAGTTAATGATTTAGAAAAAGAAGCTCAAAATTATTTATATGTTTGTATTGCTTTTGGAGTATCTTTAGTCGTATGTTGCATCATTATTATTTGTTTATTTGCTAACTTAGAAAAAAGACGGAATAAAAGTAAAAAAGCTCCTAAATCTAATAAGCCAAAAAGTGAGGAAATGGAAACATTAGAAGATCCTGATGTTCAAGATTTAGTTAAAGAAATGAAGAAACAAAAGAAGAAGAAAAAATAGTCATGAAGTGAAAAACTTCATTTTTTTAGGTTTTTAAGTTATAATAAAAACAGGACGTGAGTGTTATGTATTTAGTTAATGGACATAATGTTTTTACTATTGTTTTTGTAACGTTTTTATGTAGTATAATAACAACACCCATTGTAAAAAAAATAGCTTTGCATATTAAAGCCTTGGATTATCCCAATGCCCGTCGTTTAAATAAAGTTCCTATGCCTACTTTGGGGGGCTTGGCTATCTTTTTTTCTTTTATGCTCGGGTATATGCTCTATGCTAAAGAAAGTACCCAAATGCTCTCAATTTTAATGGGCAGTTTTTTGCTAGTTTTAATGGGAATGATTGATGATATTCATCCTATTAAAGCTAAATATCAAGTTATAGTGCAAACGATTGCCGCTGCTATTATTGTTTTTTATGGCAATATTACGTTAGATACAATTAATGTTTTAGGGTTACATCTTACTTTTGCTCCCCCTTTTAATTATTTATTTACCATCATTTTAATTGTGGCGATTATTAATGCTATTAATTTATCAGATGGTTTAGATGGCTTATGTTCGGGCGTTAGTGCGATTTATTTTTTAACGATTGCCATTATTGCGTTTATTATGAATGCCCAAGATGGTTTAGATACCACGTTATCTTTAATAATGTTAGGATCAACATTAGGTTTTTTAGTGTATAATTTCCCTCCAGCCAAGATTTATTTAGGGGATACGGGTAGTAACCTACTAGGATTTATTATCGCTGTAACAGCGTTATTAGGGTATAAAACTGCCACATTTACTTCTTTATTTATTCCGCTAATTATCTTAGCTACTCCAATTATTGATGTCGTCTTTTCAATTATTAGAAGATTATTAAAGGGCCAAAATCCTTTTAATAGTCCTGATAAAGAACATTTGCATCATCAACTATTAAAAATGCAATTTTCCACTAGAGCGTCTTTATTAATCATTTATTTAATTGATATTTTATTTGCGGGAGTTTCTATTTTCTATACTTTAGGAGATACATACGATGCTATTTTAATTTATATTGGTCTAATGATTGTATTTTTATTTATTGTCTTAAAAACTGATATTTTATTTAAAAGAGGGGAAGGTAAAAAACATGAAAAGAAAAGATAATTATTTATTTATACTCGTTTTACTTTTTCCCTTTATTGACTTTCTAACGGGAATGTTTTCTTGGAATAAAACTGGTTTTAGTATTGGTCTTATAGTAAGAGGACTATTTTTAGGGTATGTCCTATTTAAACTATTAAAAAATACCAAAGATAAAAAAATATTTTTATTACTTGGCTTCTATTTTATTACTTATTTTCTTTATCTTTTATTAAATCATAAAAATTTAGGAGTCGAATTAATAAATATTACGAAAATATTTTATTTACCTATCTTAATTTTATTCTTTGCTAATAGTGATAATTTACTTATTAATAAAAAAACTTGTGTTTATATCTTTAGTCTTTATGCCCTTTTATATTTAATTCCCTTTTTATTAGGAATCGGTCATAATGCTCATGAAATAGCCCCTAATCGGGAATTATATCTTTCTTACTTTTATATGGGTAATGAACTAGCCAATGTCTTTATTTTATTAATTCCCATAGTTATTTCTTATCTATTAGAAAGTAATAGTAGGCTTTTAAAAGTAATTTATACCTTGATAATTATTTGTCTATTAGTTTTAATGGGTACTAAAGCTTTCTATTTAAGTATGATAGCTACTTTAATCTATTTTCTAATTGTAAATCGGAAGAAAATTATTCCTTTTATTAAAAAAAATTATCTCGCTACTTTAGTTACTATCGTGGTAGTTTTAATAGCTTTAATAGTTTATATACCCCGCTTAGATTTTACTAAGAGTTTTAAAGCTACTTTAGACTACTATCAGGTATCTTCCCTTACTAACTTATTTTCGTTAGAAAATATTGATCATGTCTTATTTAACAGTCGACTTACCTATTTAAAAAATATTCATCAAACTTATTTAAATAGTAATAGTTTAGAAAAATTATTTGGTTTAGGAAAAGAACAAATAGCATTAAATAAAGAAATAGAAATTGATATCTTTGATTTATTTTATAGTATTGGTCTTATTGGGTTCGCTTTTTATATTATTTTCTGTTGCTATGTTTTAAAACGTAGTTCTTTAAAAGGAATTTATAAATATGCCTTTATTTTAATCTTGATAGTTTCTTGTTTTACTGGTCATTTTTTAATGAGTCCTTTTGTATCTACGATAATGGCAATTATCTTCTTAGCTAGTAAAAATACTAATCCAATTAAACAAACTAAAATTTTACTCGTAAGTAATATGTATCCGAACTCTAAATATCCGCACTACGGTATATTTGTTAAAAATGTTTATGATTTACTAGTTCGTAATAATTATGATGTCGACTGTGTAGTTCTAACGAAAATGACCCAAAAATATCAAAAAATTATTAATTATATTAAATTTTATGTTAGTTCTTTTTGGAAGAGTTTATGGAATAATTATGACTATATCTATGTTCATTTTATCTCCCATTCTACTTTAGGAGTCTACTTGCCATATTTAACTAGTAAAAACGTCCAATTAGTATTAAATGTCCATGGTAATGATATTATCGCTGATAACCCTAAAGAACACCAAAATGAGCAAAGAAGTAGGTTTTATTTACGTCATGCTGATCAAGTTATTGCTCCTTCTGCTTATTTTCAAAAGATCTTAATTACCAAATACCAAGTTCCGGCGAGTAAGATAACTATTTATCCATCTGGAGGAGTAGATTTACAAGTATTTAAAAAGCTAAATAAAAAAGAAGCCATAAAAGAATTAGGATTAAAATCCGGAATAAAATACTTTGGTTATGTTGCTCGTTTAGAAAAAGATAAAGGTTATGATATTCTTATTAAAGCAATTAATGAATTAAAAAACCAAAAGAAATTAACGAAAATTAAATTTATAATTGTTGGTAGTGGTAAGGAAGAAGAAAAATTAGATAACTTAATTCACCAATATAAATTAGCAAAATATATTATTAGAATCCCTTTATTAGCACAAGAAAAGTTAGTTTATGTCTATAATGCTATCGAAGCTTTAATCTATCCGGTAAGACGGAAAAGTGAATCTTTAGGATTAACTGGTTTAGAAGCAATGGCTTGTGAAACTATTGTTATTGGTAGCAATTTATATGGACCAAGTACTTATTTAGTCGATAATCAAAATAGTCTTACTTTTAATGCTAATGACTATCAAGAGTTAGTGTCAAAAATCGAAGTAGTATTAAAAATGAAAGCTAAAGACAAAAAAGCTATGCAACACCAAGCTTATTTGACCAGTCTAGAATATAGTAAGGAAAATACTCAAAAAATTATATTAAAAGTCTTTAAAAAATAAAAGAAAGGAATCTATTTATGTCCCAAGAAAAAAAATACTATCCCGAAATTGCCATATTAAAAGGACTAGCAATCTTATTTGTATTATTAGGACACTCTTTTCCTGACTATACCACCGGTTTTACTAGTCCTAGCCATGAATTTATCTTTCGCTTGATGTATTCCTTTCATATGCCCTTATTTTTTATGATATCTGGCTTTTTATTTACCAAACATCTTAAGAAAAAAAATACCGGCCAAGAAAAATGGCAGCTAATAAAACAAAAATTTATTTATTTAATGATTCCTTACTTTGTCTATACCATAATTACCTTTATTTTAAAACTAGTATTTTCCCAATATGCCGCCAATAGCTTTACTATCCAAGATATAACTAAGATCTTTTTAAGTGATAATCCCAATGGTGGTTTATGGTTTTTATACGTTCTCTTTTTTATTACCATGCTAGCTATTTTATTATTTGATAATCATCCCTGGAAAGTTTATCTAGCCTTTGTTTTCAGTTTAATTCTAGTTTATGTGGCTAATTTCATCCCCGATTCTTTATATTATTTAACAAGAATATTAAGAAATTTTCCCTTTTTTACTCTAGGTATTATTATTAATTATCACTATCCTAAATTTCAAAAAATCATGAATAAAAACTATATCTTAGGTCTTATTTTATTTCTTTATTCTTATCTATTCTTACCTAAATTTAGCTTTGAAACCAGTAATTTCTATACAATTACTTTAGCATTAAGTGGTATATTATGGTCTTATATATTAGCTAGTATGTTTAATACCGAAAGTAGAGGAGGAAAAATATTAATTAAACTCTCCCAATATGCGATGCCAATTTATTTACTAAGTTACTTCGTCTCCGTACCATTAAAGATTATAGCAGTAAAATTAGCTATTCCGACCATAATTACGGTTATATTAAATATTAGCTTAGGTTCTTTAATTCCCATGATAATAACCAAATATATAATTCAAAAAAATAAAGTTTTAAACTTATTGTTATTAGGAAGAAGAGAAACATGCGTTAA
>CAZQAO010000036.1:0-9288 GCA_964591225.1 uncultured Muribaculaceae bacterium | reverse complement strand
AATCTCGGTTTTTTGATACTAAAATATAATTACAAATAAAAAGACGATTAGGAAAAAGTTTTAATCGTCTTATTTTTTTAAATTTAGAACATCAGCTACTTCATTATCTAAATATGGTGAGATGTTACCATCGTTTCTAGATTCTAATAATTGATAATATTTTTGTTTCTTTTTTTGTTTTAAATCATTACATAATTGTTTTCTTTCTTCTTTAAATTCAGCTAATGATTCATATTCATCTAAATCAATAATTTGAGTTATTTTAGAAAAAGTATCGCCTTTAAATAATTTATTGCCTCTGATAGTGCCATCGATATTTAATAAGGCATAATAATACCTATCATAAGCATCAAATGATTCTACTATTTTTTCGTTTGTTACTGGATTAATATATGAATAGACATCGTCTTTTTCATAATCTGGTAAAATTTCAAATTTAGCTAGAAAACCATTGTATATTTTTAAATAATTATTATGATTACCACATTCTACTGATTTCCAAACATTTTGAGGAACAACAAATTTACCTTCTTTATAATTATATAAGGCATTAAAATCTCCTATCCCATTTTGAACTTGAAATAAATTTAAATCATTTATAATAGCCTCATTCTTCATTCCAAAGTAGTAACTTTTTAGCGGCCATTTATTAATTTCTACTAATTGTCCATCAATTAATCTTTCATGAATCATCATATATCCTTTAGAATTATTAGAATTATAGGTAACCAAAATAACATTTTGATCATCTAAAATATAACTATCTTCGTGTTCTTGCTTTGCTACTAATAATTCAATTTCTTTTTTTGCCATACTCATCACCTTTCATTTTTAAAAATTAGTTACTATTATAACATTATTTTTAGCTTTTACAATCAAAACCTATAAAAATAAATTTTTAACTTTACCAAAAATATGTTATGATTATTATGGAGATAAAATAGAACTAGAAACAAGGTGGAGCATATTAAGAAGATTAGTTTTGTAGTTCCTTGCTATAATTCAGAAGCATATATGGAACGTTGTATCGATTCCTTATTAATAGGAAAAGAAGATGTAGAAATTATTATTGTAAATGATGGCTCCCAAGATAATACTAAGAAAATAGCAAGTCGTTATCAAAAAAAATATCCTACCATTGTTAAAGTTATTAATAAAGAAAATGGGGGACATGGTAGTGGGGTAAATGTGGGGCTTCAAAATGCTACGGGTAAATATTTTAAAGTAGTTGATAGTGATGATTGGTTAGATGCGAAAGCTTATAAGAGTTTACTTAAAAAAATCGATGATTTAGATAATGATATTGATTTAATTATTTGCAATTATATTTATGATCATATAAATGATAAAGTTAAGAAAGTGATGTCTTTTGCTAATGTTTTTAAACCAGACGTAGTTTGTACTTGGGATGATTTAGGACATTTTAAATTAAGTCAGTATTTAATTATGCATTCTTTGATTTATAAAACGGAAGTTTTACGAAAATGTAATTTAAAATTGCCAACTCATACTTTTTATGTAGATAATATAGTAGCTTATAAACCTTTACCCTATGTGGAAAAGTTTGTATATCTAAATTTAGATTTATATCATTATTTTATTGGTAGAGAAGATCAATCTGTGAATGAAAAAGTTATGGTTGAACGGGTAGATCAACAAATTAAAGTCACAAAAATAATTATTTCAGAGACAGATTTAGAAAAAGTAAAACAAAAGTCAGAGAAATTATATAATTATATGGTTAGATTAGCTTCGATGATGATTACCATTTCTTCTATTTATTTACTAATGAAGGGTGATGATGAAGCTTATGCCAAGAGAAAAGAATTATGGGCTTATGTTAAAGAAATTAATCCTCATTTGTATCGAATTATAAGATATTCAAAGTTAGCCGGTGCTACTTATATATTACCGGGTAAATTAGGTGGCTTTATTACTTTAAAAGGCTACCAAATAGCTAAAAAGATATATAAGTTTAATTAAGGAGTGTTTGTATGGAAGAAAAAGAAAATATAAAATTAGCTTTCTTTTTGAATTTAGGATTCTCAATTTTTGAATTTATTGGGGGTTTATTAACTAATAGTGTTTCTATTTTTTCAGATGCTATTCATGATTTAGGTGATTCTTTAACCATTGGCATCTCGTATTTTTTGGAACGCTTATCTTTAAAAAAGAAAGATGCTGTCCATACTTATGGTTATCGTCGTTATTCCGTATTTGGAGCATTTTTAACTTCAACTATTTTGCTTTTAAGTTCTCTTTTTGTCTTATTTGGAGCCTTTAATCGCATCTTTCATCCGGCTGATATTCATTTAACAGGTATGATTATTTTTGCTATCTTTGGGATTCTTATTAATGGTTATGCCACGATTAAAACTAGTAAAAGTATGAATATGAATGAAAAAAGTGTTAATCTTCATATGTTAGAAGATGTTTTAGGTTGGATTGCGGTCCTAATTGGAGCCCTTTTAATTAAAGCTACCGGTTGGGTAATTATTGATCCTTTGTTATCAATTGTCATTGCTATTATTATTGGCTATAAATCAATTCGTAATATTATGGATATTTTAAATGTCTTATTAGAAACAGTTCCCACCACGATTAATATTGAGCAAATAAAACAAAGTATTGAAAATCTTGATAAGATTAAAAATGTTCACCATATTCATGTCTGGAGTATTGATGGTAATGATATATTTTTGACGATGCATGTTCAAATTGATAAGACGGTTACAAAGAAAAACTATGAGCTTGTCAAGAAAAGTGTCAAGGATTTACTTGAAACTAATGGTATTAAACACTCAACTATTGAGCTAGAATACGAAGAATGCCAAAAAAAAGACTGTGAATAAACGATTTTACTTCTTCTTTTTAAAGTAAATCATAAAATATAGTAGTGACAAGTAAGTTTAAAGTATGGTATAATGGAACAATCGAGGTGGCAATTTAAATGAGCAAGCAAAAACAAGAATTTTTAGCTATTACCAGCGATATTTTAAATAACCCACAATATAAAGAATTAAGTCAAGAATTACATCATGGTGTTTCGAGATATGGGCATTCGTGTCGAGTAGCTTATGGCGTATATATAATTACCAAAAATATGCACTTTAAAAATTATAAAGATGCAACTAGAGCTGCTTTATTACATGATTTTTATTTTAATTATCAATTAGAAGATGAAGGTGCGTGTGAAAAGTTTGTTATTCATCCTTCTTTAGCTCTTTTAAATGCTAGTAAGTACTATGATTTAAATGATATGCAAAAAAATATGATTGAATCTCATATGTTTCCCACTTCCAAAGTAGCTCCCAAATGTAAGGAGAGCGTTTGTCTAACTTTAGTCGATAAGTTAGTAGCTTTGTATGAAATGCAACGTTATAAAATTGGGATGAAGTTAGGAATTTATATTTTATTTATCATTAATATGATTAATATCCAAAAATAGAAAGAAGCAACAATATGGAAAAAGCCAAAGTATATTTTACAAAGAATTTAACCAAAGAAGCTGTGGTTGAAATATATAAACATTTAGGAATTGAATTACCTGGCAAAGTAGCTGTTAAAGTTCATTCTGGTGAAAAGGGTAATCAAAATTATTTACGACCTTCCTTTTTAAAACCCATCATCGATTATGTAAGTGGGGTAGTAGTGGAATGTAATACGGCTTATGGTGGTGCCAGAGATACTACCGAAAAACATGATCAATTAATGCAAGAACATGGTTGGAGTGAAAACTTTACTGTTGATATTATGGATCGTGATCAAGATGATGCCATATTAGAAATTCCTAATGGCAAAGTATTAAAGAAAAATTATGTTGGTAGTCATTTATTTCGCTACGATTCCATGTTAGTTATTTCTCATTTTAAAGGCCATCCTATGGGTGGTTATGGCGGTGCTTTGAAACAATTGTCTATCGGAGTAGCTTCAGGTAAAGGGAAACGTTATATTCATTGCTTAGGCAAAGAAAATGCCTCTTATGAAGAGATGTTTCAAGTAGATCAATTAAAATTTTTAGAATCAATGGCGGATGCTGCTTCTTCCATTACTAATCATTTTCAAGGCAAAATTGCTTATATTAATATTATGTGTAATATGTCCGTTGATTGTGATTGTTGTGCCACTGCTGAAGATCCTTGTATGAAAGATATAGGTATTCTAGCGAGTTTAGATCCCGTTGCTATCGACCAAGCTTGTATCGATTTAGTAAAAGAGAGTGATGATCCTGGAAAAGACCATTTATTAGAACGAATTAATTCTAAGCATGGCTTACATACGATTGAAGCTGCCTCTGATTTAAATATCGGTAATAAAGAATACGAACTAATTACGATTGATTAATAAATATACATTTTAATACGATATGTGTTAAAATGTTTTTATATGTTCCTGTAGTTTATTTGGATAAAACGAGGCCCTCCTAAGGCTTAGCGGACAGTTCGAATCTGTCCAGGAACACCAGAGAATTAGTTTCGAATATTTCGAATTTTTAAATAAAGCTTGCTATTTTTTTAATTTGAGCATAATATATTGTATGGTGGCTAACAAATGGCAGAAAAAAATAGTGAAAAATTATTGTATCAAATTAAAACCTTAGAAAAAATAATTGGACGATTGTTTTTAAATCCAGATTTAGGAGTGAGTGAAGTACTATTAACACCTACCCAGATTCAAATTATTGAATATATGATTAATCATGAAAATGTTTATCAACGCGATTTAGAAACAATCTTAAATTTACGCCGCGCAACAGTTTGTGGGGTTTTGCAAACTATGGAAAAAAATCATTTTATAAAGAGAGTAATAGATTCTAAAGATTTGCGAGTTAAAAAAATTATTTTAACTAATCAAGCTAAAGAGATTTATACGTCTTTAGAGCAAAAAATTGCTAATATTGAAGCAATTATTAAAAAAGATTTAACAGCTGAAGAAATTAATGAATTTATAGGAATTATTCATAAAATTCAACATAATATTCAATTAGTCACAGGAAAGGAAGAATTAAAGAATGATCAAGTTAATTAAAAATTTTAGTAAATTAGAATGGTGTTTTGTGTTTATTAGCTTTATTCTAATTGTTGGTCAAGTATGGCTAGATTTAAAAATGCCTGATTATATGGCTAATATTACGCGTTTAGTTCAAACTGAAGGTAGTGCCATGGTTGACATCTTAAAAAATGGCGGTTATATGCTCCTATGTGCTTTTGGGAGTTTAATATTATCGATTATTGTGGGATATTTTATTTCCCGGTTATCTTCATCATTTTCCATGAAATTAAGAGAAAAGTTATTTAAGAAAGTTGAAGATTTATCTACTCATGAAGTTAAACAATTTTCTACTGATAGTTTAATTACAAGAACAACTAATGATATTACGCAAGTAGAAATGGTAATTGGGATGGGGTTACAAATGCTTATTAAAGCCCCGATTACTGCGATATGGGCGATTACCAAAATTTTAAATAAGAACTGGCAATGGAGTGCTGTTACTGCTGTAGCTGTGGTGTTACTACTTAGTGTCATTTTGGTTTTAATGATTATTGTAATGCCAAAATTTAAAATCGTCCAAAAATTAATTGATAGAATTAATGGGGTAATGCGTGAGAATTTAACTGGAATTAGAGTAGTAAGAGCTTTTAATGCCGAAAAATATCAAGAAGATAAGTTTGAAGACGTTAATAATAAATTAACTAATCAACAAATGTTTAATCAAAAAACTTTTGCTATTTTATCCCCAATTATGTATTTAGTAATGAATTCTTTAACCCTTGTTATTTACTTTATAGGTGCTTATTTAATTAAAGATGCTCTAATGGCTTCTAAAATATCTTTGTTTGGAGATATGGTAGTCTTTTCTTCATATTCCATGCAAGTTATTATGTCTTTTTTGATGCTAGCTGCAATCTTTATGATGATTCCTCGAGCTGGAGTTTCTGCCAGTCGGATCAATGAAGTTTTAAATACTAATGTAAGTGTTGAAGATGGTGATATTACTGATAACACTACCAAAGAAATAGGAACTGTAGAATTTAAAAATGTTTCTTTTAAATATCCTGATGCTGAAGAATATCTTCTTAAAAATATCTCTTTTAAAGCTAAAGCTGGGGAAACAATTGCTTTTATTGGTTCAACTGGTAGTGGAAAATCAACTCTTATTAATTTAGTTCCTAGATTTTATGATGCTACGGATGGCGAAGTCTTAGTAGATGGTATTAATGTTAAAGAATATAAATTAGAAACCCTTTATAATAAATTAGGATATGTTCCGCAAAAAGCTGTTATTTTTGATGGTGATGTTAACTTTAATGTTAGTTATGGCGACAATGGGAAAGAAAAAACTGAAAAAACTTTAAAAGAAGCTATTCGTGTCGCCCAAGCGGAAGAATTTGTATCTAAGATGGAAAATAAAGAAAAAACGCATCTAGCTTCTGGGGGAACTAATATCAGTGGTGGTCAAAAACAACGATTAGCTATTGCGAGAGCTATCGCCCGTAATCCTGAAATTTATATCTTTGATGATTCGTTCTCTGCCCTTGATTATAAAACCGATGCTGTTTTACGAAAAGAATTAAAAAACTATACTAAAGATGCTACTTGTTTAATCGTTGCCCAACGTATTGGAACTATTATGAATGCAGATCAAATACTAGTTTTAGATAATGGTGTTTGTGTAGGTAAAGGTACCCATCAAGAGTTATTAGCTAACTGTGAAATCTATAAACAAATTGCCTTATCCCAATTATCAGAGGAGGAATTAGAAAATGGTCGAAAATAGAAAACCGAAAGGAATGAAACATGGTCCTAATAGAACTATGGAAAAACCCCAAAATTTTCAAACAGCGATGTTAAGATTAATTAAGGAATTAAAACCCTTTCATACGCTTATAATTATAGCTTTAATTTTAGCAGTAGTAGGAGCAATACTATCTATCTTTACCCCGAATATTTTATCTGATTTAACTGATGAAATTTCGGAAGGACTCGTTATCAATCAAGAAAATTTAACTACTTTAACTGAATCCGTTACTAATCAAATTTCTGCTAGTAATTTACAATCTCAGTTACCTAATATTATTAAAATGGATTTAACTGAACAAAATATTGCGGCTATTATAAAAAATCCCGCTATTACTGCCGAAGAACAAAAACAATTTATGACTTTCATAGAAGAAATGAAATCAGAAAGTAATCAAGAAAATATTTATGAAAAAATATTATCTTTACCAGATTCAATCTTAACTCTATTATTAAAAGATAATGAATATTTAGGAAATA
The DNA here is from genome assembly GCA_964591225.1 of uncultured Muribaculaceae bacterium. GTDB lineage: Bacteria > Bacillota_I > Bacilli_A > RF39 > UBA660 > MGBC108787. The sequence continues at coordinate 2,010 of CAZQAO010000036.1, read as the reverse complement.
CCATTTCCATTGAAGATCAACTTACTTTTTTAAAAAGTATTAAAGATGAAAAGTATATTTTACCTGATTCCATAGCGGTTAGTTTACTTCATGATATCGAAATTGATGGTGTCAAAATAACTAGTTCTGATCAAGCTGAATTTATTAGTTTAATGAGTGAATTGAATGCTGATTCTGAGGCTGAAGAGTTATATCAAAAAATCGATGAAATGCCTAAGTCAATTCAAACTGTAGTAGAACCATTTATGGATATTAAAAAGATTCAACGTATTGCTTTATTATTAGTTATATTGCTTTTATTAAGTGCGATATTTACCTTTATTGAATCTATCTCTATGACTACTGTGGCTAATAAATTTGCTAAAAAGTTAAGAACCGGAATTTCTAAAAAAATTAATCAATTACCGCTTTCTTATTTTGATAAACATCAAACCGGTGATTTATTATCCCGAGTAACTAATGATGTCGATATGATAGCGCAAACGATGAATCAATCACTGGCTACTTTAGTAAGTGCTATTACCCTTTTTGTCGGAACGACTATTATGATGTTTGTAACTAATGCTGTGATGGCCATTACTGCTATTGTTTCTAGTTTATTAGGATTCATATTTATGTTTGCAGTTTTAGGAAAATCGCAAAAATATTTTATTGCTCGTCAAGAAGGTCTAGGAGAGCTAAATGGTCATATTGAAGAAGTTTATTCTGGTTTAAATGTGGTCAAAGCTTATAATGGTAAAAAACAATCCGATAAAAAATTCCATGATTTAAATCAAAAACTTTATAATGCTAATTGGAAAAGTCAATTTTTATCTGGTTTAATGATGCCAATGATGGGCTTTATTGGTAACTTTGGTTATGTTGCTGTCTGTATTGTTGGGGCATTACTTACCATGAAAGGTCATATTAGTTTTGGAGTTATTATTGCTTTTATTTCTTATGTCCGGTTGTTTACTTCTCCTCTTTCTCAAATTGCTCAAGCTATGAATTCATTACAATCTACAGCAGCGGCCAGTGAACGAGTATTTGCTCTATTTGATGAACCAGTAATGCCAAGTCAAGAAAATATTCATGGTTATCTTGCTAACAACGAAGTAAAAGGAAACATTGAATTTAAAAATGTTGTCTTTAAATATGAAGGTAATGAAAATCCAACCATCAAAAACTTTAGTGCTAAAGCTAAAGCCGGGGAAAAGATAGCTATTGTCGGGCCAACGGGAGCTGGTAAAACTACGATGGTTAATTTATTAATGAAATTTTATGATATTGATTCCGGCGATATTATAATTGATGGAGTGTCAACTAAAGATTTAACTCGAGAAAATATTCACAGTTTATTTACCATGGTTTTACAAGATACTTGGTTATTCCAAGGAACGGTTAAAGAAAATATCATTTATAACCGCGAAGGTATTACTGATGAACAAGTAGAAGAAGTCTGCAAGGTTGTCGGTTTAGATCATTTCATTAAAACATTACCAAATGGTTATGATTCTTATTTATCAGATAATGACTCAGTTTCCTCTGGTCAAAGACAATTATTAACTATTGCTAGAGGAATGCTAGAAGATGCTCCATTCTTAATTTTAGATGAAGCTACTAGTAATGTTGATACCAGAACCGAAGAATTAGTGCAAAAAGCTATGGACAAATTAACTGAGGGAAGAACTTCGTTTATTATTGCTCACCGCTTGTCAACTATCAAAAATGCTGATTTAATCTTAGTAATGAAAGATGGTAATATCATTGAATCAGGAAATCATGAGGAACTAATGAAACAAAATGGTTTCTATGCTGAATTATATAATTCTCAATTTGAATTATAAAATTATATAAGTATCACTAAAAATAGTGGTATTTTTTATTTACGAAACTAAAAAATTAAGATATAATTGAAGAAAATAGGGTGATGCGAAGTGAGAAAAAAAATCAAAAATAAAATAGATAAGAAAAAGAAAAAAGGCTTTACCATAGTAGAGATAATGGCGAGTATCGTAATACTAGCTATAA
>CAZQAO010000035.1:0-9699 GCA_964591225.1 uncultured Muribaculaceae bacterium | reverse complement strand
CTCTAATGCTATCGCTTCCGAGTTATGTCAAACGGCCATGTATTTTAATTCTTTAAATAGTCCATACCATGAGGCGGATATGGAACTTATTGCAAGGGCCCAAAATGATAATATTGCTATCAAATTAGGGAGGGAATCAGAATTTGTAGAAAATCCTAATCATAGCGAAAAAATGAGATTAATAGCAAGTATCCAACCAATTGAAGACACGATAGACCAATTATTAACTAATATAATTGATGACGAAGAAGTAGATGCTTTAAGTTTAAGTCGCAAGATAAATTAAAAATAGGAAATTACAAAGTGCAAGGTAACTAATTGCATTTTTTTCTTTATTTTAATAAAATAAAAAGTGGTGATAACTTATGTTTGTGGATGAGGTAACGATTAAATTAATTGCTGGTAAGGGGGGCGACGGTTGTACCTCTTTTCGCCGTGAAAAATATGTTCCAATGGGGGGACCAGATGGTGGCAATGGTGGTCAAGGCGGAGATATTATTTTTAAAGTTGATAAAAATTTAAAAACCTTAATTGATTTACGTTATAAAAAGGAAGTAAAAGCAGATAAGGGAGTTAATGGTAAGGGTAGTACGCGTAATGGGGCGAATGCTAAAGATATTATTATTAAAGTTCCAGCTGGAACAACTATTTATAATGCTGATAATGGTTTAGTATTAGCTGATTTAACTGAAGATGGCCAAGAAATTATTGTGGCTCATGGCGGTCGGGGTGGTCGTGGCAATAAAGCTTTTGCTACTCATAATGAACCAGCTCCCAAATTTAGTGAACTAGGTTGTCCAGGGGAAGAAGTAGTTGTTAAATGTGAATTAAAAGTTATAGCTGATGTTGGTTTAATTGGTATGCCTAGTGTTGGTAAAAGTACTATTTTAAGTTTAATTAGTGCAGCTAAACCGAAAATTGGGGCTTATCATTTTACTACTTTATCTCCTAATTTAGGGGTAGTTAAACTTCCTGATGAGCGCAGTTTTGTAATGGCTGATTTACCGGGATTAATTGAAAATGCTAGTTTAGGAGCCGGATTAGGTCATCAATTTTTACGTCATGCTATGCGCACGAAAATACTAGCTCATGTTATTGATATGGGTTCCAGTGAAGGCCGTGATCCCATTGCTGATTATAAAATGATTCGCCAAGAAATTAGTGAGTATAGTGAGAAATTAAAAAATAAAACCGAAGTAGTTATTGCTAATAAAATGGATTTAGAAAATGCCCCTCTTAATTTAAAAAAATTTAAACAAGCTTTTCCTAATTTAAAAGTGTATGAAGTTAGTGCATTAAAAAATGAAGGTCTAACTTCCATGTTAACCGATTTAGCTGATTTATTGGAAACTATTCCTAATGAAGATATTTATAAAGAAGAAGATTATGAAAGTTACGTTGTCTACAAATTTCAAAATGAAAAACCATATACTATTCATAATGAAAATGGCATATGGGTTTTAGAGGGCGAAGCTATCGAAAAATTATTTAAAATGACTCGTTTCGATGAAGAAGAAGCTGTTCTGCGGTTTGCTAGAAAATTAAAAGGCATGGGTGTCGAAGAGGAACTTGAAAAGTTAGGTGCTAAAAGAGGCGATGAAGTGCAAATATTAGATTATATCTTTGAATTCAAAGAATAATTTTTTTTATTTGGCTCACTCTCCTTCCGTATTCATCCGTTGACTTTACCTCTAATTTAGTTTATATTTAATATAGAGGATAGAGGGATAAAATGGGAAGAGCAAAAGGAAAATCAATATGTCTTTTTTCAGCTAAAGGCGGTGTGGGTAAGACTATTACAGCTTTAAATTTAGCTGGTGTTTATGAACATTTAGAAAAAAAAGTCCTTTTAATTGACCTTGATCTTTCTAATGGGGGAATTAGTGTCGCTTTAAATCGCCCTTTTGATAAAAATATTTATCATTTTGTCGACGATTATAATAATAATCGTTACCAAAATTTTACTGATTATATTACTAAATACGATGATTATATTGATATTTTGCCTAGTCCTAAAGATCCCCGTCAAGCCGGTAAAATTGATTCTAAATATATTGACTTATTAATTGATAAAGCCGTTTTTAATTATGACATTGTTATTATTGATACGACTCATAGTATTACTGAGAATAATATTGTTGCTTTAGATAAAGTAGATCTAATTTTATTTGTTATTACTAATGATCCGTTAGATTTAAAAAATATGAAATCTTTAGTAAGTATTTTTAAAGAAAATAATATTACTAATTATAAGATTTTATTAAATAATAGTCGGGATCCTTTTAAAAATTATTTTTCGTTATTTGATATTAAAAATATTATTAATGCCAATATTGATTATACGTTAACTCCGGATTTTTTTATTAAAAATATCGATACTTATGTGATGAATGGTAGTATTATTACGTTACAAAAAAAGATGCCTTCCGTGTTTAATAAAGATTATTCTACGTTTATGACAATTGCTCTTGATGTTTTAAAACAAGATGACGGAAAGGAGAAGTTAAATCATGGCGAAAAATAGTTTATTAGAAGTTTTTAATATTGAAAGAAAAAGTCCTCAAACTAATGTCGTTACTGATTACGATATTTTCCCAGATAAAAAATTATTAGATAGTTTGCGTACTAGGATTGTGGAGAATTTAATTGATAAAGAGATTCCCGAAAATAAAGTTCTAGCTGATGTTATTAATGAAGAAATTGATGCAACGATCGAAGGCTATGATTTATCTAATTTAGAAAGAAGTTATTTATTTCATTTAATTGATAATGAAATTAATGGTTATGGACCATTAACGGAATTGTTAGAAGATAATAATATTACAGAGATAATGGTTAATCGGCCGAATGAAATATATATTGAAATAGATGGCCAATTAGTACAAGATGAAAGTATTTCTTTTATTAATGATGAACATATTATAAGAACGATTCAAAGATTAATTGAACCATTAGGAAGAACTATTGATGCTGCTAATCCGATGGTGGATTCGCGTTTATCTAATGGGGCCAGAATTAATGCTGTTATTCCGCCTTTGTCAACTAAAGGTCCCGTGGTAACGATTCGGAAATTTAAAGAAACAATGAGTGATATCGAAGATTTAATTCGAATTGGCACACTTACCCCTTATATGGCTCGTTTTTTAGAGGCGGCAGTCCGAGGTAAACTAAATATTATTATTTGTGGAGGAACAGGTAGTGGCAAGACGACATTATTAAATATTTTAAGTGGTTGTATTTCTGCTAATGAACGGATTATAACCATTGAAGATGCGGCCGAACTACGATTAAAACAAAAACATGTCATTTCTTTAGAAACCCGAACGACTAATTATGAACGCGAAGGGGAGGTTACAATTCGGGATTTAGTTATTAATTCTTTACGGATGCGTCCTGATCGTATTATTGTGGGCGAAGTTCGTGGTAAAGAGGCTTTTGATATGTTACAAGCTATGAATACTGGTCACGATGGCTCTTTAACGACCATGCATGCGAACGGAGCAATCGATGCCTTAAACCGCTTAGAAACGATGGTTTTAATGAGTGGCTTAGATATTCCCATTAAAGCGATTCGCGAATATATTGTGAATGCCATCGATTTAGTAGTTACTATTGAACGGATGAATGATGGCAAAAGAAAAATTACGTCTATCGCTGAATTAGCGGGATTTAAAGATGATCAAATTGCAATTCGGGAAATTTTTGCTTTCCAACAAAAAGGTGTTACTGAGCAAGGAGAAGTCGATGGCGAATATATTTTATATAAAACTACCCCTAATAGTTTAAAGAAAATTATGGCTCGGGGCATTCATGATTTGGAGGATATATTTAAGAAACCAACGAAAGAAAAATAGAAAGGAGAATAGCAATGAATCAAAAAATGTGGTATGTTTTTTGGATTCAAATTTTGGTAATTGGGTTATTAATCGGAATAACTATTTTTATCATCCAATCTTATCAAAAAATAAAATATGCGAAACGATTTGAACCCTTTAGTTTATTATCTAGTCAAGAAAAAGACCTATCTATTTTTGATTCTTTGTATTTCTATTTTCAAAGATTGGTCCATGCTATCGCTACTTTTTTAAAGAGATTTTCTTTATTTAGATGGTTAGCAAGTAAGTATGATCCTTATCTAAAAGGGGATGAAACTAAAAAAGAGGGGATGGACTATGTCGTTACAAAGTGCTTTTTAGGATTATTTTTAGTTTTATTAAAAATAATTACTGTTTTATTTCAAAAGACTAAACTAACTTTTTTCTTCTTTGTAGTTCCTTTTTTAGTTGGTTATTTGATACCAGACTTATTTTTATTCTTTCGGTATAAAAGAGATTGTAAACAAATTGAAGATGATTTATTACAAGCTCTAACTATTATGAATCATAGTTTTAAATCTGGTCTTAATATTGTCCAAGCTATTAAAACCGTTGAAAAGGAATTAACTGGTCCGATTGCCTTTGAATTTAAAAAAATGGATTTAGATATATCTTATGGCTTAAGTTTAGATGTCGTTTTTAATCGTTTTTATGAGCGAATTAAATTAGATGATGTTAAATATATTGCCACTTCGTTAACAATTTTAAATCAAACGGGCGGAGATATTGTTAAGGTCTTTGAAACGATTGAATCTTCTATCTATGCCAAAAAAAGACTGCAAAAAGAATTACATAGTTTAACTTCGGGTGGTGTTTTACTATTTCGGGTTTTAGTTTGTTTACCCTTTGTTTTAGCTTTAATAATTTATTTATTTAATCCCCATTATTTTGATCCCTTTTATCAAACGAAAATTGGTTTTATTATTCTCATAATTATTCTTCTTCTCTATATTTTATATCTCTTATTAATTCATAAAGTAATGAAGGTGAAGATAAAATGAAAAGCCAAAGTATGATGAATAAAATTTATCCACGCAAAGTAATTTCTTTCGTGGATCGCAAAATAAAATTATTAGGGATAAATTGTCGGTATCAAGTTTTTACAATTTTAAATATCTTATTTATTTGTTCTTTGCTAATTTTTGAAGGAATATTTCTTTTTGTTCCTAAAGGTTATATTTTAGCCCCCGTATCAGTCTTAATCTTTCTCTGTCTTTTTGAAGTATTTGTCTTTGATTTACCGATTTATAAAAGAAAAAAAAGATTAGAACAAGAAGCTATTTTCTTTTTTCAAATCTTTAGTTTAACGCTAGAATCTAATCGTAATTTAAAATCAGCTTTAGCTTTAACTTGTCAAAATATTGATAATGAATTATCTAAAGAATTTCAAAAAGCTCTTTTAGAAATGGATATGGGTAAGAGTTTTAGTGAGAGTTTAACTGCTATGAAAGAAAGAATACCGAGTGAAACAATCCATAATTTAATTTTACACATTATCGAAGCTAATAGTTTTGGTAGTAATATGACGGACTCTTTACAAGAACAAATTACTAATTTACAAGAACAACAATTATTAGATATTAAAGCAAGTATTATGAAAATACCGACAAAGATTAGTATTATCTCCGCTTTAATATTTGGGCCACTATTATTTTTATTAATTATCTCTCCCATTTTAATTAGATTATTTCTTTCTTAAATAGTCAAAAAGCAAAAAAATGTTTGCTTTTTTATTGGAAAAGAATAGACTTCTACGATTATTTTTAGTACAATAAAAAAAGGTGGTAAGATGTTTAGCTTTATTAAAGGAAAAGTTGTCGAAACAGAAAAAAATTATATTACAATTGAAAATCAAGGTATCGGTTATCAAATTTTTGTGGCTAATCCTTTTTGTTTTACGTTGGATGAAGAAGCCAAAGTTTATATTTATACGCACATTCGGGAAGATGAATTTTCCCTATATGGTTTTGTGACGGTAGAAGAAAGAGATTTATTTTTACGTTTACTAATGGTAAAAGGTTTAGGTCCTAAAATGATCTTGCCGATGCTAGCTACTGGAAGTGTAGCTGGGATAATTGATGCTATTGAACGGGAAAATATTCTTTATTTAACGAAATTCCCGAAGATTGGCGACAAGATTGCCCGGCAGATGATTTTAGATTTAAAAGGAAAATTAACGACTTCGACCGATGATCAAACAAGTGGTTTAGAAGAAGTAGTGGAAGTATTAGAAAGTTTAGGATATAAACTAAGTGATATTAAAAAAGTTATTCCAAAATTAAATCGAGATGATACTCTCGAAAATCAAGTGAAAGAAGCGTTAAAATTATTATTAAAATAGGGAGAAATAAGTATGGAAGATCGAATAATTGATGCTAATCTAAAAGAAGAAGATAACCTTTTATTAAATATTAGGCCATCTTCTTTAGATGAATATGTGGGTCAAACGGAAATTAAAGAAAATTTACGGATTTTTATTAAAGCCGCTTTGATGCGCGAAGAACCTCTTGATCATGTTTTACTATATGGTCCTCCTGGTCTTGGGAAAACGACACTAGCTCATATTATTGCCAATGAATTAGGTAGTAATATTAAAACTGCCAGTGGTCCAGCGATTGAAAAAACGGGTGATTTAGCGGCGGTTTTATCTACTTTGGAACCAGGTGATGTTTTATTTATTGATGAAATTCACCGGATGCCCAAATTTATTGAAGAAGTTTTATATCCAGCAATGGAAGATTTTGAAATTGATTTAATTGTGGGAAGTGAAGGAAAATCAAGAAATATTAAAATTGATTTGCCACCATTCACATTAGTGGGAGCTACCACCAGGGCAGGTGATATTTCGAGTCCGTTACGAGATCGTTTTGGAATCATTGCCAAATTAGAATATTACCAAGATGAAGAATTAGAAAGTATTATCAAAAGAACGAGTCGGGTTTTAAATATGCCTATTGAAGATGAAGCTGCCAAAGAACTAAGTAGAAGATGCCGAAAAACACCCCGTATTGCTAATCGCTTATTTAAAAGAGTGCGCGATTTTGCTTTAGTGGCTGGTGATGATTGTATTACCAAAGAACTAACGATAGATTCGTTAAAACGGTTAAAAGTAGATCAATATGGTTTAGATCATATTGATATCGAATACTTAACTAGTTTAATTGAAAAATTTAATGGGGGACCAGTCGGTGTCGAAACCATTGCTACTTCTATTGGCGAAGAAGTAACGACAATTGAAGATGTCGTCGAGCCTTACTTATTACAAGAAGGATTTATTAAAAGAACTCCCAGAGGTCGTTTAGCTACTGAGAAAGCTTATAAGCACTTACATATTTCTCATAACAATACCTTGTTTTAAAGGAGATGGCTCATGAAAACGCTAGATTTTGATTATGATTTACCCAAAGAGTTAATCGCCCAAACTCCCCTTAAAAATCGGAGTGATTCCCGGTTACTTGTCTTAAATAAAAATACGGGTGTTATTAAAGATGATTATTTTTCTTCACTCGGTAATTATTTAAAAGCTAAAGATGTTTTAGTTATTAATGATACGAAAGTAATTCCGGCGCGGTTAATTGGAGTTAAAGAAGAAACTAAGGCTACTATCGAATTATTATTACTTGAAGATTTAGGAGAAAATGTCTGGTCTTGTTTATCTAAACCCTTTAAACGTTTAAAAGTGGGAACTAAAATTATCTTTGGAGACAATGATTTAATCGCCACAGTTATCAAGAAAAAAGAAGAGGGCATGGTGGAAGTAAAATTTACTTATAAGGGCATATTTTTAGAAATTTTAGATAAATTAGGAGAAATGCCCTTGCCCCCATATATTAAAGAAAAATTAACGGATAAAGATCGTTATCAAACGGTTTATGCAACTAACTTAGGTAGTGCTGCTGCTCCTACCGCTGGACTTCATTTTACTAACGAATTACTAAAACAGTTAGAAGAAAAAGGCGTAATTATCGCTAGAGTTACCCTCCACGTCGGTTTAGGAACATTCCGTCCCGTCGAAGTTGAAGATATTGCGGAACATAAAATGCATTCTGAATATTTTGAGGTGTCTGCAGAGACCGCTGCCATTTTAAATCAAGCCGAACAAGAAAAGAGAAGAATTATTGCCGTTGGCACTACTTCTACTAGAGTTTTAGAAACCATGAAACAAAAATATCATCAATTTAAACCATGTCATGGCTATACCGATATTTTTATCTATCCTGGTTACCAATTTCAAGCTATTACCGGTTTAATTACCAATTTTCATCTACCGAAAAGTACCTTATTAATGTTAGTATCCGCTTTTGCTACCAAAGAATATATTTTTAATGCTTACCAACATGCTATCCAGTTACAATATCGTTTTTTCTCATTTGGAGATGCTATGTTTATTACCAATGAATAGGAAGGAATTTTATGAAAGTACAATATACCTTAGTCAAAGAAGAAAAAAATACTTCCGCGAGACTCGGTTTATTAAAAACTAATTATGGCACTTTTGAAACACCGATGTTTATGCCGGTCGGAACGGAAGCTACTGTCAAAACCTTAAGTGTCGAAGAATTATACGATGTCAAAGCGGGTATTATTTTAGCTAATACTTATCATTTATGGCTGCGACCTGGAGAAGATATTATCGCTAGAGCGGGGGGCTTGCATCAATTTATGAATTATCAAGGACCAATTCTAACTGATAGTGGGGGTTATCAAGTATTTAGTTTAGCAAGACCTAAAGATATCACGGAAGAAGGAGTGCATTTTAAAAATCATTTAAATGGTGATAACTTAATACTTACTCCCGAAAAATCAATTACCATTCAAAATAAATTAGATAGTGATATTGCCATGAGTTTTGATGAATGTATTGGCTATCCAGCTACGAGAGAATATGTAACTAATAGTGTCGAGCGAACTCTAAGGTGGGCGAAAAGAGGAAAAGACGTCCATAACAATCCTAATCAAGCTTTATTTGGCATTGTGCAGGGGGGCGAATACGAAGATTTACGCAAACATTGTGTGGAAGAACTAATTAAAATGGATTTTGATGGTTATTCCATCGGGGGAACTAGTGTCGGCGAAGATAAACCTACCATGTATAAAATGGTCGGCTATGCTACTAAGTATTTACCTAAAGATAAAGTAAGATATTTAATGGGGGTAGGAGATCCCATTGATATTATTGAAAATGTAATTAGAGGTATTGATATCTTTGATTGTGTTTCTCCCACGAGATTAGCAAGACATGGTCATGCCCTAACTAAATATGGCCAAATAAATATAAAAAATGCTAAATATAAAAGTGATTTTTCACCCTTAAGTGCCGATTGTGATTGTTATACCTGTCAAAGCAAATATAGTAAGGCGTATATAAGACACTTAATCGTGGCCAATGAAACTCTAGGGGCTAGGTTACTTTCCATTCATAATGTCAGATTTTTAATTCACTTAACCGAAGAATTAAGAACTGCCATTAAAAACGATACAATTTTAGAATATAAAGACCAATTTATCAAAGATTATTATGGCTCAAATAGGGAGGCTAAAAATGAGTAAAAATAAAATTATTGTCTATGTTACTTTATTACTAATAGTTCTTTTAATTACGATACCATCAGTTTTCAAAACCATGAAAACCCATAACGATCGTTTAATCGCTGTAGCAGAAAAGAAAATGATTGAAACCGCCAAAGATTGTTACTACAATGACTCTTGTGTAGACAATATCATTACTTTAAAAGAACTACAAGAAAAAATGAATTTAGAAAAAATTATTAATCCCATCACTAAACAATATTATAACGACGAATCTTATATTGATGTTACCAAA
>CAZQAO010000034.1:0-9746 GCA_964591225.1 uncultured Muribaculaceae bacterium | reverse complement strand
AAACAAAAAGCAAACACTTCTTTTTTTGTGTCTACTTTTATTTTACAACTTCAATGTCTTAATCGTCTTTTTTTATGATTTCTTTAACTAGTATTTGGGGTTCTGCTTCTTGGATAATAATCTTATATAAAGTATTTAATAGGGGACATTTAATATGTTTGCGATGTAATAGTTTATGAATTGGTTCTAGAGCTTGTAAACCTTCAATAGTATTTTGACTTAAAAATTTCTCTTGCGTTTTTTTACTAGTTTTTTTACCAATCATTTCGCCATACATAAAGTTACGGCTTTGAGGAGAATTGCAAGTAGCGATTAAATCTCCTAATCCCGCATAGCCATGTAAAGTATCTAGAGAAGAATTATAATGATATAAAATTAAGTATAGTTCTTTAAACACTTGCGTTAGATATAACGCATTAGTACTTTCGTGATAGCCAAGACCACTTAAAATACCGGATCCTAGTGCATAAATATTTTTAAGACAAGAACATAATGCCACACCTTCGACATCATTAGTTTCTTCGATATCGACATCTAAATAAAGAAAAGCATCTTTAATTATTTTGCGTGCCTTTTTATCTTTACTAGCTAACACAAAACCAATTGGTTCTTCATTAGCTACATCTTTAGAAAATGTGGGGCCACTCATAATAGTTATTTTATTATTTAAATATTTATGAACAATACTATGAACCATTTTTTTATCATTAATACCTTTAGTACCAATACAGACCGGAATATCTTTAGGAATAATATGTTTAATATCTTTACATACTTTTTCAATATAAGTAGCACTAGTCATTAAGAAAACAATTTTGGCATCTTGAAGAGCTTCTTCGTATTGATTAGTAATCGTAATATTTTTGGGAATAGTTTTATTCGGAATAATTTGATTTAATTTCTTAGTCTTTTTAAATTCTTCAATTAAAGCTTCATTTTCACTCCACATTGTAATATTATTTTCTTTATTAGCAGCTAATAAAATGGCAACAGCGGTACTAAAAACACCTGTACCAATAATTCCTATTTTCATTTCTTTTCACCTTTCATTTCCATATATAATTTATTAATATTGGCTTCATATTTATTTAATTTAGCTTGATAATATTTTTTCCCTTTTAATTGTTCGGGCATATATTCTTGATAAACCCAATCATGAGGATAATCGTGAGGATATTTATAAGTTGAACTAGAAGTTTTAATATGATTAGGAACATTTCCGGTGTTACCTGCTCTAATATCACTCAAAGCCGCATTAATTCCTTTATAGGCACTATTGCTCTTCGGCGACAAAGCCATTTCGGTAACAACTGTTCCTAAGGGTATCACCGCTTCTGGTAATCCTACTAGTTCCGAGGCATGAATAGCTGCCATTACTTTAGGTCCGATCGAAGGATTAGCAAGCCCTATATCTTCATAAGCAATAACACTCATTCGTCTATAAATACTATCTAAATCACCAGCTTCTAGTAACCTCGCTAGATAATGTAAAGCGGCATCGGGATCACTACCCCGAATCGATTTTTGAAAAGCACTTAAAACATCATAATGACCATCTTCATTTTTATCATGAAAGAAGACGGGTTTACTATTAATCGTTTTAACTATTTCTAAAGTAATTTTTTTATCTTGAGTCGAATAGTAACTCATTTCTAATAAATTAAGAGCACTACGAAGATCTCCCGAAGAAACTTGAGCAATATAATCTAAACTTTCTTCATCAATTTTAATATTTTCTAGTTCTAAACAAGCTTTTTTTAAACCTTTTTTAATATCTGCTAACGTAAGTTCATGGACTTCAAATATTTGCACACGACTCCGAATAGCAGGATTAATGGTATGATAAGGATTGGAAGTAGTAAGACCAATGAGAATTATTAAACCATTTTCAATATAGGGTAGTAATAAATCTTGTTTATCTTTATTCATACGATGAATTTCATCGATAATTAAAATCATTTCTCCTGCCATTTTGGCTTCTTCAATAACAATATCAAAATCTTTTTTATTATTGATGGTAGCATTTAAAAAACGGTGGGGGCGCTTTAATTCTTGAACAATCGCATTGGCAATACTAGTTTTTCCAGTGCCGGGTTTGCCATATAAGATAAACGAAAATATTTTTTGGTTCAAAACCATATTGGATAAAACTTTATTGGGTCCAATTAAATGATCTTGACCAATAACATCAGCTAATTTATTAGGTCTTAATTTATTAGAAAGTAGTTCCAACTTTATCACCACTTATTATTATAACAAAAAGTAAATAGCTAGTAAAACTCTTTTTTTTATCACTAAAATTCGTTATAATTTAACTATAAGGAGTCTTTTTTATGACTAATCAAGAGTATTATAATAAATATTTAGATTACTTACAATTTGAACGAAAATTATCTAAGAATACGATATCTTCATATCGTGATAATTTAGAGCGTTTTGAAACTTTTTTAAATGGTAAATCTATTACTATGGTTACGAAAGAAGATATTGAATCATATTTAAAATATAATGAATTGATGGCAGAAAAGAGTAGGGCTCATTATTTAACGGTACTTAAAAACTTCTATGCTTTTTTAGTATTAGAAGAAGAGATTAATTTTAATCCTTGTGAAAATATTCGGATGCCCAAAATATCTAAAACTTTACCTCATTATTTAACCGAAGAAGAGATTAATAAACTCTTAGATATTCCGTTACTAACTGCTTATGATTATCGTAATAAAGCTATGTTAGAATTATTATATGCGACCGGTATTAGAGTATCAGAACTAGTTAATTTAAAAGTTAATCAAATTCATTTAGAAGATGATTATATAAGAGTAGTGGGGAAGGGCAGTAAAGAGCGCATAAGTCCAATATCTGATATTGCTCATAAATATTTAAATATATATTTAACTGATTATCGTGGGACCCTATTAAAAAAGAAAGATAGTGATTATGTTTTTATTAATAATTTTGGTAATCCTATCTCAAGACAAGGATTTTTTAAAAACTTAAAACAAATTGCCAAAAAACAGGGGATAGAAAAAGATATTAGTCCGCATACGCTAAGACATTCGTATGCTACCCATTTACTAAATCATGGAGCGGATTTAAGAGTTATTCAAGAGTTATTAGGGCACAGTGATATTTCGACTACCCAAATCTATACCCATCTTTTACAAGATAAAATCAAAGAAGATTATGCTTTACATCCCCGTTCTAAAAAAAAGGAAACTTGAAAATCGTTTCCTTTTGACGTTCTAACTAACGAGATTGATCGTTTCTATTAGATTTGCTATGGCTGTTTCTAGAACTTTGATCTTTTTGGTTATTTCTACTACTGTTAGTTCTAGAATTTTGGTTTTGATTATTTCTAGAATTACTTCTAGAATTACTATTTCTATTCATAATCTATTACCTCCTACCTTTATTATGTACTTTTTATTAAACTTAATTCATAAATTGTAATGGTGATTGCATGGAAATAATTGGACCTTTACTAGTTTCTACCATTGCAGGATTATCGACAGTTTTAGGAGCTTTTATCGTCTTTTTAAAAGTCAAAGAAGAGAATAGAGCCAAATTTATTACTTTTTGTTTAAGCTTTTCTTTAATGATTATGATTGGTATTAGTATTACCGATTTAATTCCTAATTCTTTAAGTGTTTTATTAAAAGAAAATCTAAAAAAAGGGATTGTCCTCGCCGTTTTAGCCATTGTCACCGGTATTGTTGGCATCAAACTTTTAATTAATAAAATTGAAAAAGCTAAAACTAACTGTAATAGTTTATATACTCTCGGTATTTTAAATATGATAGCTTTAATGTTACATAATTTTCCCGAAGGTGTCGCTACATTCTTAAGTTCAATGCAAGATATGAATATGGGTATTCATTTAGGACTAGCTATTATGCTTCATAATATCCCTGAAGGAATTAGTATTGCGGTACCAATATATTATTCTACTAAAAGCAAAAAAGAAGCCCTAAAAAAGACGTTCTTATCCGGTTTTGCGGAACCCTTAGGGGCAATACTTGCTTTTGTCTTATTTAAAAACTATATTACTGATTCTTTAATAAGTATCGTCCTTTTATTTGTCGCTGGCATTATGATTACGATATCTATTGAAGAGATTTTACCCGAAACTTTAAAATATAAAGAAAATTCTTATATTATTAAAGGCTTCTTAGCGGGAATTATTTTAATAGTTATAAATCATTTCTTTTTATAGAAAAGGGGATTTTTATGAAAACAGTAGGTATAATTTTAAGAGATTTTAAAAGTAAAGCCAATGCCGATTTATTAGCTATCAGAGAAGATTTATTAATCTATTTATGTCGGTTTAATATTCAGATCATTGGTATTCCCGTATCTTTTAAAAATAATATTTATGAAGAATGGAAGAGAGTAGAGAAGGCCCTAAATATGTGTCAGGGTATTATTTTACCAGGTGGTATGGATGCCCATGAAATAGATGAAAAAATCGTTAACTATTTGTATGATAATGATATTCCCACACTAGGAATATGTTTAGGAATGCAACTAATGGCTTTAGCCTTTAATGGTAATTTAGAATATTTAAAAGATAATACGCATCAAAGTATAGAGAAGTACGTTCATACTGTTCAAATAAAACAAGATAGTAAATTATATCAGATTTTAGGTTCTTCAGAACTATTAGTCAATAGTCGCCATATAGAACATATTACCAGTACTAATTTAACTGTAAGTGCGGTATCAGAAGATTTATGTATTGAAGCTATTGAAGATGCTAGAAAACGCTTTTTTATTGGAGTACAATGGCATCCAGAAAGTTTATATCACGATGGTTACTCTAAAAAGTTATTTATGGCTTTTATTAACGCTTTATAAAAGAAGTAAAATATATAAGTTAACATAATATATATTATATGAAACTGCTAAATACCTATATTTTTCTAATCTAAATAAGTAATTAATAAGGATATTTATAGTTAATTAATAATATATATTTTCATTCTATTTATTAATTATCTATTAACTATTTATAACTATTTTTGATTAATGATTAATTATTCTCTTTATCTAATATATATCTATTTATTTAAATTATTTAGATATAATATTATATATACTCTTCTCTTTAACTTAAATAAAAAAGAGGGGAGTTGTATCTTTTAAAAAAAGTTAAGTTTATTTTATAAAGCTCTTATTTATCATTTTAAATGAATAAATAATATTATTTACTATATATCTTTTATTAACTAAATCGATTAATTTTAATATAGTAATTAATTAGTTTTAGAAAAATAATACTCCTTCCCCTTTTCTATCCTTTATAGAAGTAGGGTACTAAAAAAGAAAAGCTTACACTTTTCTTGATTCAATTTCCGCAATCTTTTCAATAATCTCGGCCGCATTAGATTCATTCATTTCAGTATAACCTAATTCTTTTAAAGCTTGAATTCGAATAGTATTTAATTGTTGAGTTCTACTTAATTTTTCTTCATTTTTTTGCTCAATTTCTTGAACAAAACGTTTATGACTTTCAGCTAGTTTACTACGACTAGCCCCCCCATTATTATATAAAGTTAAAGCAGAATATAAAATACCTTCAAAGATAAATTGTTTATCTTCATTGAAACGGTATTCATCAGGACTAATAAAACCAGTAGTTTTAGACATATAACCTAAAATATATTTTATTTCCGGAACATTATCAATAGATTGTAAGAGATGATATAAGTATAAAACGGCATAGTAGTTTTCTTCTTTTTTTTGATCATCTAATAATTTTTCTTTTAATAAATACATTATATCAGCAAGTAAAGTTTGTTCTTCTTTATTTAAACCTTTTAAATCAAAATAATTATCTAAATCACTAGTAGTTTTTACTCCTTGATTTAATCTTGATTCGACAGCCATTAAATAGTCAGTCGTAACTTTTATATTACTAATGGTTTTTTCATCGCCATCTTCAATATCTAATAATTTAAATAATAGAATCTTCTTCTCTTTTGGCCATTTATTAATATCATCTAATTCTAAATAGTTATAAACCATTTGTCTTGATACTCCTAAATATTTGGCTAATCTAACTTTTGATATTCCTAATTCTTGTAATAGTTCGTTTAATCTTTTCATGACTACACTCCTTTTGCATTTTACGATATAAATTATATCATTTAACACTTTTTTGTCAAGTGTAAATGACTGTAAAGTTATAAATAATCTAGTTTTTTGCCCTCTTTATAAATTTCGGTAATAATACCACATCCTAAACATTCTTCTTGATTGTAGATAACACAAGCTTGACCAGGAGTTACAGATTTCGCTTTAGTAGGATAATGAACTTTAACATGAGTAGCATCGATTTTTTCAATGGTAACGGGAATATCTTTCATGCGATACCGAAACTTAGCTGTACAATTAACCGGTACATCGGGATTAATCCAGTTTACATCTTCTAATAAACAAGCATCACTATAAAGATAATCACTATTGCCAAAAGCAACATATAAAATATTTTTGGAAACATCTTTACCACATACGTAATGCCGCTTTTCATTTCCACTAATACCAACGTTTCGGCGTTGTCCTATCGTATAATTCATAAGTCCTGTATGCTTGCCAATTACTTCTCTAGTAGCGACATCTACGATATCTCCAGGATTAGGTTTTAAATAATTTTTAATAAACTCTTGATAATTTCTTTCCCCAATAAAGCAAATTCCAGTTGAATCCTTTTTCTTAGCGACATTTAAATGAAGTTTACTAGCTTCTTCGCGAACTTGAGATTTTTCTAAAACTCCGACCGGAAATAAAACATTTTGGAGTTGGTCTTTACTTAACATAGCTAAAAAATAACTTTGATCTTTATTTTGATCAACTCCCCTATAAAGTCGACCTTGTTTAGTTTGGGCATAGTGGCCAGTAGCAATATAATCAGCTCCTAGTTTTTGAGCTTCTTTTTTAAATAAATCAAATTTAATAAATTTATTACATAATAAATCCGGATTAGGAGTACGTCCCCTTTTTAATTCCTCTAAAAAATAAGTAAAGACATAATCCCAATATTCTTTAATAAAATCGACTCGATGCAAGGGAATACCTAATATTTTACATGTTTCTAAAGCATCGTTATAATCTTGTTCTTGGGGACAAATATCATTATTTAAATTCGGATTACCGGTAATATCATTATTGACTAATGAATCCCAATTACGCATAAAAAGACCTTCTACTTCGTAACCCTCTTGTTGTAATAAATAAGCGGCGACTGCAGAATCAACTCCCCCACTCATGCCCACAATAACTTTTGTCATTTCATCACCTAAATTCTTCCCTATTATAGCATAAAGTCAGGAAAAATACTGTTAATTAAAAAGAAAAATAAATAATTTATTGGCAAAAAAGTAAATTAAGACATCATTTAAAATAATAAATAACCCTAATATAAATAATTTTTTTAAGATAGTTAAGAAATTTAATTTTTTATATTTAAAATATTCTTTAAATTTTTGACAGAATAAAATTAAATTAACAAAAAAATAGTAAATTAAAATTAAATATATACCTTTAACTAAAATAAAATATAAGCCAAAGACAAGAATTGCTTTCCATTTATATAAAGAGAAAAATATTGGAATGACAAACCCTAAACTAACTCCTTCAAAAAAGAATAAGAAAATAAATATAAGGGGGGCTAAAAATAGAAAAGAAGCCGCTATTAAAAGTAAGATACAACCTAAATGAATACCGATGTTTTTAATGGTAAAAATATTATGACCAAACATATTTTGCGCATTGATCAAGATATTCTTTTGGACTCCTAAATCTTGTTTGTAATAAAAAAGAATGCCACTAAGAATGCCAAAAATAAAAAGAATACTTAAAAAAAGAAATAAATATTTATGTTGTTCTAGGCTTGTCCTCCATTTTTTCATAGTATCACCTTAATAAATCTTATTTACTTCTATAAAAAAATATGATAAATTTATAACTGTTAGAGGTGAAAACGTGAAAAAGAAAACTAGAAAGATAGCTGTATGGATAATGGTATTTTTAATGGTGGGAAGTGTATTTGGAACTATTGTCGCCTATATAATACAAGCAAGATAAGTAAATATCTGATTTTAAATCAGTTTTTTTATGCCTTTTTAGCAGTGTTTTTCTTGTAACTTGAAAATGTTTACGATATAATATTAGCAGAATAAGAAGGTCTAGGTGATAGCATGTTTAGAGAATTCGAATATGAACGAACACCAGTAGTTGACATTGTTAACGAGATTATTTTGGATGCTGCTAAAAAAAATGCTAGTGATATTCACTTTGACCCTACTCCTACTATCTTAAAGGTTCGTATTCGGGTAGATGGCGAATTAGTTGATTATGCCGAAGTTCCCGAAAATGTTAAAAATCCCCTTATTACGAGAATTAAAATTATTTCTGGGATGAATATAACTGAATCTCGTCTTCCTCAAGATGGTTCGATTAAAAATATTGCTGGTCAAGAATTAGATTTGCGGGTTTCTACTCTGCCTATTGTCTTTGGCGAAAAAGTAGTTATTCGTATTTTGGATTATAGTATGAGTAGTAATGGTTTAGAATCTCTTGGTTTTTCTAAAGAAAACTATGAAAAAGTTAAAAAAATGATTGAAATTCCTAGTGGTATAATTCTTATTACTGGTGCTACTGGTACTGGTAAATCGACGACAGTTTATTCTATGCTTCAAATTTTAAATACTTCCGAACGAAATATTATTACCGTTGAAGATCCCGTCGAAATGAAATTAACGGGTATTAATCAAGTTCAAACTATGAGTGAAATTGGGTTAACTTTTGCCAATGCTTTAAGAAGTATCTTGCGGCAAGACCCTGATGTTATCATGATTGGTGAAATTCGGGATGATGAAACGGCTCGTATTGCTGTTCGGGCTTCTATTACTGGGCACTTAGTATTATCAACGATCCATACTAATAACTCATTAAATACAATTGAAAGATTGTTAGATATGGAAGTTGAACGTTACTTATTAGGTTCTGCCCTATCTGGTATTATAAGCCAACGTTTAGTTAAAAAATTATGTCCTAAATGTCGTAGTTCTAGACCAGCTACCGATTATGAAAAAAATGTTTTTAAACAAGTTTTAGGTATCGATATTACTGATTTATATACCCCAGTAGGATGTAATGAATGTTATAAAGGCTATAAAGGTCGTTTAGCATTACAAGAAGTTTTAGATATTAATCAAAATTTAAGAGATGCGATTACTAATAATGTTAGAAAAGAAGAATTGAGAAAATTAGTTTATCGAAAAGGTGAAACATCTACTTTATTAGAAGATGGTTTAACTAAAGTAATTGAAGGTTTAACTAGTTTTGAAGAAATTTTAAGAGTTATAGATATTGAAGATGATCTAGGAGCTAATGATAATGATATTCAAATTCGTAATGCTCTAATGGGCAAAACTAATGACGAAAAAACTCCTGTTCCAGAAGAAGATAAACCATTAGAAAATGAAGAAATTAAAGAAGCGGAAATAGTTACTCCCGAAGTTTCTAGCGATAATGAAAATAAGACTAATTTAGAATCTGAAGAACAATCTCCTGAAATAAAACCAGAAGAAGCTACTATTTCAGAAAACAAGGAAAACATAGAATCTAAAGATACCGAAACAAATAATGATTTAGAAAATTCGCAAGAAACTGAAACTTTAGAATCCCATGCTGAAGAAAATATGGATGCTGAAATAGAATCTATCAATGAAGAAATTGAGTCTATT
>CAZQAO010000033.1:0-10329 GCA_964591225.1 uncultured Muribaculaceae bacterium | reverse complement strand
GCAATAGTGGCTTTTCCTTTCGGATTACGAGCTTCAAATAATTCTTCAACTCTTGGAAGACCTTGAGTGATATCGGCATCTCCGCCATGGGCCACACCACCAGAGTGGAAAGTACGCATGGTAAGTTGGGTACCAGGTTCACCAATAGATTGAGCGGCCATAATACCAACTGCTTCTCCAGTTTCTACTAAATTACCAGTAGCAAGATTTCTACCATAACATTTTTGACAAACTCCGTTATCGCATTTACAAGTTAAGACACTCCGAATTTCAACGCGTTTAATACCAGCTTTTTCAATTTTAGCCACAATATTTTCAGTAATTTCTTCGCCTTTATCCAAAATCATTTCTTTAGTTTCGGGATTTATAATTTTTTTAGCAGAATATCTTCCTAAAATCCGTTCTGATAATGGTTCGATTACTGATCCATCTTTATCATTAATTAAATCATATACTTCGACCCCTTGAATCGTTCCACAATCATATTCACGCACAATAATATCTTGGACAACATCGACTAGACGTCTTGTTAAATATCCAGAGTCAGCAGTACGAAGTGCAGTATCGGCAGAACCTTTTCTAGATCCATGGCTTGATAAGAAGAATTCTGAAACATTTAATCCTTCCATAAAGTTCGAAGTAATAGGGATTTCAACAGTAGAACCATCGGGTTTAGCCATTAAACCACGCATTCCAGATAATTGAACGAAGTTAGAAATAGATCCCCGTGCTCCACTATTCATCATCATAAATAATGGATTATCAAAGTCATCTTTTGACATATCTTGTAATTCGGCTTTAATTTTATCACTTTGACTATTCCAAGTTTCAATAACTCTCGTATAACGTTCTTCTTCGGTAATTAAACCCCGTTTAAATTGTTTGTTAATTTTATCAACTAATTCTTTACCTTCTTCGATTATAGCTTCTTTATTTTGACTAACTTTAATATCGGAAGCGGAAACAGTAATACCAGCAATAGTTGAATATTTGAAACCTAAATCTTTTAATTTATCAAGCATAATAGAAGTTTCAGTAGTTTTATATCTTTTAAATACTTGGGCAATTATATTTTCTAAGTTTTTCTTTCTAAATGGAGTAACAATTTCTCTTTTAGCAATATCTTCTTTTATATTAGTTCCCATCGGAACAAAATATTTATTAGGAGTAATTCCTTCGATATTTTCTTTCGTTGGTTCGTTAATAAATGGGTAAGAATCTGGTAATATTTCGTTAAAGATAATTTTGCCACAAGTAGTAATTAAATATTTATCTTTTTGATCATCTGTAAATAATTTATGCTTGAAAGAACGAACTGGTAAGGCAATTCTAGTATGTAAAGTAATTTCTTTCCGTTCATAAGCCATTAAAACTTCGTTAGAATCTTTATAAACTTTACCTTCATTTGGTTCTCCAGCTACTTCTTTAGTTAGATAACAGTTACCTAAAACCATATCTTGACTTGGAGTAACGATTGGTTTTCCATCTTTAGGATTTAATATGTTATTAGCACCTAACATTAATATGCGGGCTTCAGCTTTAGCTTCTTCAGAAAGCGGAACGTGAACAGCCATTTGGTCACCATCGAAATCGGCGTTAAAAGCGGCACAAACCAAAGGATGCAAACGAATAGCTTTACCTCCAACAAGTTTTGGCTCAAAGGCTTGAATACCTAATCTATGTAAAGTTGGCGCCCGGTTTAACATAACAGGATGTTCGGTAATAACATCTTCAACCACATCCCAAACTTGATCATCACGAGCTTCAATTAGTTTTTTAGCACCCTTAATGTTATGAGCAAGACCGCGTTCTACTAAACCATGAATAACATGAGGTTTAAATAGTTCCAATGCCATTTCTTTAGGAATTCCACATTGATACATTTTTAAATTTGGTCCCACGACAATAACACTACGTCCTGAATAATCAACCCGTTTTCCTAATAAGTTTTGACGGAAACGACCTTGTTTTCCTTTTAAAATACTAGATAAACTTTTTAACGGACGATTACCAGCAGCCGTAACACTTCGACCCCGACGACCATTATCAAATAGACTATCGACAGCTTCTTGCAACATTCTTTTTTCATTTTGAACAATAATGGTTGGTGCTCCTAATTCTAATAATTTTTTCAACCGGTTATTACGATTAATAATCCGTCTATATAAATCATTTAAATCACTAGTAGCAAAACGACCACCATCTAATTGAATCATCGGACGAAGTTCGGGAGGTAACACTGGTAAAACATTTAAGACCATCCATTCCGGACGATTATTAGATTCTTGGAAAGAAACTAAACAATCTAAACGTTTAACTAATCTGGTTCTCTTTTGACCGGTAGCATTTTCTAGTTCAGCTCGTAGTTCTTCGACTTCTTTATCAATATCGACTTCTTTTAATAGTTCTTGGATAGCTTCTGCTCCCATACCAACTCTAAATGTTGAACCATATTTTTCATAATAAGCCCGATATTCTTTATCAGATAAAGTTTGTTTTTTACTTAAAGGAGCATTACCAGGATCAATTACGACATAGCTTACAAAGTAAAGTACTTCTTCCAAATCGCGGGGTGACATATCCAAAACTAAACCCATTTTAGAAGGTACTCCTTTAAAGAACCAAATATGACTACATGGACTAGCTAGTTCAATATGGCCCATTCTTTCCCGACGAACTTTTGATTTAGTAACTTCTACGCCACAACGATCGCAAATGACATTTTTATAACGAAGGCGTTTATATTTTCCACAACTACATTCATAATCTTTAGTTGGTCCAAAGATTTTTTCACAATATAATCCATCTCTTTCTGGCTTTAAAGTCCGATAATTAATTGTTTCTGGTTTTTTTACTTCTCCATAAGACCATTTACGGATTTCTTCAGGAGAGGCGATTCCTATTTTTATTCCTTTAATATTATTTACTTCTATCATAGGATATCATCTCCTTCCATATCTTCTTCTTCAATTGTTTCAGGGAATTCTAAATCATCTAAATCCGTTTCAAAGTCATCTTCTTCGATTTCTTCAACTTGACCAGCTTCTTCTTCGACTTCGGCATTAATAACTTCACCATTAGAATCTAATTCATCGATTCTTATCGCATCGTCTTCATCATCATCTTTTTCTAATTCTTTCATATCAACTATTTCATCATTTTGATTAATTATTTGAATATTCAAACCTAAAGCTTGGAATTCTTTTAGTAATACTCGGAAAGATTCTGGAACACCAGCTTGGTTAACAGTTTTACCTTTAACTAAAGCTTCATATACCTTAACCCGACCGACAACATCATCGGATTTAATAGTTAATATTTCTTGTAAGACGTGAGCAGCACCATAAGCATAAAGTGCCCAAACTTCCATTTCTCCAAAACGTTGACCACCAAATTGAGCTTTTCCACCTAGTGGTTGTTGAGTAACTAAACTATATGGTCCAGTCGCCCGGGCATGTAATTTATCATCAACCATGTGGTGTAATTTAACCATGTACATGACACCCACATTAATTCGATTTTCAAAAGGTTCTCCGGTTCGACCATTAATTAATTCTACTTTACCATCTTCATCCATGCCGGCACTTTTCATTTCTTCATGAATATCAGATAGATGGGCGCCATCAAATACTGGAGTAGCATATTTAACCCCTAATTTTTGACCAGCCATACCTAAGTGAACTTCTAATATTTGACCAATGTTCATTCGGGATGGCACACCTAATGGATTAAGCATAATATCTACTGGAGTTCCATCTGGTAAATAAGGCATATCTTCTTCTGGTAAGACCAGAGAAATAACTCCTTTATTACCATGACGTCCACTCATTTTATCCCCGACTTGAATCTTTCTTTTTTGAATTATATAAACCCGAATAATTTTAAATACTCCTGGAGGCATATCGTCACTATTTTCTTTAGTATAAACTTTAACATCATGAACGATACCATCGGCACCATGTTCAACTCTTAATGATGTATCTCTTACTTCTCTAGTTTTTTCGCCGAAAATAGCATGTAATAATTTCTCTTCACTCGTTAATTCTTGAACTCCCTTTGGAGTTACTTTACCAACTAAAATGTCGCCTTCTTTTACTTCGGTTCCAATTCGAACAATACCTTCACTATCTAAGTTTCTTCTGGCTTCTTCACCCACATTAGGAATATCCCGAGTAATTTCTTCAGGACCTAGTTTAGTATCCCGACATTGAATTTCATAACGTTCAATATGTAAAGATGTATAAACATCATCTTTGACTAATCGTTCATTTAATATTACCGCATCTTCATAATTATATCCATTGTAGGTCATGAAAGCGACAGTCATATTTTTACCTAAAGCTAATTCACCATTTTGAGTACTTGGTCCATCAGCAATAACTTGACCGGCATGAATCTTATCGCCTTTTTTAACCAAAGGTTTATGATTCAAACTACTAGAGGCATTTGTTCTTTCAAAATTAGCTAAATAATAAGTATCTTTGCCTTTAGCGGTCTTAACTACGATTTTTAGGGCATCCGCATAATCGACTACGCCATCAGCTTTAGCTACTACGGTACTACCAGAATACTTGGCTGCTACATGTTCTACGCCTGTTCCGACGATTGGAGCTTCACAAGTTAAAAGCGGAACAGCTTGTCGTTGCATATTAGCACCCATCAAAGTACGATTGGCATCATCATAGTTTAAGAAAGGAATACAGCTTGTAGTAATAGCAACTAATTGACTTGGATCAACATCGACATAATCGACTTGTTCTCTTTTACACATAACATTATCGCCATTGATTCTTACTAACACTTCATCTTCAATAATGCGATTATTATCATCTAAAGCCACAGTAGCTTGGGAAATATAGTAATCTGCTTCTTCATCAGCAGTCATATAATATACTTCATCCATTTGCACAACGCCATTAACAACTTTCCGATAAGGAGTAGTAATAAAACCATATTCATTAATTTTAGCATATCCTGCTAAAGAGGTAATTAAACCAATGTTTTGGCCTTCTGGAGATTCTATTGGACAAATTCGACCATAATGGCTCGCATTAACATCCCGCACATCCATACCAGCTCGATCCCGAGAAAGTCCACCTGGTCCTAAAGAAGAAAGCCGTCTTTTATCAGTTAATTCAGCAATGGGGTTAATTTGATCCATAAATTTAGATAATTGACTAGAACCAAAGAATTCTTTTAATACAGCCGTTACAGGGCGAATGTTAATTAAAGATTTCGGAGTAACACTATCTAATTCTTGGGTAGTCATTCTCTCTCTAATGACTCTTTCCATCCGGGCCATACCAACTTTAAATTGCTTTTGAATTAATTCACCCACTTGGCGAACTCGACGATTAGCTAAATTATCGATTTCATCAGTATGACCAAAACCATCTTGTAAATTTAAATAATAAGAAATTGAAGCATAAATATCAGAAATAGTTAATCTTTTAATATCAATAGATTGATCATTACCAATAATCTTAACTACTTTTTCGGGATTTTGTTTATCATAAACTAGAATTTCTTGAATTTGATCATATTGATCTAATTCTTCATTGATAATAGTTTTTTTCATACCAAAGCCAGCTTTTAAAACTGGTTTTATTTTCTCTAAAATTTCTTTAGTAATAACTTCGCCTTTTTTAGCGATAACCGTTTTACCATCTTTAATATCCATGGCTAAAGTAGCATTTAATAACCGATCAGTTACATTTAATTTTTTATTAAATTTATAACGTCCTACTTTAGCTAAATCATAACGAAAATGATCAAAGAAACGTACTACTAATTGGTTCTTCGCACTATCTAATGTAGCTGGTTCTCCGGGACGCAATTTCTCATAAATTTCAATTAAAGCTTCATCAGTATTTTTGGTATTATCTTTTAATAGAGTATTTTTTAAATATTCATTTTCTCCAAAAACACTCATAATATCTTCATCACTTGATAAACCTAAAGCTCTTAAAAAAGTAGTAACTGGTACTTTTCTCGTTCTATCAATTCGGACATACATTACATCCCTAGCATCTAGTTCATACTCTAACCAAGTACCATGATCTGGTATTACTTCTCCCGTAATAATTCTGCGGCCATTTTTATCAGTTTCTCTTTTAAAATAAATACTTGGAGAACGAACTAATTGCGAAACAATTACCCGTTCAGCACCATTAATAATAAATGTACCCGCATCTGTCATTAAAGGCATGTCCCCTAAGAATATTTCTTGCTCTTTAACTTCTCCGGTTTCATGAATAAAAACACGTGCTTGTACCTTTAAAGGGGCCGCATAATTAACCATTCTTTCCTTTGATTCTTTAATAGAATATCGCGGTGTATCAAAAGAATAATCACCAAAATCAATAGTTACATTTCCCGTAAAACTTTCCACAGGAAAAAGTTCTTCAAAGGCTTCTTTAATTCCTTCTTCTAAAAACCATTGATAAGATTTTTTTTGTATCTCCAACAAATCAGAAAGTTCCATCGTATTTTTTGATTTTGAAAAACTTCTTCTTTCTGTATAATCCCCGAATTTTTGTAGTTTAAAAGCCACGATCTCACCCCATCTAAATATTATTTTCTTTGCAAAAAAACTAACACGTCACCAATTTATAATTTTAGCAGTTATCTTTTTTTATGTCAACGTTTTTCCATGATTTTCCACGAATAATATAAAAACCATTTTCTTTTTTTAAAACATCTAATTGATAATCATTTGCTAAATCCTTAATAGCACTTTTCGCTCCCTGATCTTTACGCATCACAAACCAAAGTTCCCCATCAGTTGCTAAGTAATTTTGAGCATTTTTTAAAATGTCATAAACCACTTTCTTACCCGCTCGTATGGGAGGGTTAGTAATAATTAAATCATAACGATTATTAACCCCCTCATACAAATCACTTAGTACTACTTCGATATTGGCATTATTTTTTTTACCATTTTGAACAGCCAAATGGACAGCTCGTTTATTAATATCTAATAACGTCGCTTTTACTTTTAAACAGACACTTAAAACAATGCCAATAAAACCATAACCACAACCAACATCTAAAATACTTTTTATCTCTTTTTGCTTATCTTTTTTTTCTAAATAAGTTTCAACTAAAGTTTTACTACCAAAATCAATTTTCGTTTTCGAAAACACCCCATTATCACTTAAAAAGGTAAACTCATTTCCTTGATAATTATATTTTATCGTTTTTAATTCACTTTTTAAATCCTCGTTATTCGTAAAATAATGTTCCAAATAATCACCATTCATTCTAAAGACTGATTGTACTCAAGATATTACAGGTTATTTCTTAGAAAGTCAATTTATTTTCGCAAAAAAATACAATGTAGACATTTTTTTACATTTTAAAAATACTAGTTAGTTATTTTTCTAGTATTTTAATTATTTTCATCGATATTTTTTAATTTATAATAATCTTTCTTTTTATCTAGTTTTAACACATTTTCTGGTTCAATAATTTCTTCGTGAATGATACTTCTTAAAGGTACTGTTTGACCACTTTTTAATGTTACTTCACAATCATAATTATCAATAACTGTTTTTTCACTTAAGAAAATTGATTTAATTTCATCTTTATTTTTTATCGCTTCCCATCTAGCTACTTTAACAGTTCGATCAACAATAGCTTTTAAAGCTCTCGCCCCAGTTTTTAACTTTAAGGCTTCTTTAATAATACTATCTATATAACCTTCACTCCAAAATAAATCGATATTTAAACTAGCCAGTGTTTGAGTTTCTAAATATAAAGGACTAATTTTCGATGCTAATAATATTTGTCTTAAACTATTTTCATCATGATCATCTAACCGAATAATTACAGGAAATCTACCCATTAATTCTCTTGGCATATTACCATATTTAACAAAATCTTCGATAGTTAAATCTTGATAACGATTTTTCTCTGAGAACTCTTTATTAAAACCAATTTTATTTTTCTCATCTAATTGTTTTTGATTTAATAGTTCATGAAAGGAACCCGTTGCTATTACTGTTAATTTACTAGTATCAAAAGTAACTATTTGACCATTGATATTTAAATTATAAGTTGTTCCATGGATAAATGGTAATAAAGAATTTAAAACCGCTTTACCATGAATATCATTTTTTTCAGAAGCAGTTTTTTTATCAATTTCATCAAAGACTACTATTCCCTCTTCAGCTTTTTTCACGTCACCATTCGCTTGAGCTACTAGGGAAACTAAACAATCAGATATATTAGATCCTTCATAACCAGTAATAGTTACTTGGGTAGAATCGACATAAGCAATAGGTTTATGAATATATTTACTAACTGTTTCGGTTAATAACGTTTTTCCTGATCCAGTAGGACCAATAATTAAGCAAGAATTTTTATGATGATAATCCGTAAGAATCGAATTAAAGAAAATAGCAGAAATAATATCTTTTTTAGCTTGTTCTTGACCGATAATATATTGATCTAAATATTTTTTCATATCAGCTACATCAATAATATTCGAATTATTATCTAATGCTGATTCTTCATTTTCCAAATCATTCAAAATCTCATCCAACTTTTCTTTAGAACAAATCTTTTCTAATTCCGAGTCATCACTAGCTTCTAAATCAATTATTGGACGACCTTGTTTATCTACTGGAGCAAAAAAATCATCTGACACTTTAAACCTACCATTATTAGGTTCATTAATTTGTAATAAGATATTATTTAAATTAAAAGCCACAATAGTATAAGATAAATCGTTAATATTTAAAAAGCCAAAATAATTTACATCCATGACTGCGTCTAAATATTCAGTTTTAGCTTGTTTTAAAGTTTTAGATTTAAAAGTATCCTTTAATTCTTGGGCATTAATTGTAAGCCCGACAGCATATTCATAATTTACTTCCCAAAGATCCCCATCATCAAAAAATAAATATTCGTTTTCAAATTCATCAATAAATGCTACCGGCAAGTTATCTTCATCATAATATATTTTACCACTTATTAAACTTAGTGGTTTATAATAGCAAATCTCATCACTAATATTAATTCGCGAAAATAAAACTGCATATAACTCTTGCTTCATAAACCTCACCCCATACACTCTATTTTAAATCAATTTAAATAATTTGCAATGAAAAATATTATTTGGAAAGGATAACATCTCTTTCATAACATTTTTTTAAGTAATCATCAGTCATACCCGCCAAAAAGTCAATAACTTTCCGCTCCATACTAGTATTTTTTAAATAGGTTTCTGACATGCCATTTAAAAATGTTTGTTGAATTGTCGATTGCGTTTTATTAGTTTTTAAATCATTTAAATAGACATTATACAAAGAACGAAACATATTTTCATATTCTTTCATACTTTCTTCACTATTTGCTTTTTGATAAATGAATTTATTATTAAAATCTTTTAATTTTAAAATAGCATCATAAATAGGAGCACTAATTTTTATATATGGTTTACCAGTACTATTAATAATGATATCTTTAACAATAGTATTGATAATTTCTTTATTCGTAGAACCTAATACCTCCGTAATACTTGCAGGCAAATCACTTTTTTTAATTTTATTTAATAAGATAGCATCTTCTATATCTCGTCCTAAGTAAGCAATTATATCACTTACGCGAACGACACATCCTTCTAAAGTCATGGGACATAAATTCTTCGCTACTTCTTCATCTTTATATGAATCATGATATTCTTGTAAAAACTCTTCTTTGGTTTTCTTTTTAGGATAATATTCTTGTTTGGGTAGTTCTCCATTATGACACATAATAGCATCAAGTACTTGTAAAGTTATATTTCTTCCTCGACCATTTTGTTCTAAATCCATTAATAAACGGACACTTTCCACATTATGATGAAAATAACCTTCACCCGCTTCTAAACTAATTTTATTTAAAATAGCTTCTCCCGGATGTCCAAATGGTACATGACCTAAATCATGACCTAAAGCAGCAGCTTCTATCAAATCTTCATTTAAACCTAAATTACGCCCTATTGTTCTTGCAATCTTACTTACTAATTGTACATGAATCATCCGATGACTAATATGATCATTTTCATTGAAAGTAAATACTTGAGTTTTATCTGCATAACGTAGGTAACTTAACGAATATAAAATACGATCAATATCATGAAAAAAAGGAGTACGATAAGGATCTTCTGGTTCTTCTTCAAAACGAATCGCATCTTCATCGGGACAAGCATAAGGACTTAATACTTTCATAATAACTTCTAAACCTCCGATTTTTTAATAGGTTTATTATATCTAAATTTTCTATGATATGCAATTAAAAATATGAGTGAAGACTAGCCAATCAGGAAGCGGGGACGAACACCAA
>CAZQAO010000032.1:0-10820 GCA_964591225.1 uncultured Muribaculaceae bacterium | reverse complement strand
ATCAGTCTCTTTATTTTCGATTTCTTTAACATCGACACTAT
Organism: uncultured Muribaculaceae bacterium; assembly: GCA_964591225.1. Classification (GTDB taxonomy): domain Bacteria; phylum Bacillota_I; class Bacilli_A; order RF39; family UBA660; genus MGBC108787. The sequence goes on along the minus strand of CAZQAO010000032.1, from coordinate 10,779 downwards.
TTATAGATTTAAAACGATTAGTAATTTTTTCAGTAGTAATATTAATATCTCGAACATCTTTAGTAACAGTATCGATACTTCGTGATAGTTTATCCCAACGTTCCCGATAACGATCAAATTCATAAGATAATTTATTTAATTCATCATGAATAACTTTGGCATATTTATCTCGTTCCATATTTTTTAAAACCATACTTATAGTCGTTAAAGTACTCATTAAAGTTGTGGGACTAGTAATCCATACTTTTTTATTATAAGCTTCTTCTATTAAATCAGGATGATAGGCATTTAATTCTGCAAAAATAGCTTCAGCTGGTAAAAAAAGAATAGCTTCATCAGCAGTTTCCCCAGGGACAATATATTTACTACTAATAGCATCGATATGTTTTTTAACATCTAATTTAAATTGCTTGGCAGCTATATCACGAGTTTCTTTAGATAAAGTTTTATCAGTCATTTTTTGATAGTTTTCAAGAGGAAACTTAGAATCAATACAAATAGTTCCCAAAGGGGACGGAGCATACAAAATAGCATCAGCAATACAATTATTAGATAATTTATGTTGTAACTCATAAATACCTTTAGCATTATCTCCGAAAACACTAGATAAAATATAATTTAAATTAACTTCACCATATATACCTCTAGTTTTTTTATCTGTTAAAACACTTTGTAAAGAAACTATTTCGGTAGATAAACTATCAATCTTTTTTTGAGCTTCATCAATTTTTGATAATCTTTCTAAAATATTGGTAAAAGTTTTATTAGACTTTTGAAAATTATCGTCTAGACTTTCATTAACTTTATCATGAATATAATTTAATTTATTAACAATTTGTTCATTTAACTGATTAAAATCATTATGCAAATTATTCGTAAAATTTAATTTAAAATCCCCTATTTCTTTTGTAATATTTACTTCAAAACGCCCTAATCTCTCAGTTATATCATTAGAATCTTTTTTCTTAAATAATAAGATAATGAGCATAAGAATAATAACAATTAATAATCCTATAATAATGTACTCCATTTTTATTTTCTCCTTTATAGGTTATTATAACATACCTTTTTTCCAAAATAAAAAAGATAAATACTTTATTTATCTAATCAAAATTAAATTTTTTGCTAATAAATTTACTTAGTACATAAGCAACTACTAAAAGAACTATAACTTTAATGAGTGCTACAGGATGCGTAAGACTTTGAATTAAACTGGTTCCAACAAATCCCCAGAATAGAACTAAAAATATTTTGCCAATACACAATGCTACTAAAAATTTTTTAACGGGCATTTTGGATAAACCGGCTGCTATATTAATCATAAATGCGGGAGTAAAAGGAACAGCAATAATAACTGTCAATTGCTCTAATTTAATTTTATCAATCATTTTCATAATCTTTTTAAAACGAGGATGATTTTTTATTTTATCTTCAAACCAGGTCCTGATATTTTTTCTAAAAATCCAAAAAGAAAGTAAACATCCTAAAACGGTAAAAAACCAAGAAATTAGAAAACCAATAATATTACCAAAGACTAAAAAATTAATTGTAATAAAAACAAAAAGCGGAAGAACAGGAATAATAGATTCTAAAAGAATTAGGATACAACCTAAAATAGGTCCAAAAACTCCCATATTTAATAAAAAAGTATTTATTATATCATCTAAATTTTTCATAAATTCAATCATATGCAATCACTTTATTAGTATACCACAATGTCTTAAAAATTATCTAAAATTCCTGTTTTCTTGACATCAGTTATTTCTAATTACTTGGGTAACATCATAACCATAAAATTCTAAGATACTAACTGCTTGTCTACTATGAATTCCTTTAGAACAAATAATATAATATTTTTTATTTTTATCTAAAAGTTCTTGATGATTTAATAATAATTTTTGATAAGGAATATTGATACTGCCCGGAATTTTTTTAGTTTTATAAGTTTCTTCATCTGATACATCAATTAATATTCCCATATCAGGTCGATAAATATTTAAATCGATTCTTTTCATCTACTTCACCACTGTATTTTATGAACAGAGCCAAAAAAAAGAGATGGTAAACATCTTCTTTAATTAAAGAAATCATCAAAAAATTCATCATCGGTAATAACATTATCTTTAACTATAACACTATCAACATCGACATTTATTTTCGGTTTATCAGGTATTTTCTCTTCTTTTTTCTTAGGTTCATCTGCTTTTTTAGCAGGAGGATTTTCTTTTTTCGGTTGTTTTTGAGGTTCTTTTTCTGGACTCTTATTTTCTTCTAATTTCGGTAGTTCTTTAACTGGTTCTGGTCCTTTATTTTCCATCTTTCTTTTTTCTTTGGCTTCTTCTTCATCTAACTCTTGTAATTTTTTATCAATGTCAGCAATCATACGATCAATATCTTCATTAGTCATCGGGGCATTTTTTAAAAAGGGATTATTATTAACTTGATTAGCAAAAGGATTATTACTTTGGGGCATACCATTTAAAAACGGATTAGGCATCATAGTATTTGGATAACTATTCATATTTAATTCTGGATTATCTTTGTTTTTATCCATGTCAGCCATCATTCTTTTTCTTTTTTCTTCCGTAACAAATTTCTTTAAATCAAATAATTGAATTGGATGCATTTCGCGGGTTGGCAATTCGGCCATCTTTCTTTCAATACCCCAATCCATTTTAAAATCTGGTTCTAATTTAGTTTTAAAAGGATATTTACGTAGTCTAATAATAATGGCTTCAAATAATTTTAATTTTTGTAAATCGGTAACAGTTACTAAAGGTGTAGAAGCAGTTTTATCTTTATCTTTAGATTTTACTTCCCCACACATTTTACTAATTTCTTCAAGAGCTGCCATTTCGGTACTAATTAAATAAATTAAATTATTACAATTACCCTTAATAACTTCAGCTACTTCTTTACCATATACATCATTTAATTGAGCAAAGTTTTGAATAATAAAGGTAAAACGAATATCCCGGCTTCGGGCTGCGGAAACCATGGAATCAACATCTTTTAAAGGGGGCATATTAGCAAATTCATCTAGAATAAAATTAGTCCGATATGGTAATTTACCACCATTTTCTTGAGCTACATCAATTAAGGTTTCATAACATTGTTTAATAAAAATAGTTAATAAACTATGATAAGTCGTTTTTTCATCGTGAATAATCATAAATACGGCGGTTTTTTCTTTCCCAATATCCCGCATATCAAAGTCACTATAAGAAAGCATTTCACTTAACATTTCCCGAGAAGAAAATAACCGAATTTTTTGTCTAAAGGTAGAGGTAATTCCTCCTTGCGTATCTTTAGGGGCATTAATAGTATTAGAAGCAAAGATATAAGGACTAGAAGACTCACCCTTTAAATTAAAATATTCTTTTATATAAGTTCCGGTCGTAAATCTTTCTTCTCCTACAGTACTCATATAATTGATAGAATTTAAATTAACTTCTTCTTCTTTAGCATCATAAAATAAACCTAGAGCTAAACCTGAAAAATAATCGGCGGCACTATTCTCCCAAAAAGGTTCTCCTTTATTATTGGGATCTCTTATGATATTCATTCCGACGTCATCTAATAACTCAGTCGATTTATCAATATTGCCTTGTTTAAAATATTTATAAGGCAACGTAAGCGGATTCCAGGCATTACCATTTTGAGGATCCCGGAAATTTAAAACAATAATTTTGTATCCTTGTTCTTTTAAATACTCGGCACTATATTTATAAATTTCGCCTTTAGGGTCGGTAATAATCATACTCTCGCCTTTTTTAGCTAAAAGATTAACCATCGGTTTAACAATTGTTTCAGTTTTACCAGAACCCGTAGTACCGAGAACTAAACTGTGGTAGGCACCATTATCGACATATATTTCTTTACCATTATTAATAAGGGGAATACCCGCCGCATCAACTTTATTGCTGTTAGGTAGTACCCGTTCCACATTTTTATCTTCTTTAATTTCTTTTTCTTTCGCCCATCTAGAGTAGCCTTTTTCTTCTTTTTCTTTCACATCAAGACCAAATCCATGACCTTTTTCTTTACTAAAAATATAAGAAGAAACGGAAGAAAAAATAATAATTAAAGCTACGGCAAACATGCCAATGGTTAAAGCTAAATTATCCCCGATAAAAGCAGGAAAAGGATTTAAACCCGCAAACGTTCCATCATTGAAAAAAGAAGTGAAATTTAATACCGCAATCGCACATAAATACAATAAGAATATACAAAAAATAATAAATATTACAAAATCTTTCGGCGATACTTTAAATCTCATCTTTTTTTCCTCCATCTTTTTTTATTATACTATATATTTATGGGAATTAAAATAGATTAATGTTTCATTTTAAAATAGACAATTGAAATAATAATTATAAGAAATACGACAAATCCTCCGATAATTATATACATAGAATTTTTTTGCTCTTTAATTTTATTTTCTTTCATAAAAGAAATAATAATACCACTATTTTCGTAATTTTCTTTCGTTATCTGCCATTCATAGACATTACCATCTACATTCATAGCATTATGAGATAACACGGGATTTTCTACTTGAATTCGCACATTTACCGTATCTAACTCGGGATAATCTTCTAAACATAAAAATTTCGGTGAAGTAGACAAAGTAATTTGATTTTCCTCTTCTTCTTCGGTTACATAAAAATGTTCATAACAAGAATTAACAAAATTAATTTTGGCAAATTCTTCTAAAGTATACTGATTAGTTAATTTTTTGTGATATAAATTATTTTCTGAGATTAGTTCGGACTTATAATAACTTACTCCTTCTATTTCTTCGGGGTTTTCACCAATATCCGGATCATCATAAAACACTTTAATCGGCCAATTATAATTATGAATTTCTTCGCTTTCACTTTCATTAGTACTTTTAATTAAAGCTTGTTCAAACACTTGATTATCTTTATCAATTTGAATTTGATAATCTACACTGCAACCACAAAATAGTAACGTAAACAATATCATTATTAAATATTTCATAAAAATCTCCTTTTATTAATGATTAGTATAACTGAAATGCATTGGATCACGATAAGAACTACTCCAATCGCCACCCCAATAGAAACCATGTTTTTTCCATAAATCAACAATAGCACTATTAATATAATAAGGACTATTCGTATTAGCACTGCCACTTTGGTAAACAGCAGGATTTTCACCGGCATTAATATCTATGGCTACTCCATAACTATGATGAGATTGACTACCAGTTCCCGAAGCCATGTTACGATAATTATAACCGCCCACATCATGGATTGGGAAATTTAATTGTTTCATCTCAGCAAAAATGGCTTGAATTTCATTAGCTAACTTTTTATGAACTGTAAGATTTAAAGTAGAAGAATTACCATCTTTATCGACCACTGGTACTTGGATAGTTATTAAGTAAGCTTTCATTTCCGCTTCATTTTTCGGAATACCATTAGGGAATAAATAATTCATTCTTTCATCCATGTCCACTTTCGAAGCTTCACCGACACTAGCTTCCGTCACACTACTATCGACACAATCATTGGCAGTAATACCAAAGATATCAGAACGTAAATCTAATATTTTACTAGCTTGCCAATCGATATAAGCTTGCTTTTCAGCTTCCGTAGTTTTAACACAACCAGCTCCTCCTCGAGAACTCGCACATTTATAACTAGGATTACAACGACTATAATTTTTACCATAAATTTCTGGTAGAGTTAAATAAATACAACCACCATCGCCCCAAGAACCAGGATTAGCTAAATAATCACCCAGATAAGAATAAACTTTAACAAAAGAATCCAAACTACCTTTATTTTTAATGTAGTTAAACATGTAAGAAACACCACTTTCAAAAGAATCAAAACATTTTCCGGTATTCTTACCATTCGTAACGCCCATGCCATAAAAGTTATTACATTTTACAGTGAAAGAAGTATCTTTCCAATTTTGTTCCTTAGAAGCAATAATATAAAGCATTTCCGGATTAACTCCACTCGTTTGAGCCATATCATAAATTTTACCAGCATTCTCGCGGAACAATTTAGCTGTTTTAGAGTTTTTACCACTTAAATATGCATTAATACGAGCTACAAATTCTTCTTTATTTAATGGTGTCCCTGAAAAATCTAATTGGGAACAAGTTAATCCCGTACTAGGTGAACCACTAAAACCACCATTATTATAATAAACTAGAGTATAATATTCGATATCGCGGCCAAAATATTCCTCTAAAATTCGATATAATTCATATTGCGAATCTTTTTTCTCTAATAAATACTTGGCACCATATAAACTAAAAGACTCTAAATAAGCATAATCAGTCGCTTTTTGTTTGGGAACATTATATTTTTTTACCCACTCAGCAGGAACAATTTGTTTTCCTACTTCATTAGTATTTTTTAAATAATATCCTCCAGCATCATTATAAGAAGGATCATCTTCTTTATATTTTCGAACATAAGTAAAAGCATCGTACAAAGAATCAAAAAGACCACCATCACGACCAATCATTAAATTCTCAGAATCATTAACAGCACTCATTACTTCATTAAATTTAGGTTCATTACCAGTTAACTCTTGAAAATTCTCTGGATTATTATCTTTTAAGACCACACAATTTTCTCCTAATTTATTAATTACTCTAGTTCTTACTAAAATAGCCATGGCTTTTAAAACCGTTTCATTATCGACATCATTAGCGCTATTATTATCTACCCAAACAATACTCGCAAAATAAAAATCAAAGGAATATTTTTTATAACTATAACGTTCAGTATCTTCTAAATTAACTTGCGATGGATCTGTCACGGGTGCATAGGTTCCTTCTTCTTGTTTTTGTTCTATATAAGATTGATTTTCCCAAGTTAAATAAACGCCATCACAAGATTCAGCGTAACTAATTGTATCGATGTGATCAATCCCCCGAATATCAAAATCGCCCCCTAAATATAAAAAGATGATAATGATAATGAGGATTAAAACTGCTACTACAATAATTAAGATTTTTTTCTTCAATAATAAATCAATTATTTGTTTAGAAACAACACCATTTCTAGTTTTCTTTTTCTCTTGGTTCGCCCCATCAGAAGAATCCGATGGATTTTCCACCGGCTCATCATTTAGCATAACATTGGAATTTTCTTGTAGTTCCGTTGATTCAATTGTTTCTTGGTTTTCTTCTTCATCTTGACGGGGCATTAAAATCACCTACTTCGTACTATAGTCCTCCTCCACTTCCAAAGGAATCTAATTCTTCTTGAGTAACTATAACATTTATTCTCATTCTTCGATTACCACAAACAAATAAAGCTTCTCCTTGATTATAATATTTAATACTATCTTTTTCATTTTCATTTAAATCAATTAATTTACCTAAATCATCTGCTGCTTGTTTACGTAAACCCATAATTAAATAATAAGAAGCATTGTCAAAAATAGCTTTACCATGAACTAAGACATTCGGAGCCGCAAAATCAGTTGGTTGTTGAGTAATAATAATAGTACCAGTATTATATTTACGACTACGTCTTTGAATTTGGGCTAAAAACTCTGCTCCTAATTCGTTCTTACCAGACATTAAAACATGGGCTTCATCGACACACATAACCGTATCAGTATCTTTATCTAAACAAAGACCCCAAGCATATTTTAAAACGTTAAAAAATAAAGCATTTTTTATATTTTCATCACTATTCATTAATTCCCGAATATTAAAAACAATAAAATCACTTTGGATACTTAAAGTAGTATGACCAGTAAAATAATAACGCAATTCTTTTACTAATGGTCTTACTTTTAACTCTAGTCTTTCCATAACATCCCGTTCATGAGTCTTTTCAGGCATTGATAAAATTCGTCCTTTAATAGTAGCATAGACATCATCAAAAGTAGGATAATCTTCGGGCGTAAATTTGGTAAAATCCGAATCATAATCAATTTTATAACGTTTATAAGTATCTTGAACCACTTCACTAAACATGGTCAAAACATCTTCTTCAATCGTCGGTGAATAATATTTCATAAACGCTTTTAATTGTTGTAAAGTTCTTGTTAATACGGTATAACCAAGACCTTGTTCAATTTCTTCTTCATCGGCATCAACGACAATCTCTAAGGGATTAATCATCCCAAATTGACCACCTTTACCTAAATCAAGAAAATCGCCCCCAACACTATGAGTCATTTCTGCTAACTCACCTTCTGGGTCAATACACACTACTTTGTAACCATTTCTTAAATGACTGCGAAGTAGTAACTTGGCGGCGGTCGATTTACCACTACCACTAGTACCAAGAATAATCATATTGGCATTATTACGGTTATTTTCTTTTTTAATTTTATAAAGAAATTGGTTAAATAAAACTACTCCTCCAGAAAAATCTACGCCAAATAAAGTACTATTTCCTGGATCTTTAATACTATCAAATATAAAGGGATACATTGCAGCCATAGTAATAGAAGGAATAGGTGTTCCCACTCTACTCTCAATATCTTGTTTTGGGAAAATAGGAATAATTGATTTTAAAACTTTCTCTTGTTCAAACATCATAGGTATGCCTCTCATCCCTAAACCATCTAAATAATTACGAACTTGCATCTTCTTAATTTCCAATTCTTCTTTATTATCAGCAGATATAAATAAATGCATTTGGAAATCAAAGATGCGGGCTTGCGTAGCTGCTAACATTTGAATAAATTGTTCCAATGATTCATAATCTTGACGAATCCGCTCTTGAATAGTTCGATCATTTTCCGTTTGATATCGTTGTTTTAAATCAGCAATTTCTTTATTAAGCATTCTTTGTAAAGTAGAAAATTCAATAGGAATATGTTTTATAGCAATTTTTACTCCGGAAATATTAGTTAAATTCGCTAAATATCCTTCAGAAATATATTTCGGATAAGATATAATCGTTAATATCGTACAATATTTACCACTCATTATAAATTCTGTGGGTTTAAATTCAATCCCTTTGGGCGCTAATTGACTTTTTATGTTCATTCTGGCATCACCGTTCCTACTGTTGTTGCTTTCCCCCCATTAAAGAAATTATCGATAAGCATTCTTAAATCATTATTAGATACTTGCATTGATATTAATCCACAAGTAGATAAATTAGCAATTAAATTATGAATTCTCTTTTGAATAATTTCCAGTTTTTTCTCTTTAAAAAGGAGAAAATATTCAGTATCAACGACATTATACTCAGCACTCATAAACATATTAGCTTTATTAATATCTTGCATAATTAGTTTTCTAATAACGGCACTACTGGCATTATTGTAAAGAACTTGTAACTGTGATAAATAAATATTTATATCCACCGGCCGATCGGCAACAATTAACCAAAATTCATAGTCAATTGTATTATAAAAATTCCGTAAATTATAAATAACATTATCTTGTGTTCCTTGATCCAAAATAAATATATTCCGAGGAGTTATTTTGACACCAGTTACATACTCGCCACTATCTAATTGAATCATTCCATTTAATATTTGTTTAATGGGAACCCAGTCTTCAGTATATTTACTAGTTACACTACTACTTGTCTTGGTCATTAAGACACCAACCTCTCCAATAATATCTTTTTCGTCCTAAGATAAAAGTAATTATATTGGTTATTAATTGTAAGACATTATGATAATTTGGGACGGGCATTACTAAAAACGCAGAAATTAACGCTGGGGCTAAAATAAGCATTGTCCCTCCAAAACTAACTTTTTGACTAAATATTAATAACATAATCAAAGTAAACGAACAACCAATAGCAAATATAGTTAAATCAACTCCGGTAAAAAAGCCTAAAATTAACATTGATTTTTTAGAATTTGCTGGTATTAAATAATTATTATTCATAATATTTCCTCCTTTTTATCTTTTTAAACTTTCCATTTCGGCTAGATAGGGAATTAAAATAGTTCTTCTTTCGGCAATTTTATTTCTTAATAATTGCAAATCTTCTAAAGTCCATACTTTTTGCATCATTTCTTCAACGTAAAATGGTTTAAAAGCTTCTAATAAAACATGATGAGATATCAAAGCATTTATTTTAGAAGTACTATTTTGAATTTCAATAAAACGATTACTAGCTAAGATTAAATTCTTTAATTCATCTAAAAACTGATCATATTCTTGTTGTAAACAAGCAATTTCTTTTATAATTGCTTTCTGTTCTTCTAAAGATGCTTTTATTAAAGACTTACGTTTAAAATCAATAATTAATTTATTTTGAAATAAACTCATATCGACCTTTTCATCTAAACCAACTGCTTCAATCATATAAACATCCGTAGCAATTACATTTAATAAATCATCTAAATTTTCCATCTCACCAACAATTTCATCATAAACTCTATTTTCATTTTGATAATTTTCGAAATTATTAGTGGACCAATTACTAATCTTTTTTAATATATTCATCTTTATCACCTATGGATTTCTTTGTTGTTCACGTTGAATTCTCGTATTCATCTCATTATTAATATTAGTATTAGCACTATTGATAGCATCATTAGCACTGTTTACTAAAGAAGAAGCATGAGAACGGGTAACGTTTGCAGTCTGACCATTTGATTGCAATTCTTGATAAGTACTATCATTCAAAACAAAGTCAGCTAGTGATTCATTTTGATTACCAATTGTTTGTTCTTTAAAGCGAGTAGCTGATTGTTTAGTCATAGTATCGTCTGAAGAATAATTGGTAATAACATTAGCATATTGTAAAGACTTAGTTCGTAAAGTAGTTAAATTTTCTTGTAATTGACCATCATATTGAG
>CAZQAO010000031.1:0-11584 GCA_964591225.1 uncultured Muribaculaceae bacterium | reverse complement strand
AATATTCATGGTATAATAGCCTACGTAATGAAGGGATGCATATGAATTTAGAAAAAAATAAAAAAACAATTATGGAAATAATATTGTTTACAATACTTTTACTTTTTGTATTTAATCATATAGGAAGTATTTTTAAGTTTCTTTTGTATTGTATTCAATTATTAATGCCATTTATTATTGGGTTGGTATTAGCTTTTGTAATTAATGTTTTATTAAATGTTATTGAAAAGAAATGGTTAAATAAGTTTTTTGCTAAAAGAAGTAAGAAAGTGCAACGTTTGAAAAGACCATTGTCTTTAGTTATAGCAGTATTACTTATTATTTTATTAATTAGTACTATATTCTTTTTAGTAGTACCTGAGTTAAAAAATGCTATTCAAATATTTGCTCAAAATTTACCAAGTTATGCTACATATGTTTCTAATTTCTTAAATAAAATTGGTGTTGATGAAAGTCAAATTCAAAATATAACCAAAGCTTTTTACGATTTAAAGGAAATGAGTTTGAATTTTATTCGTAATAATAAAGAAACATTATTATCAAATTCTTTTTCTCTAGCAACTGGCATTGTTTCAGGTATTTCTAACATTGTTTTAGGAATTGTTTTTGCTTTTTATATTTTGGCTCAAAAAGAAACTTTAAGTAGGCAAGTTCAAAAATTGATGCATGCCTATTTAAAAGATAGTCATGTTGAGAAAATAAATGAAATTTGTCGTCTTTCTAGTCGCGTGTGTGCTAATTTTATTAGTGGTCAATGTATGGAAGCATGTATTATTGGAGTTCTTTGCTTCTTAGGAATGTTAATACTTAGATTACCATATGCTGCAACTATTTCGGTTTTAATTGGTTTTACCGCTTTGATTCCAGTTTTTGGAGCTTTTATAGGAACTGTCGTTGGGGCTTTCTTAATCTTTATGTCTAGTCCTATTAAAGCCATAGTATTTGTTATCTTTATTCTTTTATTACAACAAGTAGAAGGTAATTTTATTTATCCAAAAGTAGTAGGAAAATCGATTGGACTTCCGGGAATTTGGGTAATGTTAGCAGTTACTATCGGCGCTAGTGTTGCTGGAATAGCTGGTATGCTTGTCAGTGTACCATTGTGTTCTATTTTATATAGTCTTATTGTTGCCAATGTTAATGTACGACTAAAAAAAGAGAAGTTAGATAATGGAAAAGATTAAAGAAATCGAACGTAGTATTATTAAGACCTATCGCAAAGAAATTTGGAGTCCCTTTATTGAAGCTATTAACAAATATGAATTAATTAAAGAAAATGATAATATTATGGTTTGTATGAGTGGGGGCAAGGATTCATTTTTGCTTGCTAAATGTATTCAAGAATTAAAAAGACATGGGAAGATTAATTTTGAAGCCCACTTTGTAGTAATGGATCCTGGTTATAGTAAAGAAAATCTCCAAAAGATTATTGATAATGCCCAATTGTTAGAAGTTCCAATCGAGATTTTTAAAACTGATATTTATGATGTTGTAGCTAAAATAGATTCCAAAAGTCCTTGTTATTTATGTGCTCGAATGCGCAGAGGACATTTGTATAATTATGCCCAAACGTTAGGTTGTAATAAAATTGCTTTAGGTCATCATTTTGATGATGTAATAGAAACTACTTTACTAGCGATGTTCTATTCATCCGAAATTAAAACGATGTTGCCTAAATTACATAGTGAAAATTTTTCCGGTTTAGAATTAATTCGGCCTTTGTATTTAGTTAAAGAAAGTGCTATCATTGCCTGGAAAGAATTTAATTCGCTTACGTTTTTAAATTGTGCTTGTCGTTTTACCGAAAATTGTTCTATTCAAGATGATTCCGATAGTAAAAGAGCCCAAGTTAAAGCTTTAATTAAATATTTGCGTTCCCAAAATAAAGAAGTTGATCGTAATATTTTTAAAAGTTTAGATAATATTAATTTAAATTGTGTTTTAGGAACTAAAAAAGATGGCGTTTATCATAGTTTTTTAGAAGAATATGATCATAAAAAATAAAAAAATATTGAAGTTTTAAATTACTTGTCATGAGTAATTTTTTTTGTAAATTTTTTGCTTTTTTTCTGAAAAAAGTATTTACATTTATACCTTAATTTTGTAAAATAATGGTAGGCAGTGGTACATAGTGGTAGAAAGTGGGGGATTAAAATGTTTATGGGCGAGTATCATCATTCCATTGATGATAAATCAAGACTCGTGTTGCCCTCGAAGTTCCGTGCTGGACTTGGAGAAAAATTTATTATAACTCGAGGTTTGGAAAAATGTTTGTATGTTTATTCTATTGCGGAATGGAAAAAAACAGAAGAAAAATTAAAAACTCTACCTTTTACAAAAAAAGATGCCCGGACAATTGTTAGATTCCTCTTTTCTGGTGCTACTGAGTGTGAGTTTGACCGTCAAGGAAGAGCTTGCATTGCCTCCCCACTAGCGAGTTACGCCGGTTTAACTAAAGAGTGCGTTATAATCGGCGCTAACGACCGTATTGAAATATGGAATAAGCTTGAATGGGAGCAATTTATAAATGATAATAGTGAAAAGTTATCGGATATAGCTGAGAACTTATTTACGGATGGGACTTTTTAAGATGTTACACTATAGTGTTTTATTAAATGAAAGTATAGCTGGTTTACAAATTAAAGAGGATGGCATTTATGTTGATGCTACTCTAGGTTATGCTGGTCATAGTAGTAAAATATTAGAACAAATTCCTAAAGGTTTCTTATATGCTTTTGATCAAGATCAAGAAGCAATATCGTATTCTAAACAAGTTCTTAAAAATGTTGGTTCTAATTTTAAAGTTATTCATCAAAATTTTGTTCATTTAAAAAAATGCTTACAAGAAGAACAAATTACCAAAATAGATGGAATATTGTTTGATTTAGGATTATCTAGTCCTCAAATAGATGATGCTAGTCGTGGATTTTCGTTTATGAATGATGGTAATTTAGATATGCGAATGAATCAAGATGAAAAACTAAGTGCTTATGATGTGGTAAATACTTATTCAGTAGAAGAGTTATCGCAAATATTTTATGACTATGGTGAAGAAAGTCATAGTAGTCAGATTGCTAAGATGATTGTCCAAGAAAGAACAAAGCAAAAAATAAAAACAACTACTGAATTAACCCAAGTGATTAAAAAAGCTGTCGGTGCCAATTATTTTTTTAAACATCATCCCGAACGAGAGATATTTCAAGCTATTAGAATTGAAGTTAATCAAGAATTACAAGTCTTAGAACAAGTTTTACCTGATGCCATCTCGTTATTAAAACCGGGTGGAAGAATGTGTGTAATTACATTTCATTCTTTGGAAGACCGCATAGTTAAAAAAATCTTTAAACGTTATAGTGAAGTAGATGAATTAGTAAAAGGATTACCTGATATTCCTAAGGAGTTTCAACCAACTATTAAAATAATTAATCGTAAACCAATCGTCGCCAGTACGAATGAAATAAAGGAAAATAGTCGTAGTAAGAGTGCTAAATTAAGAATAATAGAAAGGATTTAAAGATGAAAAAGAAAACTAAGAAAACAACTAAAAAATTAAAAGGAGATAAATTTTTATATTTTATCCTATTCTTTTTGGTAATTGCTATCCCAATTTCTAATGTTTTTATTAAAGCCTTACTTTCGGAGACAAATATTGAAGTTGAACAATTAAAAAATAAAATTGAAAAACAAACCAATATTAATGAGAGTTTAAGTATGCAAATTAATGAGTTAGCTTCTTTAGATAAAATTCAAGAAGTTGCAAAAGATATCGGTTTGACGTATAATAATGATAATATCAAAGTGGTAAATAATCATTAAAAGGAGAATTTTTATGAAAAGAAAGAGTAGCATTAAAATACATATTAAAGTAACAATGCTAGCTGTTTCTTTTTTATTTGTCTTTATTATTGCTAAATTATTGTTTGTAGCCACTAATAAAGATGTCGATGGTATTGATTTAAAAGCTTTTGCGGATAATCGTAATACGGAAGAAAAAACTTTATATGCTTCACGGGGGACAATTTACGACCGCAATGGAGAAATTTTAGCTAATAATGCTAATTCTTATACAGTTATTGCTTATTTATCTGAATCCCGGACAAAGGATTTAAGTGATCCCCAACATGTTGTTGATAAACCAGGTACTGCTAAAGCTTTAGCTCCTTTATTAAATAAAAGTGAAGAAGAGTTATTAAATTTATTGAATCGTCAGAATTTGTATCAAATAGAATTGCAAAGAGGTATTACGGAAGTAGAAAAAAATGCTATTGTTGCTCTTGATTTACCTGGTATTGATTTTGAATTAGGATATAAAAGGAGTTATCCTTTAGGAGATTATGCTTCTTATATTATTGGTTATGCTAGGAAAGATGATTCCGGAGAAATTAATGGTGAAATGGGAGTTGAAGCTTATTTTAATGATATATTAAAGGGGGAAAATGGATGGGTAAAATATCAAAAAGATGCTTATGGTTATCGGATGCCCAATACTCCCGAGTTATCAGAAGATGCGAAAAGTGGCGATGATATTTATTTAACTTTAGATCAAAATATTCAGTTAATTGTCGAAAATGCGATTAATACTTTAGAAAATAATTATGATTTTTCGTGGGCTACTTTCTCGGTTATGGATGCTAAAACTGGAGCTATTTTAGGAAGCGCTAGTACGCCAAGTTTTAATTTAAATACTTTAGATGGCTTAGAAAGTTATTTAAATCCGTTAACTTCCTATGTATATGAACCGGGTTCAGTTATGAAAATATTTTCTTTTATGGATGCTATCGAAGAAGGCATTTACGATGGTTCCGCTGTATACAAATCAGGAACTATTGAATTAAGTGATGGCACCAAAATTAAAGACTTTAATAATACTGGTTGGGGTTATATTGATTATGATACTGGTTTTGCTTATTCTTCCAATGTTGCTGCTACTAAGTTAGCTTTGCAATTAGGTTCGACAACTTTGCGTAGCTTTTATGAAACGCTAGGTTTTGGCGAACCGACAGGAATTGAACTGCCTGGAGAATTATCCGGAACCGTAAAATTTAATTATGAAAGTGAATTAGCTAATGCTTCTTTTGGCCAAGGTCTTACTGTTACCCCGATTCAAATGTTACAAGCTTTAACGACCGTTGCTAATGATGGCGTGATGATAAAACCGTATATTGTTTCGAAAATTGTCGATGAAAATGGTAACGTCGTCAAAGAAAATGGGCGGGAAGAAGTAGCTACGGTAGCTAGCAAAGAAACTATTGCTAAAATTAAAGAATTAATGTATAAAATGATTTATGGCGGTTTAGAATCCAGTAAATTATTTGCTCCTGACAATGTAACTTTAATGGGTAAAACGGGAACAGCCCAAATTGCTAATGGTAATGGGGGTTACTTAAAAGGCAATTATGATTATATTAAAAGTTTTGCTGGTATTTTTCCTTATGAAAATCCCCAATATATTATTTTCTTTTCCGTTAAACAATTAATTGGAGAAACTAATGATATAGCAAAAATAGTTAATAATGTCGTCGAAGAAGTAGCTAAAACTATGAATTTAACGGAAGCTGTTAATGATGCCGATATGACTAAAATTATTAATTTATCTAGTTATATATCTAAACAAATAACACCGACAGTAGAAGAGATTAAAGCTAAGAATTTACAACCAGTCGTTTTAGGTAAAGGTTCTTATGTAATTAATCAATATCCATTAAAAACTGATCATATATTAGAAGGAACCAAAGTATTCTTAGTAACTAATGATTCAGAGATAATTTTACCTGATGTGATTGGCTGGAGTGCTAGTGATATTATTTCTTTTTGTAATTTAATTGGTTTACCATACTCTTTATCAATGTATGGTAAAGTAGCCAGTGTATCGATGCCAATTGGTCAACCAATTGATTTTAATAGTACTTTAGAAATTACTTTAGCACCATAGATTTGCAAAATTTACCATTTTATATTATAATTGGGTGCAAAAGAGGGAGATATTATGAATTCAAATGAAAGAGGAAAGGTTTTAAATTGGGAAGCAGTAGCTTGGCAACAAAGAGTTCGTTACTTAGAAGAAGAAATATGTTTAGGTAAAAGAGTAATTAATTCGGTTACGAGTTATGAATCATTTAAAGACATTTTAAAGGATTTAATTCATGATGGCCAAGAATTATATGATAATGCTTCATCACCTGAAGATGTTGACCAATTAAATGAATTTTTAAAGGGGGAAATTTCTTTCTTACAATTTGTGAATCGTTCTATTGAAGAAATTAATCAATATCACCACAAGCATGACGATATTTCTGATGCTTTAGTGGCGAAAGAGTGGAGTTCTTTCCAAGTTTTAGTTGTGGCTAGAAATTATCAACAACAATTAATTAAAATGAGAAATGATGTTGAGCATTATGACGATACCCAATATCGTGCTATATACAATCAATTTAAAGGTATGTATGATCAAGTTTCAACTGCCGTTGCTTATTTAGAGACTCATGATTCTAATGAATTAAATCCAACTCGTGATAAAGATGAATATGTGGCTATTTTTCATAATAAAGAATTATATAACAAATTATCTTTAGGGGAACAAATTAAATGTGTGGAAAGTTATATAGAGTATTTTAAAGATAAATATGGTAACAATAAATTACCATGGCGTAAAAGAAAACAATATCGGGCCGCTGTTGCCAATTTAGAAGCGAAAAGAGATAATTTATATCGTCTTTATGACCAACAAGAAAAACAAGCTTTAGCACAAAGTAAACAAGTAATTGATATTAATGAAGCCGAAAAAATTGAAGAAGAAATGCAACAAATCTACGTTGATAGTTATTTTCATTTGTCCGAAGTAAAACAAGAAATTATAAGATCCATGGAAGTTTTACAAGATCGGGCACTTAATGAAAAAGATGAAAATTGTGTTTCTATTAAAGTTTGTGGAGAATCATTTAAAGTTTTAAAAACGGATTTAGAAGAAGTCGGTAAAATTGGTGAAAAAGCTAATGCTTATAATGAAAGATGTGAAGAATTAGAAGCCGCAGTTAAAAAGACAGAAGATCGTAAAGAAGATATTTTAAATGAATTGTATTTCTTAGAAAATTCTCATCTGGATACACAAAAGAAAGACCAATTATTAAAAGCCTTATTAAAAGAATATTATAGTTTATATAAAAAATCTCAATTTAAAAAAGCGAGAGATTTTGAAAAAATCTTTGAAAAAAATGGTTTTTCTAAAGAAGAAAGTGCTCATTTAGCTAGTATTTCTTGTGATATTTTTGGTTTAGAAGCCAATAAACGGATTCCTGATGAAGAAAAATCAGCTGATTTAGATAAGATTGCTACTACTATGAATCAAGAATTAGAAACGGAAACTGAACAAGAAGAAGTTAAAGACCATCCTCTTGTTCATAAAGCCATTGAAAAAACGGCTTACTTGGCAGCTAAAGGAGTTTGTGCTTTAAAAACCGCTAAAAAGAACACTAAACAAGTTATTTCTAAAATAAAAGCGGTTAGAAAACCAGAAAAAGCTCCTAATAAAGATAAATTTAAGAAGCGAGTTGTAGAATGTGCGTTAGTATCAACAGCAGCTTTATTCTTAGTAGTCGGAGCTTACCAAGGTCATTCTCGGAAACAAAATAATCAAGTAGCTGAAAATAATAATCGTCCTACGATCGAATCAGAAACTACTCAAAAACCAGTTATCGATGAATTAAATGATTTAGGACAAGAATTATTAAAACGAACGAACTTGGCCTATATATTAACTAATTATGGTAATTTTCAAGATACTGCTCAATCTGATGTAACAGCCAATTATGCTGAAGGGCAAGAACAAACGGCAGAAAATGTTAGTGATTCCGTTAGTGAACAACCGAGTGAAGAAGTTCAAACTATGAGTTCTATTAATTTAGGTGATACATTTACTGTTAAAAATGACGATATGTCTATTTATGTTAATCAATATGATGCTTCTAGTGAAACAAATGGTAAATCAATGTATTTTGATGCTGATAGTACGCATAAAGTAACAGGTATTACTTATAATTATAATGGTGCATTAGTCTTCTTAGATGAAACTGACCCTGATTTTACGGCCTTAAAAGCCTCTTTAGAAAGTAAAGGAGCTAAACCGGTAGCAGTTCGTAGTCAAAATGAATTAAGTACCGAAAATGGTTATGAAGGTTTTTATAATTTAGATGATATTCAGTTAGGAGGTCTTAATCGTTAATGAATTCTATTGAATTATTTGATATTATTACTTTAGAAGATAATAAAGATTATACAGTAGCATGTTCAGTAAACTACCAAAATAACGAATATTTATATTTAGTTGAAGTAGATAAAGATGAAAATCCTATTGAAAATAATCAAAAAATTGTCAGACGAGTTATCAGTGATGGCGAAGATTCTGTAGAAATTGTCACTGATCAAAAAGAAATAGAAGAAGTTGGCAAACTTTTCTATGAAGTATTACAACAAATGGCTCAAGATGAAGAATAATAAGAAGGTGTAAAACCTTTTTATTTTTTGGTTAAATCATAGTCTCATAATGAATTTTATAGATTTTTTTACATATAGTTTTATAGAGGAGAGAGCTATGTTTTTTAATCAAATTCATACTAGAATGCGAGTTGTATTAGTAGTAATAATTATTTTATTAGTTTTAATTATTGGGCGGGTTTTTTATATTCAAATATTTCAATATAAAAAATTAAATTCTTTAGCTACTTCTTTATGGAGTCGAGAACTACCAATTACTGCTGATCGTGGAGAAATAAGAGATCGTAATGGTAAAGTTTTAGCTACTAATATTACTACGACGAGTTTAGTAGTCATTCCTAATCAAATTAAAAATAAAGAAGAAGTAGCACGGAAATTAGCAGAAATATTACAAGTAAGTTATGATGAGATGTTAAAACATGTTTCTAAAAAAACTAGTATTGAAAGAGTTCATCCTGAAGGAAGACAATTATCCTATGAGGTGGCCGAACAAATTAATAATTTAAATTATGATGGAGTTTATCTAGTTAAAGAAAGTAAACGTTATTATCCTTATGATAATGTTTTATCGCATGTTTTAGGATATGTCGGTATAGATAATCAAGGGTTATCGGGTATTGAATTAAATTATGATGACTATTTAACAGGAGAAAATGGAGCAATTAAATATTTCTCTGATGGTAAAGGTAATCGTCTTTCTCTATCAGAAATTTATGAAGAACCTCAAAATGGGATAAATATTGATTTAACAATTGATATTGATTTACAATTAAAAGTGGAAAGTGAATTAGATAATGTTATCAGTAAATATAATCCGGATCAAGCCTTAATTGTGGCTATGAATCCGAAAACGAGTGAAGTTTTAGCTATGGCTAGTCGTCCGACTTTTAATCCTAATCATTATCAAACATCTTCAATAGAAGTTATTAATCGAAATTTACCGATATGGATGACTTATGAACCAGGAAGTACCTTCAAAATTATTACTTTAGCGGCTTCTTTAGAAGAAAAAACAGTTAATTTATTTGAAGATCATTACTATGATGGCGGTAGTATTACGGTTGAAGGAGCCAGAATCAAATGTTGGAAATCCGGGGGCCATGGTGAAGAAACATTCTTACAAGTGGTTGAAAATTCTTGTAATCCCGGCTTTGTTGTGATGGGACAAAGATTAGGAGCCGAAAAATTATTAAGTTATATTAAAAATTTTGGTTTTGGACAAAAAACGGGTATAGATTTAAATGGTGAAGCTAATGGTATTTTATTTACATTAGATCAAATGGGACCAGTAGAACTGGCTACTACTAGTTTTGGCCAAGGAATTAGTGTTACGCCGATTCAACAAATTACCGCCGTATCAGCGGCTATTAATGGAGGAGTTTTACATAAACCTTATATTGTTTCCAAAATGACTGAACCTGAAACTAATAGTGTTATAAAACTATTTAGTCCCGATGAAGGAAAACGAGTAATTAGTGAAGATACTAGTAAAATGGTTCGTCATGCTTTAGAAAGTGTAGTTGCTAATGGTTCAGGGAAAAATGCTTATATAGAAAATTATCGAGTTGGAGGTAAAACGGGAACGGCTCAAAAAGTAAATAATGGTGTTTATATGGTAGGAAATTATATTTTATCTTTTATGGGTTTTATGCCTGCTGATGATCCTGAAATAGTCGTTTATGTAGCAATTGATAATCCTAAAGGCGTTACGCAATATGGTGGAGTAGTATCAGCTCCTATTGCCAAAAATATTTTAAAACAAGCTATTGATTTATATGATTTTCCGAAAACTAAAGAAGGTATGCCTAGAGAATATACGTGGTTAGATACTAAATATGTTAAATTACCAAATGTAGTTGGAATGGATTTAGAAAGTGCTAAAAAAGCTTTAAAAGGATTTACAATTCAAACTTCTGGCACTGGAGATACTGTTATTTATCAAAGTCCCGAAGGAGATTATTATGTTCCCGAAAATAGTAAAATTCAATTAATGCTGTCTAACTAATGTAAAATCTAGCTTGGGACGACAAATTTTTCTAAAAAAGAGTATATAATTGAGATAACGAGGTGGAATATCTATGTTAATATTAGCTAAGGCTTCTCTAGCCATTATGTTAGGTTTTACGCTTTCCATAATTTTTGGTTTCTTTTTTGTTAAATTCATGAAGAAATTAAATGTCCGTCAAAATACTAGTTCTACTGTAGGAGAAAGACATATTAAGAAAAATGGTACTCCAACTATGGGAGGTTTTATATTTATTATACCAACCTTATTTTCTTTATTATTATTGTATTTACGAGGTAGTATCACTCCTAATCATAATTTATTTATTTTATTATTTGTCTTTATTTCTTATGCCGCTTTAGGTTTTATAGATGATTTTTTAAAATTAAAATTTAAAAATAATAAAGGATTAAGTATTGTTACTAAGTTTTTATTACAAATGGCTATCGCCTTAGTATTCTTCTATGTATTTATGAAAAATGGTGGCGAATCCGTTCTATGGATTTCCTCTTTAGGAATTAATATTAATATGGGTTGGGTTTTTGGTATCTTCATTTTGTGTGTTTTAGTGGGTACTAGTAATGCTGTTAATATTACTGATGGTCTAGATGGTTTAGCAGGTGGTTTATCTGCCATCGCCTTCTTTGCTTTTGGAATTATCGCTTGGAATACAGGATGGATGGAAGGTTACGAAGAAGTGGCTATTTTCTGCTTTTTATTAGTAGGAAGTTTATTAGGATTTTTATTATATAATACTCATCCAGCCAAAATATTTATGGGTGATTTAGGAAGTTTATCCTTAGGAGCGGCATTAGCTACCGTAGCTATTTTAACTAGACATGAATTATCACTAGTGTTAGTAGGTGGAGTATTTGTTGTCGAAGCTTTATCAAGTTTAATTCAAATCATATCTATTCGTAAATTTCATAAAAAAGTATTTAAAATGGCTCCATTACATCATGCCTTTGAACAAATGGGATGGCCAGAAACAGATATTGTTAAAATGTTTTGGGTTATTGGTTTCTTACTTGCCATGGCAGCTATTACTTATGGTGTTTGGTTATAGTAGCATATAGCTACTTTTTTTAT
>CAZQAO010000030.1:0-11781 GCA_964591225.1 uncultured Muribaculaceae bacterium | reverse complement strand
TTAAAAGAAAAAATAGATAAAAATACCGAGGATTAATATGAATCAAAATTTGAAAAAAAATTTTATATGGAATACAATTGGATCTTTATTAAATACTAGTATTTCACTATTTTTTTTAATTGTCGTAACTAGAATAAATGGTGTCGATGATGCTGGTATTTTTACTTTTGCTTTTTCATTAGCGTGCCTTTTACAAGTATTTGGTACCTATTATGGTAGAACTTTTCAAGTAACCGAAACAGATGAAAATTTTAGCAATCAAGATTTTATTTATCATCGCCTTTTTACTTGTGGATCGATGATTATCATCGCTATTTTATTTGCTTTGATAAAACAATATCCCGTTTATAAATTTACTATTTTATTATTACTAACTATATATAAATTAATAGAAGCTTTTAGTGAATCTATCTATGCTATTATTCAGAAAAATAATGATCTTTATAAAGTGGGTATATCTTTATGTTTAAAAACTATCTTACCTTTTACCGCATTTTTTATCGTAGATTATATTACGCATAATT
This sequence comes from uncultured Muribaculaceae bacterium, assembly GCA_964591225.1. Taxonomy (GTDB): domain Bacteria; phylum Bacillota_I; class Bacilli_A; order RF39; family UBA660; genus MGBC108787. The sequence goes on along the minus strand of CAZQAO010000030.1, from coordinate 11,257 downwards.
TAATATTAGCAATATTAGGCATAATATTAATGAATTTATTAGTACTATTATTTTATGATTTTAAAAATATTAGGCATTATAATTATGAGCGTACCAAATTTGATTTTGCTAAAATTAAGAAATTATTTAAGTATGGTTTTTATACATTTTTGTTTACGCTTTTAACCCAATATATTCTTAATGCTTCTAAGTTTGCTATTGATAACTATATGGCGAATAATTTTCAAACCATCTTTGGAATTATTGTGATGCCAGCTACTTTAATTACGTTATTTGGTCAATTTATGATTCAACCCTTTCTAGTTCGTTTAACAGTAGATTTAAAAAGTAAACAGATTAAAAAGTTTAATAGTTTAATTATTAAAATGGAACTTATACTTATGTTATTTGGTTTAGTAGTAATCGGGGTAGCTTATTTGCTTGGTATTCCTTTTTTAGAATTAATATATGGTATAGAGTTATCGCCATACTTAAATTCTTTACTTATTATTATTGGTGGTGCTACGTTATATGCTATGTCTTATATTTTATCAAATGCTTTAACTACTATGCGTAAAACTAAAGTCCAAAGTTTAATATTTTTAATAGCTAGTGTCGTTGCCTTTTTTGTATCCAATAAGTTGGTACAAGTAAGTGGAGTTTTCGGAGCTTCCCTTTCATATGCCTTAATTATGTTATTAATACTAATTATGTATATTGTTGTCTTTATTAAAGAAATAAGAAAAGAGGTAGAATAGTGAATATTTTATATACATTAAATGATAAATTTTTACCCCAAGTAGCAGCCAGTATTACCTCTATTTGTGAAAATAATAAAAAAATGAATACGATTCATTTTTACTTAATTGTGCTAGGGGGGTTATCGCTGCAAGATCAAAAGAAATTACAAAAATGTGTTAAAAAATATAATCGAGAATTAGATATATTGCCCTTAGAAAATTTGGCTAATTATTTCGATTTTGAATTTGATACCAATGGTTGGAATCCTATTGTTTTAGCTAGATTATTAGTTGATAAAATCTTACCTAAAAATATTGATAAAGTTTTATATTTAGATGGAGATACGATATGTCGAGGAGATTTAACCGATTTGTGGTTAGATAATATGGATGGTAAAGTAGTGGGAGCGAGTATTGAACCGACCGTTGACAAAAAAAGAAAACAAGCTTTAGGTTTAGAAAATAGTCATTATTATAATGCAGGAGTATTATTAATAAATTTAGAAAAATGGCGTCATCAAAAGATTGGTTCTAAAATAATTAATTATTATAAAGAACATAGTGGTAAGTTATTTGCCAATGATCAAGATGCTATTAATGGTTGTTTAAAGAATCAAATTTATACTCTTTCTCCCAAATATAATTATTGTAATATATTTGATCAATATAGTTATCGTTTTTTATGTAAGTTAGAAAAACCCGCCGAATATATTGATAAGAATACTTTTTTAGAGGCTAAAAAAAATCCAGTGATAATTCATTATTTAGGGGAAGAACGACCTTGGCGGAAACATAATACCCATAAATATAGAGATGATTATAAACATTATTTAAGTTTAACAGAATGGAAAGATACACCTGATGAAGAGGGGTGGGGACTTTATTTCTTTTGTTGGCGCATATTTAATTTGGTTACTTATCCTTTTAATCGACTTCGTTATACAATTATTAATTCCTTAATTCCGGTTTTTATGAATTATCGTTCTTTGAAACTAAAAAAGGCCGGTGAGAAATAATGAAAACAACTCATACGTTTGTGGTTTTGGCTTATAAAGAATCACCTTATTTAGAAGATTGTCTTAAATCCGTGTTAAACCAAACTATAAAAACTAATGTTTTAATTGCTACTTCTACTCCTAATGATTATATTAAGAAAATGGCTCAAAAGTATCATTTAAAAGTGCAAGTAAATAAAGAAAGTAAAGGTATCGGGTATGATTTTGATTTTGCTCTTTCTGTGGGTGCTACTGATTTAGTAACGATTGCTCACCAAGATGATATATATGATGAAAGTTATGCGGAAGAAATAATTAAGGCTTATGAATATAATCCTGAGGCGATAATCATATTTCCTAATTATTATGAAATTAAAAACGGTGCGAAAGAAACGAAGAATATTAATTTATTGATTAAACGTCTACTTTTATTTCCGTTGCGGTTTAAAGTAGTTTCTGGTTGGCAAGGGGTTAAGAGGTTTGCAATTCGTTTTGGAAGTGCCATTGGTTGTCCTTCGGTAACTTTTGTAAAAAAGAAATGTCCTAAACGCGTTTTTGCTAGTAAGCTAAAATGTAATGTCGATTGGCTCGCTTGGGAACGTTTATCGAAAAGAAAGGGTAAGTTTATTTATATACCTAAATATTTAATGGGACATCGAATTCATGAAGAATCAACTACTACTCAAATTATTCAAGCCAATATTAGAACCGAAGAAGATTTTTTCATGTTTCAAAAGTTTTGGCCCAAAAGTATCGCCCGTGTTTTAACGCGTTTTTATGCGCATTCAGAGAAAAATAATAATTTAGATAAGAGAGAAGTTACCGAAAAAAAGTTAATTATTAAAGGCCATGATCATAATCCATTGGTTAAGTTTTGGAATTGGGGTTTTAATATATATTATAAAAATCCACAAATCTGGAATTATCTCATTGTTGGTTTTTTAACCCTAGTAGTTTCTTTGCTATCTTATTATATTTTTACGCGTACTTTTTTAAATCCTAATAATAATTTAGAGTTACAGATAGCTAATGTTTTATCTTGGGTAATGGCTGTTATTTTTGCTTATTTTGCTAATCGAATTTTTGTTTTTAAAAGTAAAAATAAAAATTATGGGCAAGAGTTTTTAGCTTTTGTAGGTTCTCGAATACTAACGCTTTTATTAGATATGGCGACAATGTATATAATTGTCTCACTACTTTCTTGGCCAGATTTTACCGGTAAGATAATCTCTCAAGTTATCGTTATTATTATGAATTATATTTTTAGTAAATTATTGGTTTTTAAAACCAAGTAATTTTAGAAAGAAGCAAACTTATGAAAAAATTAAAAAATAAAGATTATTATTATATTTTGCTTTTTTTACTTTCAATTTTATTATTAATTCCTATTTTAAATAGTCGTTATTTTGAAGGTCATGATACGGGTTATCATATTGCTTATATTTTAGGAATGAACAATAGTTTAAATACCAAGATTTTTCCAGTAATTGCTTATAATTTTGGTTACGGAGCCGGTCTTTTTTATCCGCAATTAGCTCACGTTTTAGCCGCTTTTATTAAATTATTATCTTCCTCAATATTTACTACTTTAAAAATTACCGATTTAGTAATTATTTTCTCTTCGGGTTTAAGTATGTATTATTTTATGAAAACCGTAACTAAGAATAAGCCTTTATCTTTGGTAGCTGCTATTTTTTATCTAACTGCTCCCTATAAAATTTATGATATGATGGTACGAGATGCTTTAAATGAATCTTTAATATTTATCTTTTTACCAATTGTTTTACTAAGTATCTATTATTTATTTAATAAAGATTATCCTAAGTTTTATTTTACTTTTGTATTAGGGTATACAGGTCTTATTGAATCGCATTTAGTATTGACTATGTATATTACTTTGTTTTTAGGAGTAATCTTACTAATTAATTATAAGAAAGTTTTTAATCCTAAAACTCTTAAAACTTTAGCTTTGGGAACCATAATTGTTTTGTTAGTCAATATGTTCTTTTTACTACCACTATTAGAGCATAGAATATTAGGTAATTATGTTGTCTTTAGTAAAAATGCGATGGCTAATCCGGATGGTGTGTATGAAAATGCTTTAAGTTTAAAAGATTTTTTGATGGGGGATGCGTTTGTCAATATCATAGCATTGTTGTTTCTTTTGTATTTGATAGTAAAGTTAAAACCTAAAAATATCTTACTAAAGATGCAACAAGATTATTTATTTGCTGTAGGTATGGTTTGGACTCTTTTGGGGATGTTTATGTCTTCCAAGCTTTTTCCCTGGAAACTTATGCCTGACTTTTTATTACTAATTCAATTTCCTTCTCGCTTGGCCATTTTAACTACTTTGGGATTAAGTATTTTAGCTTATTATGCATTACAAGAACTAAAAAGACCTAAACTGGGCATTGTGATTAGTGTAGTATCTTGTTTAGTCGTCGCTTTCATTAGTTTAACTCACCAAGAATATAAAGAAGTAGCTTTAGAAAATTATAATTTAGCTGAAACAGGTATGGGTTATATGAATGAATATTTACCAGTTAAAGCCAAAGAAAATATTGATTATTTAAGAAGTAGAGATGATTTAGTTCACGTGGTTAAGGGTAAGGCGGATGTAACTATTTTTACCAATGATATGGAATCTTTAGTATTTAAAGTAGATACTAAAAATCCTGTAACTTTAGAATTGCCTCGTCTTTATTATTTAGGTTATAGAGTGAGTGCTACTACGCTTAATGAAACTACTAAATTAGCATATCAAGAAGATGAAAAGGGATTTATTAAAATTGAAGTTCCGGCATCTGCTACAATTACAGTAGACTATACCGGTACTATGATAGATCAAATTAGCAATATTATCAGTTTAGTTACTAGTATGACTTTTATTGGCTATTTAGTAAGAAAGCTGGAAAAAAATAATCATTAATTTATATGACGTGTTATACTAAAAAAGAGGAGTGGTACCATGAAGTTAGTTGTTGATGCCAATAAAATTTGTTCGGATATAGCTTATCTTTTTAGTGAAGTAGTAGCTATTTATCCCATTACCCCTTCTAGTCCTATGGCTTCGAATATCGATTATTTAAATCATACTGATAAGTTAAATTTATTTAATCAAAAAGTAAAATTAGTTCAAATGCAAAGTGAAGCGGGAGTAGCAGGAGCAATGCATGGGGCGTTAATTACCGGATCTTTAGCCACCACCTTTACTTCGAGTCAAGGCTTATTATTAATGATACCTAATATGTATAAGATAGCCGGAGAAGCTTTGCCAGGAGTCATTCATGTTGCCTCTCGAACTATTGCCACTCATGCTTTATCTATTTTTGGTGATCATAGTGATATTTATGCTATTAGAGATACCGGATTTTGCGTTTTAGCTAGTAATAATGCTAGTGAAGTAAGAACTAATGCTGTTGTGGCTCATTTAGCAGCAATTACCGGAACTCTACCTTTTGTCCATTTTTTTGATGGTTTTAGAACCAGCCATGAATTAGATACTTTGGAAGATATATCTGATACCGAATTTTTAAAATTAGTGGATTATGAAAAGATTAATGAATTTAAAAACAAAACCTTACATGTCAATGCCCAAATTCAAAAAGGCTTAGCGGAGAACGAAGATATATATTTTCAATCAGTAGAAGCTCGTAATAGTTTATATAATGCCATACCCGATATTGTAAATCAATATATGATGAAGGTAAATCAAATTACGAAAACTGATTGTCAACCATTTAATTATTATGGGGCTAGGGATGCAGAATATATTATTATTGCCATGGGTAGTGTTATCGATACAATTAAATTAGTAGTGGAACAAGAAAATAAAAAGGGTAGTAAATTTGGGGTTATAGCAGTTCATTTATATCGGCCATTTAGTAGGCAATATTTACTTAAAGTCTTACCCAAAACTGTCCGAAGAATTGCTGTTTTAGATCGAGCTAAAGAAGCGGGTGGTATGGGAGAACCTCTTTATTTAGATGTCGTCGCTGCCTTAAAAGAAAAAGATATCGCAATCGTAGGTGGCCGTTATGGCTTATCTAGTAAGAATACTACTCCAGCAGATATTTACAGTGTTTACAAGATGCTGGAAACTAATTTACAAAACAATTTTACAATTGGAATTGACGATGATGTTACCAATTTAAGTTTAACAAAATATGCTTATGAAGTACCTATCGAAGCTCAAGAAATTCTTATCTATGGCTTTGGTAGTGATGGAATGGTTAGTGCGAGCAAAGATTTATTAAAGATTGTCGCCCAAAAATTAGCTAAAGATGTTGATGGTTACTTTGAATATGATTCTAAAAAAAGTGGTGGGGTAACTGTAAGTCATCTGCGAATTAAAAATCATAATTTTCATGCTCCCTATACGATTACGAAAGCCGATATTGTGGTCGTTACCAAAGATGAATATTTTACGAAATATGATATAGTTAGCAAAGTAAAACCTCAAGGTATATTACTAGTTAATACCCCGGATGAAAAAGTTTTAGATCAAAAAATAAGTGCTGCAGATAAAAAGTATCTTTTAGAAAATAAGATTACGGTTTTAGGTATTCCTGCGGATAAAATAGCTTTTGAATATCACTTACAAGGTAAAATTAATAAGATTATGGAAGTGGTTTTATTAAGACTGCTAAAAATTAAAAAGGCAGTTACTTATGTCGAAGAAAATATTGATTACCAATTTAAGAATAAAGGAAAAGAGATTGTTTTAAATAATAAGAAAGCTATTCAAGATGCTTATCTACAAATATTCCCCGTTCATTTGTCGCCATCTGGTTATACTAAGAAAATACCGACAACTGTGTTAGAAAAAATTGAGTATCGGCAAGGTAATGATTTAAAAGTTAGCGAACTATTAGATTTAAAAGAGGGTAGTTTTCCAGTATCTTTTTCTCGGAATGAAAAAAGAAATATCGCCCATCGGGTGGTAAAATGGCTTCCGGATAAGTGTATAGAGTGTGGTCGTTGTAGTTTTGTATGTCCCCATGCAGTTATAAGAGCTTTTAAAACTGATCAAGAAGCCTTAGGTGTAAAAATGCCTGGTGATAAAAGTTATTATCTGGTTAGTATTAGTGAAGCCGATTGTACGGGATGTGGTCTTTGTATCGATATATGTCCTGGTTTAAAGGGGCATAAAGCTCTTACGTGGGGCGAATATGACGAAGAAAAACAAAAGCTAAGTAATGAGTATTTTGCTAAAGATAATGACTACTCGGAAACTAAAACTATCAAAGATTTAAGTTTAGTTAAACCCCATTTTGAATTTTCAGGAGCTTGTGCTGGTTGTGGGGAAGCTGCTTATTTAAAAATATTAACCCAAATTGTTGGTCCCAAATTAATTATTGCTAATGCTACAGGCTGTTCTTCTATTTATGGGGGCAGTGTCCCTAATACTCCGTATTCTATTCCGTGGGCAAATTCTTTATTTGAAGATAATGCTGAATTTGCTTTGGGTATGTATTTATCCATTACGCAAAAACGAGAACAAATAGCGACGATTTTAACAAAATCAATGGCATCAGTTACCACCGAGGTTCAAGAAAAATTTAAACTTTGGCTCGATAATCAAAATGATTATGCAATTACCAAACAATTGCAAGAAGAATTTTTAACTTTAGAAATTCCTAAGGATTTAAAAGATTTAATAGCTTATGTACCAGCAGTAAGTATCTGGGCAGTTGGGGGCGATGGTTGGGCTTACGATATTGGTTTTGGCGGTATTGATCATGTCCTAGCTAGTGGTTATCCAATTAAAATTTTAGTTTTAGATAGTGAAGTATATTCCAATACGGGTGGTCAAAGTTCTAAGGCTAGTCATATGGGCCAAGTAGCGGAGTTTGCAAGCGATGGTAAAAAAACATTTAAAAAAGATTTATTCCGGATGGCCATGTCTTATCCTAATTGTTACGTTGCTAGTATTTCTTTGGGGGCTAATTTAGATCACACACGCCAAGTTTTATTAGAAGCTCAAGAACATGATGGACCAGCTTTAGTAATTGCTTATTCCACTTGCGTTGAACATGGTATCCAAGGCGGACTTGCTTGTAGTTTAAAAGAACAAGACTTAGCAGTTAAATCTGGTTATACTCTTCTCATGCGTTATAATTCTTGTACTGACAAGTTATATTTAGATAGTAAAGAACCTAATTTTGATCTTTATTACGACTTTTTAGACCACGAAATCCGCTATCATTCTTTAAAAATAAAGAATCCTGAGTTAGCTGAAGAGTTATTTTTAAAAAGTAAAGAAAACGCTCAAAAAAGATATCAATTTTATAAAGAAAAAAGTACGAAATAATTATCTCGTACTTTTTTAGATTCCACAATGGAAGCTGCCCCCTGAAGACAGCTTCTAAAAGAATAAAAAGGGGTTGACTAGTGTGATACTAGCACCAATTCGCATTAAGTGAATTGGTGATATATATACTAATTGATTAGGTTATTTTTGTCAACATTTTTTTGCAAAAAATTAGAAAAAAAATAGCCTTAGAAAAACTATTCATTTGGGCTTAGATTTGCTATAATTTGATTAATAGGAGTTAGGTGTAAATATGGAATTGCAAGCATTAAAAAAAGTGGGACCTAAAACTTTATCTTTATTAAATAAGTTAAATATATATACTATTGAAGATTTAATTAATTATTATCCTTATCGCTATAATATTTATAAACCCCTGCATTTAAAAGATGTTAAAGAAGGTGATACAGTAACTATTAATGCGGTTATTGAAACTGCTCCCAATATGGTTTATATACGTAAAAATTTAACCCGAATCTCTTTTCAAGCTCTTTGTGATGACGTTAATATTAAAGTAGCTATTTTTAATCGTAACTATTTAAATGCCTGTTTAAGTATTGGTAAAGAAGTTACTTTAATTGGTAAATATAATGCTCAAAAAAATAGTTTTATGGCTAGTGATATTAAATTAGGAGGGATTAAAAATACTAAAATAGAACCAGTTTATCATATTATCAAGGGTTTAAAAAATGCTAATATGAATACTTATATTTTAGAAGCTCTAGAAAATTATCACGAACCCATTTTAGATTTAATTCCCGAACAATTTAATAAAAAATATCATTTTAGTGATAAATTATCCGCTTTAAAAGAAATTCATCATCCAAAAAACATCAAACAATTAAAACAAGCTCAATTAAAATTTATTTATGAAGAATTATTTTTATTTATGTTAAAAATTAATTTATTAAAAGCCAAGAATGAAAAAATGCTTGGTTTGGCGCATAGTTTTAATGAAGAAAAGGTAACTGATTTTATTAATCATCTTCCTTTTACTTTGACTACTGATCAAAAAAAAGCGGTATTTGATTGCCTTAGTGATTTAAAGAGTCCCAAAAGAATGAATCGGTTAATTGAAGGGGATGTAGGTAGTGGCAAAACTATTGTTGCTACTATTGTCATGTATGCTAATACATTAAGTGGTTATCAAAGTGCCTTAATGGCTCCGACAGAAATTTTAGCCATTCAACATTATGAAACGATTAAAAAGATTATGAGTCCTTATGGCGTAAGAGTCGAATTATTAACGGGTAGTTTAAAATCTAGTGATCGCCAACGAATTTTAATGGATTTAAAAAATGCTAAAATTGATATTCTAATTGGAACTCATTCCTTGATTAGTGAAAATGTCACCTTTGCTAATTTAGGATTAGTTATTACGGATGAACAACATCGATTTGGAGTAAATCAACGAAGTAATTTACAAAATAAAGGTCATCTACCCGATATTATTTATATGAGTGCAACCCCAATTCCTAGAACTTATGCTTTAACTATTTATAATGATATGGAAACCAGTATTATAAGAACTAAACCTAAAGGAAGAAAAGAAATTCAAACTTTTGTTAAAAAAGAAAGTGAATTAAAAAGTGTTTTAGAAAGTATTTGGGCAGAAATTAAAAAAGGTCATCAAATTTATGTGGTAGCACCATCTATTCAAGAATCAGAAGAAAAAGAAGGCCATGATGTGGCCAGTTTAAAGAAAAGTTTTGATAAAGCTTTTCAAGGCAAAGTTCCTACAGCTATCTTGCATGGTAAAATAAGTCCTCGGGAAAAAGAAAAGATAATGGCATCTTTTAAAGCTGGAGAAATTAAAATATTGATTGCTACAACGGTAATTGAAGTTGGTGTCGATGTGGAAAATGCTACCATGATTGTTATTTTTGATGCTGAATGTTATGGACTAGCCACCCTCCATCAATTAAGAGGACGTGTCGGAAGAAATGAATTTGATTCTTACTGCTATTTAATTAGTGATAAAGAAGTAGATCGCTTAAGAGTACTAGAACAAAGCAATGATGGCTTTTATATTAGTGAACAAGATTTTTTAATGCGTAGTGGAGGAGATATTTTTGGTACTAAACAAAGTGGGGATATGGTTTTTAAAGTCGCTGATTTAAGAAGAGATTATAAAATATTATTACAAGCTAAAAAAGATAGTGCGCAATTTTTAAAAACAGAAGAGATAAAACAAGATAAATACCAAAAAATTATAAAATCTATTGTAAATCTTGATTAAAAATAGAGAATAAAATATAATATTTGTAGGAGGATTGTTATGAATAGATTAGAGATAAAATCTAAAGCTAAAAATATTGTAAAAGAAAAATTAAAAGATTTTTGGGCTGGATATGGTATCATATTAGCAATTTCATTTTTATTAAGTTTAGCAGTACAAATATTAACAAATTCTGAATCAACTTTAAATCTTGTCTTATCTATAGTAGTATCTTGTTTTTCGATGACTTTATCTGTCGGTTTTTATGCCTATATATTAAAAATGGTTCGTAAAAAAAGATATAATCGTGATGTTATTTTTAGTTATATTGGCAAAGTATTACCAATTGTTGCTATATCTTTATTAACTTTTATTTTATCATTTTTATGGTCATTTTTATTTATAATTCCAGGTATTATTGCAGCGATTAGTTATTCTTTTGTTTATTTAGTTTATGTTGATAATAATGACTTATCACCAATGGAATGTTTAAGTAAAAGTAAAGAACTTTTAAAGGGTTATAAAATGGATTATGTTATTTTTAATTTGAGTTTTTTAGGTTGGATTATTTCTTGTGTATTAATTATTCCTATGGTCTTTGTTATTCCATATTATATGACTTCTGAAGTACTTTATTATGATGAGTTAAAAAAGTTAAAGGCTAAAGAAGATAAGCAAAGCGAAAATTTGTAAATTTTTAAAGAATTTATTTGACAAAGAAAAAAATTCATTATATAGTTTTATTAGCATGATAGATATCATGCTAACCTTTCGAAACACTCTTACGATTTTATGTGAGGGTGAATCAACCAAAACCCCCTGAAAGAGGACATATAGTTATGTGTCCTCTCCTTTTTTTATTTAAAATAAAGGGATTGTGAAATTCTATTATTCGAATAATTGATTTTAGTCGATATTTTAGTCGACTCTTTTTTATTTTAGGGTTAATTTTCTTAAAAAGTAGAATAGTTTTTATATTTTATTCATTTTCTAGATCTTTTAGAAGTTC